>JALHSY010000200.1 GCA_022865455.1 Candidatus Bathyarchaeota archaeon
CTTCGACGTCTTGCTCCTCTCCCAGATTCTCCAGAAGCTCTTCAAGCGGAGCATTCAAGTCCATTATCCAGTTGAGCAGAAACGCCTTCAGAAGAGACATGGACGGAACTCCAAGTGTCTGCTGGCCAACACGGTTTAAAGTGGATAGGAGGAAGTGGCTTGCAGCAATGCTTACCCCGAGTGAAAAGACGAAGTACAGCAACATGTAAGCTGTAAGAGGATAAGGAATCGCTGCCCAGAACACCAGAAACGGAATCGCGCAGGCGAACGGCTGAAGCAGAGAAGCGATGAGGCGCCTCCCGTAACTCTTGCTGGACGTAGAATCGAACACGATCAAACGTAGAATCACCACCGCTGCGAACCCTAAAAGGCAAAGCCTAACCCACCATCTTAACCCGAAGGGTATGGCAGCGGCAACGCCCATGATAATGAAAATGAGCCACATCATCCAACAGAAAAGAGAAAGTGCAACAGTCCTTCTCAAATCATATATGGCGTCTCCCCTCAAAACCAGCGTGCTTATGACATAACTCGACACTAAATTCAGAAGGAACAGAGAAGACCCGAGCAGCAACCCGCTGAGCAAGCCCTCTACAGAAGGAAAAAGCGCCGCAGTAGAGATCAGCCCGCCGCCTATGCAGATCAAAGCCAAAAGCACGACGACTCTCGCATATGACGGAAGCTTGAATAATGATGAATACCGTTTGACCGCCCTGTCAATCGTTTGACTCAGTGAATCTTCTGTTGTCAGACCCATCCACCTAAGTGAAGACTGAAAAAGAGAACATCAGGCATATTAAAGTGTCGTGAATTTTGGAAAACACAATCATGAATTTGAAACATTCTCCGCATAATTATTACCACGAGTACCTCTGCGGTTTTGACATAAACACTGTAAAATGGCAGGCTATGAGCTGAACCACAGCCTTCAGTGCAACATGGCCTCAACAATACCTTAATAAGAGCAACTGTTTTATCTCTAAAACACCAGCTATAAGGTTTTGCGAACGTTATGCCAGAGCCAAGCATCCCGCCCACGATATTTCACATGCTTGAGAAGAATCTGGAGAAGAAGATACGAGTGATCTTGGATCCTTCCTATGGTTTTGAAGGGACATTGATGGCGGTGACGCGTGAACCGGCAGGAATATGGCTTTCAGACGCCGAAGCTGTGACGCTCCGAGCAACCATTGCTCAGCCCATACCTCAGGTCGCGAGCAGAGAAGACAGAAGTGAGATTTTCGTCCACCTTAACTCCGTTCAGCGGATAGAGGTTTTGCATCCCCCTGCTCGTCATTAAAACTGTCGAGCTTAGAAGAAAATCTGTGCCAAGACACACACGATTATCAATACCACTGCGAAAACCACGAGCAATTCAGGCCTAACCTTGACGCCTTCGGTTTCTTCTTCAAAGAACCTGAGCAGTCCGGCGCTTGCAGCAGGCATCGGTGATGCCTTCTCTTTCTTTTTCTTGCTCATGCCTGAACCTTCTCTTGCTCTTACCGCTTGAAGCGTAACGTTTCGTCCATTATTAATGTTGCGTTGTCCTAAAAGAGTTTTTATTTTCGAACGATGATAGTGTGATACAAGAAGGTGTTTATCATGCCGACTCCTAAAGATGAATATAACCACGTGTTTGACCTTCTCCAACAACATCATAAGTGGTTCCAGGAAAGCATCCCGCTCATTGCAAGTGAAAACGTTCCAAGCCCAGCCGTCCGCGAAGCAATCATAACGGACTTCGGAAACCGCTACGCAGAGGGATGGCCCGGCGAACGAGTTTATGCTGGCTGCCGCTTCATAGACCAAGTAGAATTCAAATGTATTGAACTTATGAAGAAACTGTTCAACGCCGAATTTGTCGATGTCAGACCGATATCAGGGGTCGTGGCAAATCTAGCGGTGTACACCGCCTTCACAGAGCCTGGAGACACTTTGCTGGCTTTATCCATTCCATGCGGCGGACACATCACCTCGGGAAAGAAAGAACTAGGAGGCACAGCGGGTGCTGTCAAAGGCTTGATTGTTGAGTACTTGCCCCTAGATTACAAGGAGCTGAACGTAGACGTTGACAAGGCGAAAAACAAAATCCAAGAACTCGCCGCAAAAGGCAAACCGCCGAAATTTGTTATGTTCGGCGCAAGCGTCTTTCCGTTCCCACACCCAGTCAAGGAATTGGTTGAATCTATCCATTCGGTTGGTGCCACGGTCGGCTATGATGCTGCGCACGTGGCTGGCCTGATTGCAGGCGGGCAATTCCAAGATCCGCTCAGAGAAGGCGCAGACGTGGTAAGCCTAAGCACGCACAAAACGTTTTTCGGGCCCCAGCACGGTGGAATCCTGTCATGGGAGAAGAACGCTGAAAAGATAAAGAAGGCCACCTTCCCAGGAATGGTCAGCAACCACCACTTACACGCTGTTGCTGGACTCACGATTGCATGCGCTGAAATGCTCGAGTTCGGAAAGGAGTATGCAAGCCAGATAGTGAAAAATGCCAAAGCCCTAGCCCAAGCACTTTACGAAAAAGGCTTCAGCGTGCTGGCAGAACATAAGGGGTTCACACAGTCCCACGTGATCTTGATTGACATAACCAAGCAAGGCGACGGCGGAACAATTGAAGAAACATTGGAAAAAGCAAACATTATCATAAACAGAAACCTGTTGCCATGGGACATCAAAGAAGGAAGACACTTCATGCACCCAGGCGGCATAAGGATGGGCGTTTCAGAAGTCACGAGGCTTGGAATGAAAGAGCCTGAAATGAGCGTGATAGCAGATTTCGTTAAGCGGGTCATAATTGGCAAGGAGCCGTTGGAGAAAGTAAGAGTCGACGTGACGGAATTCAGAAAAGACTACCAAAAGGTGCATTACTGCTTCGAGAACTCGACTGACGCCTACAAGTACATAAAAATCCGCTGAAGCGATGGGAAGACAATGAACGCTCTGGGCATTGCCTTCAGCGCAAGGAGAAAAGGCAACTGTCTAGACTGCGTTGAGTACGTCCTGACGAAGCTTAGGGATCATGGATTCGAAACCAGCATTGTCAACGCTTATGAGTACAGCATTACGCCTTGCAGCCACTGCAACTACGAATGTTTTGCACGCAGCTTAAGAGGAGCAGACGAGAAATGCCCCATCCATGACGATGCCCCCAGATCTTCACCAAAATGAAGGAAGCAGACATCATCGTACTCACAGTTCCAACATACAGTGGAAAAGCCTCAGGCCTATACTGCGCCTTCACAGAAAGAGCCCAAGGCATAATTGAGAGCTACGAAGAATTCAAAGACAAAATTCTGAACAAAATCATTGCACTGATTGTCATAGGAAATGTTCCAGCCGGCGGCGATCTTGCCTACCACGCCGTGATCTTAGACCATCGCGATAGCAAGTACCCGCCTCCATCAGCGTTGCTTCAGTCGACTGAGTACGGTCAAAGTTCCGTGCAAGGGACGCTGATCGAAGAAGAAAAGGTCAGAGACAGATTGGGCGGGCTTGTGAATCTGATACTCAGAGACTGGAAAAGCAAGCATTAAGAATCACTGCAGACACATTCTTTCCTAACGCAGAGCGGTGAACAAACATGCACGTATGTGAATTTCAGCAAATGATGCGCCATTTGTACTTTCACAGAGACTCGAAACGCGGCACAGACGGGACGTATGATTGGTTTGTAGATGAAGTGAAGGAATTGGGTGAAGCGTTGCACGCCGGCGATAAGGTTTCGCTGGAGAATGAATTTGCGGATGTCATTGCATGGCTGGCCTCCCTTGCAAACGTCGTTGACATTAACTTGGAAAAAGCCGCGCTCAACAAGTACGACAACAAATGTCCAAAGTGCGGGCATTCCCCTTGCCGATGCACTTTCTAGCCTGAGTCTACCAGACGTTTTTGTCCTAGGCCCGTGAGCATCCAGACATAGGGTTTGTCGCCCTTTCGCTCAACTATTCCTTCTGACTTCAGAAGCTTCAAGTGGTGCATGGCAACTGCGTAAGGTATGCCTGCTTCGCCTCCAATGGTTTTGGCGTCAGCCGAATGTTGCTCCAGCGCGTTCAGCACTTGGGTTCTAGCCTTCAAACCGCGTTTGATGTTCTTTATGCTTGACAAGTAAGCCTTGGGATGATAGGTTTCTTTAACCATGCTAACCAAGAGTACTTGTGATGGTTTACATAGAAAAGTCTTGTTCACGCAAAGTCTGTCAGACTGATTTGTTTCGGCTTCTTGCTCTCAAACAGGGCGTTGATTTCGTCTTTTATCAGCGAAATCCTCTGAGCATAGTAGTTGGGCAGATGATACTTTTCAACAAGCTGCTGCGCTACCTCCAAGTATTTTTCGATACCGCCTCGATAAACAGTCAACGTTAGCTGTCCACCGCATACTGGGCACTTGCCGCGGAGGGGCACACGACGGAAACGTTTGCTGCATGATTTGCACCTGAAACCCTGAGTTGAGAAAGCCCGCAAGTTTCCAGTGATGTCCCGCATAAAATGTGTGGTCAAGACTTTCAAAGCAACCTTTCTAGCGTCCACAGCCTCAATCTTTTCCGCCAGCTCAAGTTGACCATTCATCTTCTCAACCATGGTCTTGAGGCGCTTGTAGGCGCTCTCAGCATTTCCACTATTGATGTCCGAGACCGGCGTGGTAAAGTTGAAACCCTCAAACTGTGCTTCAGTTCCAAGCCTGCAGCCAACAAGATCTATCAGCGGGCTAACCTGTCTGGACTCCAGCCCTTCCCACGTCTTCTCATAGAACTCAACAGGGTAAGCGCTGGCAACATCAAAATCGTGCGCCTGCCGCTGCACTTCTTTCGTGTTAACGACAGGTATCAAGAGCAACGGTGCATCCATTATCCCGCCAATCTGCGCCGGAAGGTACTCCCGAGAGAAATTAATCAGGGTATCCAACGCAAGCATCAACGTATCCTCGTCACCGTCACAATCTCGCCGCTTAGCCGAATGCCAAACCGGATGCGCATAACACAGGCTTAGATTTGTAAACCCAATTATTCTGCCCAAAATGCCAGCGCATGTGTGGGGGGCTAGGCCAACAATCAAATGCCCAACAAGGTCGTCTATCCGCTTTACGCCGTAATACGGCGGAAGCCCATACACCTTGGTCAAGAGCTCATCCATGAAGCTTGCCACTTGTATTAAGTACTCTGCACTTTTCAGGGGAATGACGACGTCTTGAAGCTTCAGCTCACATATCTGCCTATCATCCGCTAAAGGCGTGCCATCCACAGCATAGACATAGCCAAGCTGCTTCAGCTTCTCAATCGAAACCCCGATTTCACAAGGTCTAAAATGGGTCAAAGGAGCGTTTGTAGCGTCAAAACGGATCGTCCCATCCTTATAGACAGACAGGTCATGCTTTGCACGCAAAACGCCCTTCTCAAAGATCTCCGGCGTCTTCGTCTGATTCGTTAAACCTTTGACACCTTTCAGGACCTTAGGCATGGAAACGCCCAAACGGCTGCTTGCGTTCTCGATGGCTTCTCTGAAATTGACAAGCTGCTTTTGGTAAGCGTTACCAGGAATCTTGCAGACTGGGCACACGTCTTCCTTCAGGCTCTTGCCGCACCTTGGGCAAGTCTTCTCCAAAACCGTTTCAGAACCGCAGGAGGGACACCTTATGCTGAGAGTTGAAGTCTTGCAGTTCGGACATTTACGTTTAACAACTTCCACGAAAGTCGACTCCTTCTTTGCCGCCTCCACCATGTCCCTGTGAGAGCCTCCCGCCAAACCCACTGGGAAAAGGACATGCACAAGCGGCTTCATCTCCCGCCTCTTGGCTTTTTCGGGTCTGCCCATCCGCGCACCCACAAACGTGGGAGCTTTCTCTCGGACTTGCACGCCTGAAAGCATGCAGACGGCATCCAGAGGCGACTTGGCTGAGTCAAGATTCATATCATAAGTGTGCCCATGACCGAGGCAAAAGGCAAAGGCACAGGCAACTTCACCTTCGATCACGATCTTGCCGTCTAAGACTTTGTGAGGCAGGCACAATAATTCCAGATTCCGCTTTGTGGCTGTTTCATTCTCTCCTACAATCTTGCGTACGAAACCATTCTCCTCTTGCGTTGCAGACTTGAGCAGCCATTTTCTTAACAGCTTGATCTCTTCGGTTGACGCAAGATTTGGCCAGAAGAAGGTGAAGGCGGGGTGAAGGGGAACACGCAACGTCGATGACAGAGCTATGGATTCTTCAATGCTTGGCTTCTCACTGAATGGTTTTTCCAACAGGCGCTTCAGTCTTTCGGCAGAAATCTTGACATTATCTGCTGTTTCTTCAAGATTCCCACTAAACCTTTCTGCAAGAGCCTTCCGCAGGTTCTCAACCCACCATTCTTCAACATATGCAGAAGGTGGCAGGCTCTTGCTATTGTACAAGAAATCGCCAAAGCAAATCAAAATGTCGCCCAAGAACAGAATCCTTTCAATTGTGTCCTTTATTGTATCGAAAGTCTCCATGGAAACGCGGGTGACCGAGCCATCCTTCAATCTGACGACTGGCGGCTCTATAGTGTCAACTGGCACAACAATCCCGCCTTTCCCAGGAAGCTCGAAGCGAAGCTGAGTACCGCCGGCCAGAAAGCCTTGAAGCACAAACATCGTAACTGGGTGAATCCCAACCGCGGATAAGCCAGTGTTTCTGGCTCTACCATACCTCAGGCGGAAGCCGCCGCGCCTCGACGGGAATGAAAAGATTGGACGGCCAGCGATGACGTCATCCATAAAACCTGCAGATTTCTTCTCAGACTTCTTGCGAAACTCCGCGAGCCAGTCCCATCCTTGAATGCCAAGCTTGTCTACAATTGCCAAGACTTTGGCTGATCGCCCGATGATGCCGTCATTCACGACTCTGAGAGCTCCACCTCGCACGCGGTTCGTCTCCACTCGAGGAAGGTTTCGGAAAGATGAAACCTCAACTGGGTCAGACTCGGGCCCTGTGACTTCGACCGGAAGCCATTGGAGCGCTTTTCTCAGTTCTTCGTCTGAAACGTGATATTGGAACCGCGTCACAGACCGCTGATAAACCCGCAACTCTTCAATGAAACGTGATATTTCCTCTTCAGTAGGCTTGTAGCGATCAAGCCCCAGCAGCCGGCGCACGAAATCGCCAACTACCAATGTTAAAGCTTGATCTGTTCCGCCAGCTGAGCGCATGGGCCCTGCGAAATATATGGAAAGGTAACGCGTTCGATCATGATTGGTCTTAATCTTGACTTGAGCAATGCCCTGTAAAGGTGCCGCTGTCAGACCCTCTGTAAGGATGGCAAGTGCCGTCCGTATTGCTTGTTCGGCTGCAGGCTCCGGCTCCATGTGCCCGAATTTTCCGTAGACGATTTCTTCAGCGATTTTGAAGGCTAATTCCTCTCTGGGAAGCTTTGTGCTTAGCTCTCTTATGCTCAGGGCGACGCCCTTTGGTCCTACAAGGCCTTCCACAAGGTCTGCTAGGTCTTTTGCTATCTTGCATTCAGGTTTGAGAGACGGGTCCACCCCTTTCTCTCGAGCCTTCTCGCTCAAGCTATACAGCTGGGCGAGTCTGCTTTCTAGTCCTTCCACATATTGTCGATATGTTTCGCTCATTTCACTGTTCAAATTCTCTGCCTTTCTCCCGAAGGCGCTAGTGTTTGTGTTAGTTTATTTCTGTTTTCTGACATGGAAAAATCAAAAACTGATAGTACAGTGCCGTCTATTTCGTGTGAATTTTACACAAAAACAGTGTAAGCCACTTCTCCTTCAAATGGCCTGTTGCCTTCTGATATGCTTCTTTGGCAATATTGCCTCTCTTCTCTACACATTCTTTACAGCGCGCATGTCTTAGGTTAGATGGGCCGTCACATATGCCGCAATTGAGTATCAGAACTTCACCCAGACCCCTCAATGTCGTCTAGGCATATTCATGTTCATCAAACTGCGGCTCAAAATCTGGCCAAACATCATAGACCATATCATTTCCCAAGACCTTTTTCAAAGCATTGAAATAGTTTTCAAAAGCCGTCAAAAGGCGCTTCACGTCCTGCCGTGCTTGATACCTTCAACGATTTCCGAGACTTTCTGGGATACTTCAGTGTTTTCAACAACATTACCTGTGACAATTACGTCAGCCCCGGCAGACGCTGTAGCCACTGCCTGTTCTCTGGTCTTTATACCACCGCCAACGACAAGTGGGACATCAATGTAATGCTTGACAGCGCGAATCATTTCCGGAGGAACAGGTCTTTTCACGCCAGAGCCTCCCTCCAAATATATGAAGCGCATGCCCAGATACTGACCTGCCAAGGCGTGAGCAGCTGCAAGCTCAGGTTTGTCGTATGGAACTGGAACTGCCCTGCCGACGACACCTGCGGTGCCACCTTCTCCAACGATTATGTAACCGAGAGAAAGCGGTTCAAGATGATATTTCTTGACGAGCGGTGCCCCGAGCACTTGGGCGCCGATCAAGAAGTAAGGATCAACCGAGTTCAGAAGAGACATGAACCATATGGCATCAGCAAAGCGGCTTATGCCAGTTACGTTGTTCGGGAAAAGGATCACCGGAATCTTCACCGTGTGTTTCACGGCCTTGACCACATCGTCCAAGTGGGCACCTGACACAAATGTTGAACCACCAATCATTATGGCCGAGGTCCCGCTTACCTTTGCCTTGCCTGCAACCCTTGAAGCTTGTGGAGGCGTCACTTTTTCAGGGTCAATCAGAGTCACATGAATGGAACCTTCAGACTTTATTCCTTCAAGTAGATATTTCTCAATACGACCCACCATAAAGACCAGCCTAGTCATGCACTCTTTATCTCTGCCTGCGCGGATGGCTTTCTGGAACTTCCATAGGTTTTGTCGGTGAACATGCAGTAAACATCAATCTCAGCTTGTGCAGGTTTAATCTGGAACTCTTCCTTCAAGCCGCAACTGCTGCAGCCTACAACGGCCCGGCCCTGCTCACGAAAGATTTCAACCCTGACTGTTTCTTTCCCACACTTTGGACAAGCGAAAAATTTGGGTAAATGCTTCTTGGGGATGCGAACAACCTTTCTCCTTCTTCGCCCCATTCCCAAATCCTTCTGTTCCTTGAGGTTCTCACAGTTCCATATTCATGTTTGTCCTTAAATACTTGCCTACAACCATAGAACACTGAGGATGCCCCCGCTTGGAGCTGACATCTTCCGCTTTGGAACTAGATTGGCAAGAAGCGCAAGCGAGAATAGAGCGATTCATCAAGGACTACGTCAAAAAGTCTGGAGCAAAGGGGATAGTGCTCGGATTGTCAGGCGGCATTGACAGCTGTACAGTCGCAGCACTCTCCGCCCTAGCAATAGGCGGAAAGAAGGTCCTCGGCCTCCAGCTCCCCGAAAAGGAAACCCGTAACGCTACGGACATCAAGCACTCCATCTTCGTTGCGAAGAAGTTTGGGTTCAAAACAGAAACAATAGACATCACGCCTGCCCTGCAAGCTTTTTACAAATCATTTTCCACCTTCGACTCATCAGACAAAGTGTGCAACGGCAACGTCAAGGCGCGCATGCGCATGATTTACATTTACTACCACGCGAACAAACTGAACATGCTGGTCTGCGGAAGCTCAGACAAATCCGAAACGATGATGGGTTATTTCACCAAATGGGGAGACGTTGCAGCCGACATATCACCCTTAATGGATCTGTACAAGACACAAGTGCGAAAGCTCGCAAGATACATAGGAATCCCGAAAGAGATAATCGCAAAGCCGTCTACGCCAGCCCTGTGGCGTGGGCAACTTGCCGAGAAGGAACTGGGCATAGAATACGAGCAACTCGACCTGATCCTTAATGGGCTGGAGCATTTCATGAAAACAGAAGAAATAGCAAAACAGTTGCACGTCGATAGTGCATTGGTGGACAAGGTCAAACGTAGATGGCTCTCCGCAGAACACAAAAGGCGAATGCTATTAACGGCAAAGATTGAATATCGAACAGTTGGAATGGATTTCAGGCTTCCGCGGGATCCGTTTTGAACTGTTTGGAGAGGAATGATTCATGAAAGGAGATTTCAAGATTGCCCTTGCGCAGATAGAGTGCAAAAGAGCAGACAAGACTGACAACATAAGAAAAATAGAGCAGACTACCCAGCATGCAAGAAAACAAGGCGCTGAACTCATAGTTTTTCCTGAACTATCATTGACTGGTTATGTTGTAAGAGACGAAATATACGAACTGGCAGAGCCGATACCAGGACCAGCAACCGAAGCAGTTGAAAAGATTGCACAAAAGACGAAAACGTACATCGTCTTTGGCATGCCGGAACTGAGCGAAAAAGCTCAAGCCACAATCCACAACACAGCTGTCCTCGTAGGTCCAGAAGGGCTGATCGGGAAATATCAGAAAATGTACCTCCCAACCCACAGCGTCTTCGAAGAGAAAAGATACTTCCGCCCGGGATATCAAGCAGCAGCCTTCGACACGAAACTCGGAAAGATCGGGCTAATCATATGTTACGACATCTTCTTCCCCGAAGTAAGCCGACTAACCCGTTTGGAAGGAGCCCAACTAATAGTCTGCATTTCCGCGTCACCGGCGATTCGAAGGATGTTCTTCGAAACATTGACAGTCGCAAGAGCCTTAGAAAACACGGCTTTCCTCGCTTACGTGAACCTGGTTGGGATTGAAGACGGCCTGCAATTCTGTGGAGGAAGCAAGCTGGTCGGGCCCAACGGCAGAATTCTGGCCAAGGCAAAATATGACAAAGAAGACATGATAATGGGCACGGTCAACTATGCTGACATAAGGCCTGTTGAAGCGTTTGTTCCGACCCTTCGGGACTTGCGTCCTGAACTGTTTGACAAGCTGAAGGAAAATGCAGAGAAACTGTGACATAGTTATCTGAGCTTTTTGACTGCCTTCTCCACGCGCTCCAGCGCTTCCTCCAGCTGTTCATAAGCGGCTGCGTAGGAGATTCTAATGTAGCCTTCTCCACGACTTCCGAATGCCGATCCGGGAACCACAATGACACGGGCTTCCCTTGACAGGAAGTCTGCAAAGTCTTCCGAAGACATGCCGAAACTCTTTATGTTTGGGAAGGCGTAGAAAGCTCCTTTCGGAAGTGGACACCTGAAGCCGTCAATCTCGTTGAGTCTCTTGTAAACCAGCATGCGGCGCCTATCGAATTCCTTAACCATGTCTTGCACGAAGTTCTGAGGGCCCTTGAGTGCGCCTAGTGCAACGTACTGCATCAGGCTGTCTACGCATGCAACAGTGTATTGATGGACGAGCCAAAGAGGTGCCATAAGCTCTTTAGGCCCGTAGACATATCCAGCTCGCAAACCGGTCATTGCATAACTCTTTGAGAAGGAATTCGCAATCAGCGTGCGCTCGCGCATACCTGGGAAGGCCGCAATGCAATAGTGCTTGGCAGAATCATAAATTATCTTCTCATAGACCTCGTCTGAAATCACAAGCAGGTCACGTTCAACAGCCACCTTTGCCAAAGCAGCAACTTCATCATGCGAAAGAATGGCGCCAGTCGGGTTATTTGGGTAATTCAGTATCATCACACGTGACCTGTCCGTGATAAGTGATGTCACGTCATCAACCGACGGCTTGAACTCGTTCTCTTCCAGCAAAGGAACAGAAACTGGAACTCCATCAGTCAATACAACACCTGGCTCGTACAACACGAATCCTGGGTTTGGAATCAGCACCTCATCACCCGGGTTCACAAATGCCTCCAGCGCGAGGAAAATTGCTTCCGTCGCACCAACAGTAACCAGAATCTCGCTATCTGGATCATACCTCAGGTTGTAGTCACTGCCCGCTTTCCGTGTCAGAGCCTCACGAAGTTCTGGAATGCCATTTGTAGGGGCGTAGTGTGTCTTGCCTGCCTGCGCTGCCTGCCAGCCTAGATTCAGAGCTTCCCTAGGGGGTGTAAAATCGGGGTCGCCGACGCTCAAATTGATGGCGTCAGGCATTGTCTGGGCCAAATTGAAAAAGCGGCGTATTCCAGAGGGCTTTATCCGTTTAAGGCGCTCTGCGGGCGTAAAATTTGGAGCCACGAAGCACTCCTCACTATGCATTGCTCCATCCAGCATAAAATGCTATCGTTCCCGAAACTATCGACAGGCGCAGCAAACCCAACAGACTTAAAAGCAGAGCTTGTATACGAAAGTGTATCCAATACGCAGAACACACGGGTGCAGAAAAATGAAGTTGAAAGAGGGCATACAAGCGTGGCTAATGGGCTCCCTGAATGACCCCATTGTCAAAATCCTCGCGAAAAACAGTCATCTGACGACAACGCAGCTCGAAACACTTCTCATTGACATTTTATCTGAAAATGCTGCGGGAAAACCGCTGAAATACGACGAAAAAGCCAGATTGCGGCTAACAAAGGCAAAAATAAGCCGCGGAGCGTTTAACAGGACGCTAAGACAGTCCAAAGAAAATGTGATAAAATCCATCTACACAGTGCTGCTCTTAGGCTACTTAGGAATCTTCGAAAGCACAACTTTGGACCCATACCTTGAGGTAGCGAACAAACTGAAGGAATACTTAGAGGCCTACAAGGACATGCCAAACCAAGCAAGCGACCTAGGTCAACGCCTGAAGGTCATAGGAATGATCAGAGAGGAGCTCGAAACAAGCCTAAAACAGCTCTCAAATCCATCAGAAGGCATGACGTGACGTCACAAATCACACCCAGAAACACTGCCAAACCATGGTGCCAGAAAGGGCACGCCAATTGCGGCCAGGATAGGGCAGAATCCCAGGAAAGAGTCAAAAACGCGGCTCCTTCCAAGCGGCAAGGTAAAGCAAAGAACAACTGGCCAAGAATGCATAAACTGTGACGTGTGACGTCATCGGACAGCCAATCTATGTCGGATACCATAATCTTTAAATGCAAAATGGTAGAAGTGTGATGTGTGACGCAACGTGATTGAATCACGCATGATCACATGTGCATCACATGGTGTAGCGAATGCCTGACCCATTGCTTGTTATTACAAGTGTCTTGCTTGTGGTGACCCTAGGCGCGGCGGTCGAGTACTACAGGCAACTCCGCAAAGCCCAAAGGGAGTATGAGAAGGCGAGGGGTGCCGTTGAAGATGTCGTTTTGAGTTTCAACAGGCAACTCAAGCGTGAGACTGAGAAGGTCGAGCTTATCGGATACAAGTTGGAGTCAAATTCTTCGAAGAGCGACAGGGCGTTGAACAAGAGTGAAGGGGCTGAAAAGCAGTTAGCCGATTTAGAGCCCAAGATCGCTGCAATGTTGCAAGACAAGGAGAAGCTGCTGGTGAGGCTTGAGGAGGTCGACAAGAAGGTGGCTGATGCTGTTGCGTCACAAGGAGCGTTGACCGCCAAGATCTCAAACATGGAGGAGCAAGTACGGCAAGTCCCTATGGCACCTGAATTGAACATCGGTGCAGTCATTCCGATAAAAAGGGAGAAAGCGTTGGCACAATTGACAGAAACGGAGTTATCCGCACTGGAGTTTCTTGCCCAAGAGGGCCCAAAGACGGCACCAGAGATCAAGGACAAGATCAGACTCAGCCGAGAGCATACTGCAAGATTGATGAAGAAGCTCTACGAAGAAGGCTATTTGGAAAGGGACACGGGCAAGATTCCGTTCAAATACTGCGTCAAGAAAGAAATGGAGAAGCTCTTGAAGAAGACAGAAAACCAAGCTGCCTGATTCATTGCAGAGAAACTGACTTTTGAGCGCTCAGCTGTTTGAGGCGCTTGTCCATGTCTGAGAGCTTCCCTGATTCTTGCAGACCATACTCTGCTTTCCCCCTCGTCTCCAAGTATTCTGGGTAGTGTGTGACCTTTATTGGCACGGCAAACCTGATTTTGGGCTCAGATATTAGCAGAGCCTCGCCAACGTCGAGCATCTTTATCTCCGTGCCACTGTATTCCAGATAGGGCGTGTTTTCTGTCAGGTACGCTCTATCCTTACGAAGCTCGGTTTTCATGATGACTTTCGTCCACAGTTCTGCGAGAACGTCAAAGTTTATCCTTGATGGCCTCGGTGTCACAGCGTTGAGCCCAACGCGGTATTTGCGATATGTTAGAGCGATGTCAGAGAATATTGTTCGCGGTTTGTTGGGGTCAAGAAATTCATGTGCTTCTTCCAGAGTTGTGAGGAGGGTGGGGAGTTTCTGCCACTCTTCGTAGTTTTCTTCCCACAAGCGTTTGTAGTGTTCAGCCACGGTGGATGCTAGAGGCAGACAATCCTGGTTTGGTCGTCTGAACGCAGACCAGAAATGTCGATTAAGCAGGTTATCCCTTGGCAGACGTTTTGCGTAATGCTGTCGACAAAGGTATAGCCAGAAGCGGGGAAAAGGTCGTGCGGTAATGAAGACAATTTTTGCATGAGCACCTCGACGACAGACTTGTGTGCTCGCACTGCCACGTTTCCTTCAGCTCTGTAGGTTTCAAGCGAACTCTCTATCCATTGTTTGCCAAGCTTTCTGTACAGTGCCCAAGCAAGCCTTCTTTGAGGGGGTTGAGTGTCTGCGAAAAGAGTTCCAAGCTTCTCTGGGGTTATCGTGTGCAGGCCCACGGCCATTTTCTTATCCTTGGCTGAGTAGTATCTGACCTTGCTGTGAAACAGAGCGTGGTCCTTCAAGCCCTTTTGCGGTTTCATTCCTTTTCCATCCAGCAGTTGCCCGGCAAAATCAAAGAGTATGGTGACAGTCTCAGGGCTGCGATCTATTATTTGGGCATTCAGCACTAATTCAGTGTTCGTTTTTCCCGAGCCTGTCATGCCAAACATGCCCATCATGAGAGGTATGGCTTCAACACTTATGCCGGCAGATCCCAGCAGTTGCTCTCCAGAGAGGAGGCGCCCTAACTCAAGCTCCCCTGAGAGGTTGAGGACCGAGCAATCTTCTTCGCTGGTGCTGTACACTCGGTCCTTGTAGTTCGGGTTGAAGGTTGGAGAACGCGCTTTGGCGGCTCTTTTCTCCAAGAACAGTATAGCCTCGACGCTTCTGTAGGCTGAGTATGGACCGTATGCTTCCCTCCCTTCTGCTTCCCGCAGCTGCTCGATGATGTCAAGGGTAGAGCTACTCTCGGCGTTCACAACTCTCGCGTAGAAGCTTCTTTCACCTGAGTCTATGCGGACAATTTGCCCAAAAGAAAGGTTGACTTCCTTGTTGAGAAAGAACGCCACTGAATCTCCTTTCGTTCCGCGCACAAACCCTATTGATTCAGACATAATCGCCAACCATCTCTCGTTTGAAGGGATATTTCACGCCGTGCAGTTCATCTGCAAAGCTGGACGAGCGTTCCTCCTCCCGCAGTATACCCATTATTCCAGCATCTACTAGTGTTTTTTCCACTTGGTCAAGGTACTGAAGTAATTTGGCGTCGGCTGGTGCAGAGAAATCATGAGCAAGCCACAAGGGGATGGGATACCCCAAGCACCGGGGGTCTTCCGCCACTGAGGTCAAAGGAGCAAGCAACGCGCCTATTTGCTGGTTTGTCAGGTACCCATAATGTCACAACGGAAAACACGTGAGCTTCCTTCGCACAATTTGACGAGTGAGATATCCCCGTACAGACTCATGTCTTTGTCAGCTTCTCTGATTGGGTGATAAACCCAGATGCCGTGAGAAGAGAGCATACTCGTAGTAGCTATGAAGTCCCTTCCTTTTTCGTCATGAAGTGACGGCGAATTCTTACTGATAGCCAAGAGGTTGACTCCGTCTTTTTCACATCTCTCGTAGAGCGAGACGCGGAACTTTCTCTCTCCGCCGAAATATCCGCCCCCATCGAGCAGGAGGTAGTTACTACGAGGAGAAGTATGCTCGTAGTAAAGTGGGCTGTTCCTGTCTTGAAGAAGACCTAACGCCATCTGGCTTTCCAGCTCAATTCTCACATCTGTCAGGAAATTACTACGAGTACGTGCGTCCCCAACCACCGTACACAATCTTTCCAGGTGCCCCCAGTCAACCTCGCGCTCTTTAACGAAGGCGTAGGCGGCACGCATCAAGTAGACCCCCCCAATTGTCGGCCCTCTTAAGCGTCCTCGTCGAGCAGTCAACAGCAACGAAAACCCCGCAGAAACTACTGCCCTTTTCCAATGGCTTTATCCTGAATATTTCAGGTTTGACGGATATTGCCGGCTCTTCTCTCACTTCAACTGCGCCTGGAACCCTTCCTTTGTCTACGTAGAGTTTGAGTTTCTTCTCCATATCGGTGAAGTCTGCTCCTATTTCGTCGCTTATGTGCACGCCACCCTCTCTTCAACTCGGAACGTAGAAAACCTCCTTTAAGACTGCCGCGCGTTTGCTTATTATCTTTTGTTGAGTACAGGAAATCAGTCCGTGTCTAGTGGCGCTCAGCAATTCCTTCTACGGCATATGCTGTTTGGGCATGACTTGCGGTACGTTTGGAGCCAACTTGTATTTTAGGCTGTTAGAGGCCCCTGTCTTGAGTAGGTGTCCTCTGTTCACCATTCTAGCCAAATAGGTTGCCGCGGTGCTGAGGCTAAGAGGTTCCTTAAACTCCTGCTCGTAAACCGCTTGGACTTCCCGCGAAGAGAACCAAACCAGCGGGAAATGTTCCCGGGCAGTCATGCGGACCTTGTCGTATTTGGAGAGACCGCTCTTTGCCTCTTCAGGGTTAGCCGCTGCACTGTTGCCTCCAGGCGGTGCTCCCCCCAAAAGTTCCACTAAGTCCAAGAGGTGTAAAGCCTTCTCACGCGTTATCTGCCCTTCGAAGGCCACAGTATATCGATTGCCTTCACTATCGAACAGTTCAATACGCATTCTTCTCGCAGGCATTAACGGTGTACACCTTCAGCAGGTGCTTCACAAGTTTACAGTTCACACGTTATAGGCGTTATGGTTAACGTGGAAAAGCAGAGAGGGCCCACAGTAGCCCAATTACCTGAAAGGACCGACCGCGCTGCCGCTTTCGCCGCCACAGTGTTCACATGCCCTGAAAAAGCGAGAAGAGGAAAGGGGAAGCTCTAGGCGCGAAGTTGCAGTGGAAGCGTAGGGGTGTCATATTCACAGAAAAGAAACAAGAAACAGTCAATACGACCGAAAACAAGGTCAAAAAAGAACCACACATGAGTCAACTTCACAAGGTATTCGTAAAAAGTGAAGCGATTGGACAGCTCGAACTGGCTTGCGGCACTAGAAACTTGGGAAAGTGATGTAATAGCTCCGCAAGGCTGTTGGGCATTCAATGCTACGACGTAGGATTGTGTCGTAATTTGCACATGATGAAGAGACCACACCCCTCGATTTCCATTGGAGACGCTTGGTCAACGAGTTACAGAAGGGTGTCGGCTGAGAAAGTTTTCTGGAATTGTCTAAAAACTTTAACAATAATGATTATAATCAATCTTGCACACTTACCGTCCAGAGTATACTTCTTTAAGCAAGGAAGTCAACTCTTATTTTAAAAATAGGTAGAGACTTCCACCAGAAACTCTGGGGTCTGTCTGTCATGGGTTTTGGGGTTGTGATGTAACCTGTTGGGTTCTTTTAGGATTCTGGTGTCTCACATTTAGTTTTCTGTACGGCAGAGCTTATGTTTCCACACGAAAGAGAGGCGTTACCTCTGTAACTGAGCGGGGAGTAACAATGGGGAGTCCTAGTATACTTGATGAAGTGTTCGATAGATTCGTGAGTAACGCGAGGGTGTTCAAGGACAGAGAGGTTCTTAGGCATGATTACCTTCCGGACAGGTTGCCTCACCGAGAGGAACAGATCAGGCTGCTGGGAGAGACGGTCGCCCCTGCATTGAAAGGTGCCAGAAGCTCTAACATATTCATCTATGGAAAAACCGGAACCGGGAAGACGGCTGTCGCAAAGTACGTTTTAAGCTACCTTGAAGTTAAAGCTAAACAGTTTAACGCGCCCGTAAGGTTCTGCTACGTAAACTGCCAAATGGCAGCGTCAGAATATCGTGTTTTTGCTGGCTTGTGCCAAAGTGTAGGCGTGGCGGTTCCGTTCACAGGCCTGTCGGTCGGTGAAGTCTTCGACAGGCTTCGGACAGGTTTGGACGCTGCCAAAATAATATTCATAGTTGTTCTGGACGAAGTAGATTCTCTCATAAAGGCACGCGGCGACGGTCTACTCTACGAACTGACAAGGATAAACGAGACATTAACGAAGAGCAAGGTTGCCCTCATCGGTATTTCAAACGACCTGCGGCTCAAAGAGTTTCTCGACCCCCGCGTTCTCAGCTCGCTTAGTGAAGAAGAAATCGTTTTCAGGCCCTATGACGCTAGTGAACTGAAGAGCATTTTGCTTGAACGTGCACGGTCAGCGTTTTGCGACAATGCCCTGTCCGATTGTGCATTAAGCCTTTGCGCTGCTCTGGCTGCTGCCGAGCACGGAGATGCACGAAGGGCCTTGGATCTCCTGCGCGTGGCGGGTGAGGTTGCCGAGCGGAAGGGCGCGACCATCGTGGTGGAAGAGCATGTGCGAGACGCGGAGAAACACATTGAACACGACCGCGTTATTGAGGCTCTCCAGAACCTGACCTTACACTCAAAACTTGTCGTCTTGAGCGTTTACCACCTGAACAGGGCACATGTCTATAGCGCCATCACAGGTGAGATTTTCGACGTTTACAATGAACTGTGCGGCGAGTTGGGGGTCACACCCTTGACGCAGCGCCGCCTGAGTACTTTGGTGAATGAGCTTGATTCGATGGGTTTGTTGAATGCGAAGGTCGTGAGCATGGGAAGGTATGGACGGACGAAAAAAATCATGTTGGAGCTGTCCCGCACTCTTGTTCGAGATGTCTTCGGTGGCGATGCACGGCTTGGGCGCTTGGTCGGCCATGAGCCCAAATGTCTGCGAAAACACGCAAGCTGAAGATGATGCCAGAGAGCAGATGGCAGCAAATAGCCTCAGAATGAACTGTACTCAGCAGGCCTAGCTGAACGGAACGACCGTGACTTCTAACGTTTCAAGATTCACGACTGGAACTTTCCCAGGAGTCGGCATAAACCCGTTTCTGCGCATATAATCAGTCTGCTCTTGCCAGCATCCAGAGTTTACGACCAACACGCCGCGGTAGTTGCCGTACTCTAATGCGTGCACATGACCAGCGTGGAAAATGTCTGGGACACGCTCTATCACAAGCGAGTCTCTGTTCTCAGGTGACAATGGAGTCTTCCCGCCGTACAGTGGTGCCAAATGCCGACCCTGTAATAGCAGCCTCATTGCCTTTTCAGGGTGGCTGTAGGTCATGTCAGGAACTGTTGAGATGATGTCATCTAAGCTGCGGCCGTGAAACATTAGCACTTCAACGCCGTGAAGGCTGAGGAAGCAGGGGTCTCCGAGGGAATGGATCTTCCTTGATTCCTGTAACGTTTCGAGGAAGACGCTCGATATTGGTGGTTGAGGCAGGGCCTTTCGTGGGGCATCGTGGTTTCCTGGGGTGATTACAACCTCTACATAATCAGGTATCTGTTCAAGATATCTTGCTGCCAGTCTGTACTGCTTGTGGACATCTTTAACGGCCAGCTCTTTCACTTGGTTAGGGTAAACTCCTATTCCGTCAACTATGTCTCCTGCTATGAGAACGTATTTCACCCTGCTTGCTATTTCTTTCATCTCTTCATTCCCGTATTTGCCGTTAAGCCAGAGTATGAAACGGTTAAACGCCTCTCGCGTGAATTTTGTGCTGCCAACATGCATGTCTGAAGTGAGCACAGCATAAACTGGCTCAGAGGCCTTGTGCTGGGTTCTCTGGGCCACATCAGGCAGAATGACGTCTTCCGCTATCAGGAGGCTGGTTCTCGTTTTCACAACGCCCAAACATATAACTTGGTCAGGCAGAAGCGAACGTGCCCTCTTCTGGACCTCTTGAGGAGCGTTTTGCGGGACAAGAACCGTTGCCGCTGCATACAGATCTTCAACAGTCAAGATTGTCCTTTGTTTTGACTCCCTCTTCTCTGTTATCATGCCGATTATTTTGAGCCTCGTGTTTGCAGGGGCCTTAAATGCGTCAATTATTGACGCTGCACTTTTCACATCGATTCTCTGCCTTAAGAGCTTCTCCAGACGCTTGTACCTGTCTCGGAAGTATTCTAAGAAGCCCTCCACCGTCGCCTTTGAATCCAGCTTGGCGCCGGGATCCTCGATTATGTTGATCCTTGCCTCGACTTCCTTCGAGTACGGACGGAAGGGCTTCTTCGCTTCAGTTATCATCGGCTGTGGTTTAGTCAATTCTTGAGTTGGTTCTTCAGGTGGCTGGATGACAATCTCTTTGGCCTGCTCTGGTCCTTTCAGAAGCTGCTCAAGGAACTTTCTGTCTATAAACATTGGTTTGTCTGACAGATCAGCTATCACTCTTATCGCCTTGTTCATGACCTCTGTTGGATCTTCTGTTGCGGCTACTGTGCTTAGGAAGTCGAAGGCTTCTTTGTCGAGTTGATATCCTGACGCGATTGTCAGTTCCACGGCTTTCTGCAGTTTTCCGTTCTCGCTCATACCTTGAGGTTTCTCCAGTACTGTTTCTTGGGAAGCACTATGTAGCCTTCTGCTTCATCTCCTGCAGACTCTGTTTGACTGCGCAGGTACAGATACGCTGTTAGAGCAGCCATCACCACATCAATTTCATGTGACACTAGTCTGCGGGGTCTGAGGTCTCTCCTCAAACCTATACCTGTCAGGGTGGTTTGAATCTTTCTCCAGTCTTTCAAGGGCATGTTCGGTGCCCTGCGTGTTGGCGTCTGATGCACCTCCATCGCCTTGTAACCTTTCCTCACCACTAACCTGTTTAGCTTCGCGGCTCGTAGCGCAAGTTCTCTGGCTTTCTCCAACCCAAGTCTATGCTGATAGTAACTTTGTATCCTGATTCTAATACTGACGTTCAAGTTTATATATCGGGTTTTTGTTTAGATTCGTTAATATTCTGGTTCCGGACATCATCTCACTGCATGGTGGTTTGAATGAGTGAAGTTCGCAGGGTGCAATGCACTCCGGGCGGGACGTTCTTTGTGTCTTTACCTAAGTCTTGGGCTCAGCAGCATGGTCTGGAGCGGGGAGCCGTTGTGGCCGTCCGCATAACCGATGATGGGAAACTTCTGATCGACCCGAAGTACGATGTTGAGCCCTCTCCGAGTACGATTACTTTGAAGCCAGGCTCTTATTTAGGTCGCGAAATCATTGGCAAGTATTTGCTGGGCTTCGACATTATCCGCGTCGAGTCAAAGGAACGTCTTGGTCCTGAAGTGCGAGACACGATAAAGAAGACTGTCAGCCGTTTGGTTGGCTTGGAGATCGTTGAAGAGGACTATTCTGGAATTGTTTTGCAGTGCCTTTTAGAGCCCTCAGGTTTTCCGCCGGAAAAGATACTGAGACGGGGCTATACGATCGCAGCTGGCATGCATCGTGACGTTGTCAACGCTCTGGTAGATGGAGATTTGCGCTTAGCGAGGAGTGTCATAGATCGCGACGATGAGGTCAACAGACTCTACTTCCTTTCGGTTCGCATCCTACGGACAATAACCCAGAACCCCGGACTGAGCGAGAAACTAGGTGTTCGCCAGATTGAGTGCTTGGACTACCGTCTTGCTGCAAGCTTAGTGGAGGCGATAGGCGACGAGTGCGTACATGCAGCCCAAAAAGTTGAGGAACTGAAGGGCGTGAAGCTCGCGGTGGACTTGAAGAAGACGTTGGTCAATTTTCACTCTGTTTGTTTTGAGGCTCATGAGAACGCGGTGAAAGCCTTTCTTACAGGCGACATAGGTCAAGCCGAGGGCGTGCGAAACATGAGGGGAAAGGTTGAAAAGATTTTTGCTGACATCGAGAAAATCGCAAGGGCACAATCGCTTGAAGTGATGCCGCAGATTCTGGCATTTGCTTCTACTCTGAGACAGATTTACGAGCACAGTGTTGACATATCGGACTTGGTGATGCCTAAAAAGGTCTAGTCTCTATGCTTAGATTGGCAGCCTATCCACTTTTCGGGGTTCCTTAGCGAGTAAAGCGCGTTCCTCTAGTCTCAACTCGTTTGTGTATTGGACTTCACCGCTTACGTGACAGTGGGATTCTATCGTTATGATTTCTCCATAGACGTTTTCCGCACGGGCACCACTCTCCAGTACTACCCTCTTGCCATGTATATTCTCCACATGCGCATCTCTGCCAACTATGACCTCTTCCGCCCTCAAAGGTCCGTGGGCCTCGCCTCTTCTTCCTATTTCAATGAATCTTGCAGCAACACCGTCGCCTGTGGCAATTGAACCGCCAACCTCCACGCGTTCTTCTGCCGTGGCTTTTTGTGCACGAAGTGACCCGCCGACATCAATGTCTTTCGCGACGATCTCACCTCTGACATCGACTTTCCCACCAACGTCCAAAGTCCCTGAAAGCTTCAGAGATCTGTCAATGTCCACTCTTCCTCCTACATCTAGGCTGCGTCCTTGTGCTTGGCCTGTTATCTCTACTGTCCCTCCGACGTCGATGTTGCTGAACTCTAGGTCACCTTCGACTTTAAGTGATCCGCCAACGTCTATGTCGCCGCCCTTACTCTTATTTTCAAGGTGAACGGCGCCGCCGACATCAATGCTCTCAAATTCGAGGGGGCCTTTGGATTCAAAGGTTCCACCGACGTCTATGTGGCTGATCTTGCCGCCGTTGACTTTGGCAGTGCCTCCGACATCCAGCGTTCTGATGTCAACTCTTGATTCGGCTGAGAGGCTTCCCCCTACGTCAATTTCCTCTGCTGCTACTTCGCCTTTTGCTTCAAGCGTTCCGCCTACGTCTATTCTTTCGGCCTTTATGTTTCCGCCTGCTTTTAGGCTTCCTCCTACGTCAGCTTCGCCGACGGTGAGGTTCTTGCTGATGTATAGGGTGTCATCTACGTCTGCGTCTTTTGCAATCATTTCTCCGTAGACTTCGAGGCTGCCGTCTTCAACTTCAACAGCATCCTCTACCTGAAGGTTTCCGCGGATTACTATTGAGCCTTCGGCTTCGAGGTTTTCGGTCAACAATGTGCATTCAAAGGTGTTGTCTCCTTCACAGTGAACAGTCCCTGAAACTTTCAACGTAGCGGAGGTTCCATGTGCATTAACAACGGTGTGTCTGCCTATTTCTAAGTCTCCATTGACAGCATCTAACGTCACTGTGGTTCTTGACGGGATGGACGTCTTGTTGCTCATTACTCACTCCTCTAGTTCTATGTCTTTCCGTGGTGTTATAAGAGATACTCACATTTGGTGACTAGTGCTGCTTTACTGAAGTGCCCGCACTCTTCTGAGTAGCATCTCTGCGACTGCCTTAGTTGCTTCCAAATCCTGCTTCTCTCTTAGGTTCCTTGGGTTTTCTCCGGCGATTTGCAGCGGGATTGCTGTGGGTGCCTTTGAAGCCTGTAATGTGCAGGTGTTTCTGATGATACCAAGAATTCTTGTTGCAGATGCGTTTTTCCCTTTCTCTTCCTGTTTCAAACTCAATTCACTTTTGATTTGATGTGCCATTTCTTATCACCTCATCTTTTTGATGAGAATGACTGAGCCGTTGCATCCCTTAAAAGGCGACGCACATGACGAGAACACGTTTTGTAGTCACAAGTTGTGACGACTTTCTATTCCTCTAAGGCGGCGAAGAACTTCCGCATGCGCTTGAACGTTTCCAAGTATTCCAGTCCCCATTTTGTGGCTCTGTACTTCTTTGCGTCTCCGAGTGCTACTTCGTTGATGAAGCCGTGTGAGATGAGGAAGGTCAATTCTTTCTTTGTGCGGTCTACTGGCATGTTGGCTCCGTATGAGACTCTTGTCAGTGAACATAGGCCTTTTCTGACGACCATCTCTATTATGTCGGCGTAGATGTCGTACTTTGTTCTTCTTCGTTCACTGGGCAAGATGGGCAGTCTCCAGAGTAGATTATTATTGAATGCTGATGCTTAAGCTTAATCGTGGCAGAGAATGGCCTCCAATTGTCAGTTTCAAGCACAATGCCTCTGCATTTCTCTCATGTGGATAAAGCTAAAAGCCACAACGCCAAGAATCCTAGACAGTGCCGGGGTGGCGGAGTGGTTATCGCGCTGGCCTCGAGATCGTGCTCTGAAAAGCAAGAGGGCCTAGAAATGGAAGAGGACAAGTAAGCCAGTGGGCCTTTGGGCTCGCGGGGGTTCGAGTCCCTTCCCCGGCGCCATTTTGCCAATTAGGGCTCGTTTCTGGATTATCTTTGACAACCAAGTTCAATTAGAGCCTTGCCAATTGAGGTTGAACTTCTGAACAGTACAAATAAAAACCAAAACGAAAGTGCGTGTTAGGAGACCGACATTCGTTTCCTGTTGACATCAGCGAAGGTGGGTTGTTCTTTCAACATCCGTCTTACTAATGAGAAGTCTTTGTCCTGAGAAAATATCAACCTCGTCGACCACAACACTTGCATAGAGTTTTGGAAGATTACATTGTCAACATTCTTTGTCGTCATCTTATCTGGATACCGATGATAATGGAATGGGTCGCAAAAACAAAGTGCAAGTAAAGGGGTCAAAGGATAGAATATTTGAATGCCTTCACAGAGAATACCAAGATTGCCGAGAGGACTTTTGTCTACAGGGTTGTATCTGGTTACTGGCTGGTCAGAAGTCCAGAAGAGCATTTGAGTTCCATTTTCAATCAGAATCCATTTTGTACCAAGCATCATCTCTACGAATTCTCCGAGGTATCTGGACATCATGCCTAACTGCATCTCTTTGGGATACTCCTCTCTTGTGACATCTTCCAACTCTTCTTTCAGTTTATCGGACATCTTATATTTTGACAATCTTTCATTAAGTTGCTTGACCAAGTCTCGCAAAGTTTCTCTCCATTCCCTAGTCCTCAGTTCTTGAAGTACGATAAAAGTCGCTATATTTTTGACTTCATCAAGTTTCAATTCTCTTAAGTCTCGTTCGATAATTAACTTGTTATAGGCTACACTGAAATCGGCTTCGATCTTGGAGAGAAAATTCTCAACAGATTGTTCACTCGGTTCTGCGTCATAAAAGTGTTTTCCGCAAGCTACATTTTTAGGTGTCGATATGAACTCTTTCAAGGTGGCTTTATCGAAACAGTGCAAGGTCTTCCCTTTGCCACCGATGGTAAAATTCTTGAGGTAGAATTGAGGAACATAATGTTCTGATTTGCCCCTGACCATAATTAGGGAGAAGTCATTGTCTAAAATAAATCTATCAGTTGCCGCACTCAGTGTATTGGTGTTTCACCTAGAGAGGCACGCATGTGAAATCAACAGCAGCACGCAAGAGGAATTCTGACTCTCGCTGCGCATAAAGAGGACAATCTTTTACTGGTAAATTGGTGCTGAAATCCCTTCCCCGGCGCCATTTGTTCTCCTAATGTCCACTGTGCCAGCAAACTCCAAAGTCGGCGCGGAAAAATGGCAGGTTGTCATGTTGGTTATCGTTTTATCGTTGCCAGTGCTCGCATCTGATTCCTTTTCTCAGGCACCGACACGATTTTCATTTGCATGCTGTTCAGAAAGCCCTCCGCTGCCCTTCTTGCTTCCCTTCGAGTTTGATAGGCTCCTTTGAGCTCAATCCATGGCAGGGTTTCGTCAACTTTGATCCATACAGCGTACAAGTCTTTCACCATTTCC
The DNA here is from genome assembly GCA_022865455.1 of Candidatus Bathyarchaeota archaeon. Classification (GTDB taxonomy): domain Archaea; phylum Thermoproteota; class Bathyarchaeia; order Bathyarchaeales; family Bathycorpusculaceae; genus 20-14-0-80-47-9. The sequence goes on from JALHSY010000200.1 coordinate 25,555, forward strand.
TTGGTGATGGAAGCAGTTGACCGTGAATAATTAAAACAGTTATGAATTCAGAATAATGATTCAGGTTAAGCCGCGTTTTGGAAACTTATTTAAACCGTGCTGTAACATCCATTACGGTTCGGAAGCAAGCAGGGCAGCCGTGCTTAAGGCTTGCTCTGGGACTCTGTTGAAGCGGTGCCTATGAATGGGCAGAGAAAAGGAAGACTTTGAAGATGTGCAAGACGAAGGAAGGCAACACGCTGCTACGCGTTTACGGAAGTGCCATGCCAACGGAGTTCATAATGCGGAAACACCACAAGCCTTCAGCCAGCAGTTTGTACATGCTTGCTGCCTGTTCTAGATCCTGTTTTACGGAGGCTGCTGAATGGTGACTTACGCTGCGAGTTCGAAGGTTTTCTTTAGAGCGTTCAAGGAGACTCTTGCTGGTCATTTGGCTGGCGTCAGTGGCATGCTGGCGGGTTTCATAATTGTTTGGCAGCTTGACCTGTTTCATCAGTCTGCATGGGCTGTTGCTGTTTACCCCACCGTTCTGACAGTCATGAGTGTGATAAGCGGCTTGTTCAGTGGACGTTTGAACACTGCGCTGCACATCGGCACAGTTTACCCTAGATTCTCAGGAAACATTGGAACTTTCTATAACCTGTTTCAACCTGTACTCGCTACGACCTTGGCTGCGAGCATCATAATGAGTGTTTTTTCCATGCTTTTTGGCAGTCTGTTCTGGGGACTGACATTTGCGAATTTCGCCGAGATTCTGATTATTGTTGTGGCAACCATGAGTCTAGGGCTAATCGTTTATCCCTTTGTCCTAGCCATAACTTTCACCGTCTTCAAGAAAGGCTTGGACTTAGACAGTGTAGCGTACCCAATAATAACTACGATTGCGGACCTTCTGGTAACAATCTGTTACGTGCTGAGTCTGATCTTGTTCTTCGACCTAGGTGTCTCGGGAAGATACCTTGTTTCTTTCCTTGCAATTCTTCCGGCAATCCTAGTCCTTTTCACATTGCCCAGAAACATCCACAAAAAGGAATTCACGAAACCCATTGTTGAATCCCTCTTAGCATTGACTCTTGTGGCGTTCATCGCCAACATCACAGGATCTGTTTTGCAGAGAATAAGCGCTGCTGCAAATGGCCGGAAAGAAGTCCTGATAGCTTATCCTGCTATGATCGAAGTGGTGGGAGACGTGGGGTTGGTTGTCAGCTCCACAGCCACGACAAGGCTCGCTCTTGGGCTGCTTAAACCGTCATTCTCGGCCATAAGAAAGCATGTTGCGCCAACTTGGGGAGCATGGGCGGCTTCAGCGTTCATGTTCATCTACTTTTCTGCGTTTTCACTGGCGCTGACAGGCGCTTTTTCGCTATACACATTCTCATTTTTCGTTTGGATGATGCTAGTGTCAAACGTGATCGCTGTCCCTGTGATTGTTCTGATTTCCTATGCTCTTGCGATCCTGACTTTTCAGAAAGGCTTAGACGCTGATCATTTCGTGATTCCAGTCGAAAGTTCGCTTGCCGGCGTCACAACGTCAATTGCCCTGCTTGCGGCTCTGTTGTTGATAGGCTGATTTGGGATAGCGTTAAAATATTCCCTGCGTTCTATTGTTCCAGACGGAGCGAACCTCAGCAATATGCCCCCGCTAGAAAAGGTGAAGTACAAGCCCATACCTGTCAGAGAACTATTTCTGGAAATGAAGAACCTTTCCGAGTTGATGATTGACCTAGCCTATTCAGCTGCATTGTTCAATGACAGAGAATTGGCTGAGGACGTTTTGGAACTTGAGAACCGCGTTGACACCTTGGGTTATCAGCTGGAAATGACAATAATGATCGCGGCAAGAGACGCTCAAGACGCCGAAGCGCTGACAGGAGTATCCACAGTGGCTTCTGCGGCGGACAAAATTTCAGATGCGGCAGCGGACATAGCTGCAATCGTGACGCAGAGCATTGGCGTGCACCCGATTGTAACCAAGGTTTTCGAGAGGGTTGAAGAACGTCTGATGCAAGCTAAGGTGGAGAAAGTTTCAAAAATAGTTGGGAAACGCGTGTCGGACTTGGATCTAGCAGCGAAAATGGGCGTCAACATAATTGCCATTCGCCGGGGCAAGGATTGGATAATAAACCCGAAGAAGACTGCAGAAATACAGGCAGGTGACGTGCTGATCACTCGCGGCACAGCTTGGGGGACTGAAGAGTTCAAGGAGCTTGTTGAAGGAAAACCTTCGGAACCGAAGAGCGGGAGGCCAGAACACGTTAATGAGAAACAGTTTGAGGAGATTGTTGAAAGCTTCGTTGAGCTTAAAGATACTTCTGAGTTGATGATCGACTTAAGTTACTCCTCTCTACTGATGAACAGCAAGGAGTTGGCTGATGAAGTGCAAAGACTTGAGGAGTACGTTGACAAGTTGCACACGGATTTTGAGCTGCTGGTTTTGAAGAGCGAGTTCAAGAAGGAAGAGGCGAAAGGTCTTCTCGGACTGATACGACTGGGCGTTGCAACCGAAAAAATAGCGGACGCAGCGGCGCAGATATCTGAGGTTGTTTTGAGAGGGATAGAGCCACATCCTGTGCTGAAGCTCACGATAGAGCAGGCTGAAGAAACGGTCACCTACGCGCAGGTAGCTCAGAATTCTTCCTTGGTGAACAAGACGTTGCGGGAAGCTCGAATCCCTGAGGAAACTGGCATGTGGGCCCTTGCCATAAAACGCGGAGACAAATGCGTGAGACCCAAGCCCGAGTCCAAGATTGAGGCAGGCGACATCATAATTGCCTCGGGCTATGCTGAGGGAGAAGAGAGCCTCAGAAGATTGGCATCTCCATAGCTCGTCGGTCAACGAGTACTTGGGATACTTATTTTGGATTCATCAATACTATAAACTCGGACTCCGATTCTATGATAACGGAGGGTTATCCATCATAAGAAAGAAGGGATCTAGCGGGGAAAATCGAAGTTTGACCTGTCCAAACCCCTCATGCGGCAGAGCTTTCGACAACCCCATAAAGGCTGAGAACCACAGCGCAAAGAAGACTGAACGTTACGAGGCTTGCCCTTACTGCCTAACTGACATTACGGTCGTGACTACCTCTGAACCCTTTGAAGACAGACCGGAATCAGAGGTAAGCAAAGTGAAAAGTGAACCACAGATCATCCAGCATCCTGAAAGAAAGCCGCCTGAGTCTCCTGCGAAAGTGAAGTGCACACACCAATTTGGATACTTGAGCAAACGTGACTCAAAAGAGAAAATACCTGAAGAGTGCATGATGTGCGAAAGCATAGTGCAGTGTATGCTTAAGGCCATAACTGGCTAGGTTGGTCACCGATGATACGCACATGCTCTTTTAAGCTGCTCAGATTTTCTGAGAATGGACAGGAGACAGTATAGTTGTCTGCGACCTTGCAGAAGAGAGCTCCTGGGGTCATTACGTCAGCCACTCCTCAGACTAGGGAATTGAACGCTGAGACAGTGACAACTATCGCAACTGGTTTTCTGAAGCGAATTGGACACAAGGGCAGTTTGAAAGCCAAACGAGTGTCGCTGGAAGAAACTACATATACTGTTGAGGTTGAAATGAAGAAGCTTATGGCCATCGTTCAGGTTGACGCGAAAACGCATGAGATCAAGTCCTATGAGATACAGCCCAAGGGTGAAGAGGCTTCTTCAGCGTCGTTTTCGCCGAAAATCATCATAGTAATGCTCGGAGTCTCTGCAGCCGTCTACGTTGGACTTTATTTTGCGTTCAAGATGTTCGGACTGTAAGGCTTTCTGTTGGTCTTCTGCATAAAATATGAATGGAAATAGCTTCATTGTTGAATGAAGCTTTCAGAAGGATTGCTAGACTTCGGTCTTCTTTTTCTTTTCGGGTTTCTTCTCTTCCTTAGGCTCCTCTGCTGGTTTTGCTTCTTCTTCAACGACTGTTGTTTTCTCCTCGATCTCCGTTGTGATCTCTTCTATTGGCTTTGGCGGTGGGGTCGTGGCCATTGTCCAGCCTATCCATGCGCCTATGCCCATTATGGCGACGAAGGCTATGAAAACGGGTACAGCTATTATCCAGAATTGAACAGCGCCGGCGTCGCTTGCCCATCTTAGGTCTACTATCCATTTCGGATAGAAGAGCGTTACAACGTAGAGTACGGCGACTACTGCGCAGACGAGGAATATTATTCCGCCGATTGATTGATCTTTGCTAACCATTTTTGTATATCACCACATGTAAACCATGTTTACATCTTTATACCTTTTAAGTTTTACCGTGGTTTTCGGGTTTTCTCTGCTAGATTGTTCCCGCTTCCCAGGTTCCCAGATATTTCTTCTGCTCATCTGTGAGCTCGTCAATGTCTACTTTCATGGCTTTGAGTTTCAGTTTCGCGACGGTTTCGTCTATTTCCTTGGGCACTGGGTAAACCTTAGGCGGCTTTTTCTTGGTTTTTGCCAGATTCTCGGTGCAGAGGGCTTGGTTTGCGAAGGACATATCCATGACCTCGGACGGGTGTCCTTCTGCTGATGCCAAGTTCACGAGTCTTCCGTCTGCCAAGAGGTATAGTCTTCTGCCGTCTTTAAGCGTGTACTCTTCAAGGTTTGGTCTGATGGTTCTTCTTGACTTGGCGAGTTCTTCTAGGTCTTTCATGTTTATTTCCACGTTGAAGTGTCCGCTGTTGGCAAGGATTGTGCCATCTTTCATCTTTTGCATGTGTTCTTTTCTTATGACGCTTGTGTCGCCTGTGGCGGTCACGAATATGTCGCCTACTGCTGCGGCTTCGGCTGTTGGCATTACTCGGAAACCGTTCATTGCAGCTTCGAGGGCTCTGAGCGGGTTTACTTCGGTTACGATTACGTTTGCTCCCATCCCTTGGGCTCTCATGGCTATTCCTTTTCCGCACCATCCGTAGCCGCAGACCACGAAGTTTTTGCCTGCGAAGAGGATGTTTGTGGCTCTCATGATGCCATCTAGGGTGCTTTGGCCTGTTCCGTAGCGGTTGTCAAACAGGTATTTCGTGTAGGCGTCATTAACGGCTATAATGGCATATTTCAGTGCTCCCTTCTGTTCCATGGCTCTCAGCCGCAGGACGCCTGTTGTTGTTTCTTCGGTTCCGCCTTTGATGTTTTTCAATGCCTCTGTCCTTTTGCTGTGCACCGTGCCGACGAGATCCGCGCCGTCGTCAAGTGTTATCGCGGGTCTGTGGTCTATTGCTCGCTCCACACACCAGTAGTATTCATCTGTGGTCTGTTCTCGCCAAGCAAACACGTGAACGCCCTTCTCCGCCAGAGCTGCTGCCACGTCGTCCTGCGTGGAAAGCGGGTTGGAACCGCACAATGCAACTTTCGCGCCGCCAGCGAGGAAGGTTTCAATGAGGACACCTGTTTCTTTCGTCACGTGCAAGCATGCGCCTATGGTCAGGTCTTTCAGCGGTTTTTCCTTGCTGAATCTCTCTTTTATCTGGTTGAGAACGGGCATGTGTTTTGAAGCCCATTCTATCTGTAAATGCCCCTTAGGTGCGAGGGAAGAGTCTTTCACCTTGAAGCTTTCCACTTTAGTTTTCCCTTCTCGTATGCTCATTCATACTGACTATTTAATGTTGGCGTTAAGCTTGTCAAGAAGGCCTGCCTTCGCTTTCTCGGCTGCTGCCATGACTTTTCGAGTGCTGAGTGTTGTTAGCTTTCTGTTTTCCATGGCGATTTTGCCGTTTATTATTACGGTTTCAACGTCAGACCCTTTCGCCGCGTAGACTAGATGACTTGTCGCATTGTACAGCGGGCACAGGTGTGGTTCTGCAAGGCTTATCACTGCCAAGTCCGCTTTTTTGCCCGTTTCGATTGAACCTATTTCGTTCTCCCATGACAGGGCCTTTGCGCCTTCGGTTGTGGCCATTTCCAAGACTGTTTCGGCAGGCATTAATGTGGGGTTCTTGTTTGTTCCCTTGTGTAGAATAGCAGCGGTTTTCATGATTTCGAACATGTCTGCGGTGTTGTTTGAGCATGGGCTGTCGGTTCCAAGCGAGACGGTTATGCCTTTCTTGAACATTTTTGGAACTGGGCTTATGCCTGACGCGAGTTTCAGGTTTGAGATCGGGTTATGCGAAACTTTGACATTGCGCTCTTTCATTACCATTATGTCTCTGTTCGTGAGTGCCACGCAATGGGCAGCGACTACATGCCTGTCTAAAACGCCTAAACCAGCCAAGTACTCCATCAGTCCGCCTTTCACGCGGATGTTGAAGGCTTTTCGAAGTTTGTCTTTTTCGTCGTTTGTTTCGGCTACGTGGATGTGGCCTATTATCGGCGCTTTTTTGGAGCCGTATTTTTTGTTCAGTTCGGTTCTGATTTGCGTCAGTTCTTTCATGTATTCTGGGTCGACAGTGTACGGCGCATGGGGGTCGACGCTTGCTCGGATCAGTCCGTCAGCCTTGTTATGCCAGTTCCTAGCCAAGTCCAAAAGTGCTTTCTTGTCCTCTTTTTTTCTCCGTGAGAAGCAAACGTGGCCGACTACTCCTCTTAGGCCTGCGTCTGCGAAGGCTTTTGCCTCGTTTTCTTCTGGCGTGTAGTGGTACATTGTGTTGACGGTTGTGGTTCCGCTCATTATGGATTCTGCGGCTGTCAGTTGGGCTCCGACGTAGATGTCATGCGGTGTCATATGTTTTTCTATGGGCCAAATCCATCTTTCCAGCCATTCCTGAAGCGGCAGGTCGTCTGCGTATCCTCGTAGTAAACTCATCGCTGCATGCTGATGCGTGTTTATGAGGCCCGGTGTTATGACTTTGCCTTTCGCGTCTATTCTCTCGTAGCCTCTTCCGTACTTACGTTTCAGCTCATGTGCTTTTCCAACGTCGACTATGGCTTTGTCTTCTATGACAACAGCGCCTTGGTGGATTACCTTCCGATTCCGCATTGTGACTATCGTGCCGTTTTGGATGATGATGTTCATGCTTGTGCCCTCTCCTCTTGCCCTGATATGTGTACTTGTTGGGGAATGTTACTGTTTGTAGTAACGGTATATTTTTAACCTCTGACTGATACGCTTTGACTCCGGGTGAACATTCTTGGCGGAACTGAAAACTGAACAGCGCCCACGGCCGGAATTTCAGGTTGAAGTGTCCAGTCTTACGTTGAATAGCGTAGCGTGAACGATGGGCTTATGATGAACCTGAGTATCGGTTGACAGATGAAAGGATAAATAGGGTTTCAGGCTAAAGGTTCTATTGGGTCTGGTGTCCGACTTGGGTGTTGAATCTCTTGATGACTTGAAAAGGGCGTTGAAAGAGACCGGCTACTCGGAAAAGGCCGTCAGTGAAATACTGAAGTGGTACAAGGACAACAATTCCAATAGGAGAGCCTGAAAGGCACCTGCGCCCCGGTAATCTCGGTAGGCAAACGCATCGCCACTGTGATTGGTGCCTGCTTTGAGCTTCTCAATCAGAAGGGCATTCATGCGCGACTGTTATCTTTGCTCCGCGAAGGCTGTGGCTCCAAAACCTGCCTACTTGAGAAGCGCGGCGTAAAGGTTTAATCTTGTTCTGTCTCAACTTAACTACAAAGGTGTGTCCAGTTGAGGGAACCTTTTGCCGAGTTTGTCAAAACTGAGTTAGGGTCGGGGACGCTACTGATTACCTGTGGGCTCCCAGGAACTTGGAAAACGGAGACCTCAGAGGAGACCTCGAAAATCAAGGGATACCCCGTCCTTCGAAGCGATTTGATTAGGTTAGAGGTTCTCAGGAATGAAGATGTCTTTGACGAGAAGGTTGCGTCAAATATGAGCAAGCGGCTGTCTGTTTACGATGAGTTGTTTCGCCGAGCAGAGGATCTTGTACAGAAGAGCAGGAAAGGCGTAATTCTGGATGCTACGTTTGTCACGCAGGAACTGCGAAGGCGTGCCGCTGAGATTGCTGCAAAGCACGACATGGCTTTTGTCATACTTCAAACTCACTGCTCTGAGGAAGCGTCATTCGCGAGGATTTTGAGGAGAACTAAAGAGAATTATGAGTCAAACGCCTTAACCAAGGAAGCTTACCTTAGCAACAAGAAAAAGTTTGAACCTGTTGACTTGGGCGACTTAGAAAAGAGGTATCCGCAGCTCAAAATGATGCACTTGACAGTCGACACAGAGCATGATGCTCCTGAGGATTGGTACATAATCGAGATGGAAAAAAGGTAGCTGGGCACTGTTTTGTCATGATAATAGATTTGCATATTCATTCAAAGAGTTGTTCTGACGGAAACTTGACAGTTGAGGAAATCGTTAGAGAAGCCAAGACTAGAGGAATTGGGTTAATGTCGATTACAGATCACGATTCAATTGGCTGTCAAGAGCAAGCTGTGGCTTTGGCAAGGCAAAATGGAATCCGCTATATTTCCGGGGTTGAGTTGAACGTAACCTTTTCGCATCCCAGATGTCGCGAGGGCAAATCAATATCGCTGGATTTCTTGGGTTATCAGTTTGACGTAAAGAACAGGGGGTTAAAGGACAAACTTCAACAAATGGCGAAGTACCGAGAGGAAAGAGCAGCAAAGATCTTGGATAAAATTAATGCAGAATTTGAAAAAGAAGAAATCGAAAAGCTAACGAAGAATGATATGAAGAAGATTCAGGATTCCGCTGACGGAGTGCTTGGAAGACCTCACATAGCAGACTATTTGGTGAAAAAAGGAATTGTCAGAACCAAGCAGGAAGCTTTTGATAAGTATCTTGTGAAATGTGATGTGCCCAAATATCCGCTTTACATTGAAGAGGCGTCGAGACTGGTGAGAAATGCTGGAGGGATAATAGTCTTTGCTCATCCTAACGATCCTCACGGGACCTCACTTGTTAGTCTAACTAAATCGCTGCCTGAACAGACAGAGATGATCGAGGAATCATTTTTAAGATACATTGACGGCGTAGAGTGTTGGCACTCCAGAAATGACCTCCAAACAACGAAGCATTATGTGGAGTTCGCAGAAAAACATGAACTGATCATGACTGGGGGAAGCGATTGCCATCAGAAGCCGATCCTCATGGGAGCGGTGAAGGTCCCCGAGTATGTAGCTAAGCAATTCAAACTTTGAATGAATCTTTCCTGATCAAAGAGTCTTCGCGTATGTGGAGGCTAGTTTGAAGTATGCTTTTGCCTCTGTCATCGCTGCGCTCTTTTCCTCACTGCCTTCGCTAGGATCTTCAAGTTTGAAGCTGGTGACTTTTCCACGTACGTAGGCTCGGTAGCATTTGTAGAAAGGAAGAAGTTCCGCCGCCTCTTGGTCTCCAGAATATTTAACATATCTATCGACAAAGAAACTAGACAGGTCGGTTCGTTCTTTGAAGTCTAAGTCCATGGCTAAGAAGGCAATGTCGGAGGCAACGTCAGAATACCTGAATCTTTCGTTGAATTCTATTGCGTCGAAAATGTAGATTCGGTCTGCAACAAATATGTTACCCGAATGAATGTCTCCGTGACAATCTCTGACTCGGCCCTCCGCCATCCTCTTCTCAAAAAAGGACACATTTCTCCTCATGAAATCGTCGATTCTTTCTCGGATTAGCTTGAAATCCTTCATTGATATGGTTTTGCCGACAAACTCCCTGGTCTGGTCGAAATTCTCGTTCCAATTGGTTTCCAATATCGCCAAGGAGCCGAACTCGCTTATCCTCCGGTTCGTTTCCGCCTTTGAATGGAATTCCGCGATGATCTTCGCTATTTCGTCAATGAGCTTGCTGTCCACCTTGTTCTCTTCGAGGAGGTTGGTCATTATCTTTTCCTGAGGCATTCTCTTCATCTTCACAGCGTACTCAACGGTTCGTCCTTTGCCTTTTACCTTGAAAACGTTTGATCTGTTGATGGGAACAACCTCGAGGTACATGTCTCCGCACAGTCGTCTGTTGAGTTCTAACTCTTTTTCGCAGAAGAAACGTCTCTTTTCGAGGGTTGTGAAATCCAGAAACCCGAGGTCTACAGCCTTCTTCACCTTGTAGACAAAGTTTCTGGTCAGAAAGACGAAGGATATGTGGGTCTGAGTCAGTTCAATTCTGCCTGTTTCCTCGTCATAGGCTTCAGGCTTCATTAGAGCTTCCACGACTTGCTTCTGAACCGACATTTATCGAATCTGCTTCCTTCAGAGCGCTCGGCAGCTTTCTGTTATGGATGGAACTTCAATGAGCAATTTAGAGATATCCCTGCGAGGAACCCCAAACCCTAGGGTAATCGTGGACTCAGACAGACTGAGTGTCTTCCTCTTTGAACCTTCTGATGTAATCCAAAACGGCATGGGCTTGCTCCTTGGAGATTAGCTTGCTTTGCAGCAGACGGTCAACTAATTCGGAGATCTTGGCTAGTGCGTGGACTTTGTAGCCTAGCCGTTCAAGGTTTTCTCTGCCGCCCTGCTCCCTGTCCACGACAACCATGATATGCGCGACATCGGCCCCAAGCTGTTCTAAGGATCTTATTCCTTCAAGCTTGGACAGTCCTTCGCTGACGACGTCGTCAAAGAAAAGTATGTGCTCACCCTTGGCCACTTCCGCGCCGGCGATTCTGCCAGTCACGCCGTAAGCCTTCTCTTCCTTCCTCACCACAACACACGGCAGATTCACTTCGCAGCCTATGCTGGGCAAGATCAGCACACCTTTCAACTCAATCGAAGCCAACTTGTCTATCCTCTCAACTGCCATGAGGTTCTTTATTTCGCAAGCAGCGATCTCCGCAATCTTGCATAGTTCCTTCGGGGAAGAAAGCAGACAAGCAAGATCAATGTAATACGGACTCAAAGCCCCGGACTTGATGCGGAAACTCCCAAACTTCAAACAACCAGAACGGTAGAGCGCACTCGCAACCTCAGATACAATGTCACCCATTTCAAACCCCAAAATGACTATGCTTTTCGAAATTTAACACTTGCCAGAGACAAATCGCAAACTGGACAAGCCTGTGCCGTCACTCCCGAAGTTCAATCTATATATAGAGGAGGGGTGGGTGTCTCCGAGACGCGTAGGGACAACATCAGCTGGCTGTGGGGACCTAGAAGAGGCGAGCCCCGAAAACCTATCGAAAACGATGGAATGATTAGCAGCCACAGTTACAGGTTGAGCCGAAAAAGCGACGGTAACGTTTATAACTTATTGTTCTCATTCCTAGAAGACACGAAGCGGAAAAACGATGGGACATCGCAAAACCCACGCACCTAGACATGGTTCTCTCGCATACTTACCTAGGAAACGCTCCACACACTTACTGGCCAGAATACGCTTTTGGCCGAAAATACAGGCAGAAACGCCTCGGCTTCTCGGCTTCGTGGGCTTCAAGGCCGGCATGACCCACGTATTCACGATTGAGGATAGAAAACGTTCACCAGACTTCGGCAAAGAAGTCGTACGACCGGCCACAGTTTTGGAAACACCCCCAATCCTCGTGTGTGCCGTGAAAGCTTACACAAAGAACGCTTACGGCATGCGCACCCTGAACGAGGCATGGATGAAAGACCCGCCAGACGACCTAGAACGGGTGTTCACTCTTCCAGAAAACTTCAACACGGAAGAGGCCCTCAAGAAAATCGAGGAGAACCTGCCTAAAACAGTGAAAATCCGCGTCATCGCCATCAACCAACCCAGACAAACTAGTCTGTCAAGGAAAAAACCTGACATGACCGAAATAGAATTGGGCGGCGGCACAATCCAACAGCAACTCGAATACGCCAAAAACCTGCTGGGAAAAACCATAGCGCTCCCAGAAATCTTCAAGGAAGGCCAGTTCGTGGACGTAGCCTCCATATCAACTGGAAAAGGCTTCCAAGGACCAGTGAAACGCTGGGGAGTAACCATTCTTCAAGCCAAAGGAAGAAAGACCAAAAGAGGCGTTGCCACCCTAGGCCCGTGGAACCCGCACCACGTGATGTACAGCGTACCAAGAGCTGGACAAATGGGCTACCACCAAAGAACAGAATACAACAAACGCATCCTCAAAATGGGTGCAGACGGCAAAGAAATCACACCGAAAGGAGGCTTCATAAGATACGGCGAAATCCGCGGATCATACGCGCTTCTGGCAGGCAGCATAGCAGGGACGGAAAAGCGCCCAATCCGGCTGCGTTATCCGGCACGCTCACCGAGAGATGTCGCTGAAGAACCTCCGCAGATCACGCAGATATCTCTCGAATCGCCGCAGGGAAGGTAATCGGTGAAGGCAGATGGCTAAGAAAACAGTGAAAGTCTTCAACCTCGAAGGAAAATCAACCCGCAAGATAGAACTGCCGCCTGTTTTCGCCACGCCACTAAGACCAGACGTCATAAAGCGAGCCGTTCTGGCAATACAATCATCCAGATTCCAGCCGCAGGGAAGGGACCCGATGGCTGGAAAAAGAACCTCAGCCGAATCCAGAGGCACAGGCTTCGCCATGGCCAGAATACCCAGATTGAAAGGGCAATCAGGACGAGCAGCGTTCGCACCTGGAACAGTCGGCGGCAGACAATCACATCCGCCAGTTTCTGAAAAGAGAATAGTCAAACGAATCCCGAAGAAAGAAAAACGCTTAGCCCTGCTTTCAGCGATAGCTGCTACCGCCTCGAAAGAAGTCGTAGCTGCAAGGGGCCACTCAGTTGTTGACGTTCTCGAAATCCCCTTGGTAGTAACCAACGACTTGGAAGGATTAAAGAAGACAAGAGAAGTTGAAGAGACCCTCATACGTTTAGGCGTTTTGTCCGACATCTACCGAGTGGAAGGAAGCAGAAAAGTCCGCGCTGGAAAAGGCAAGAGCCGAGGCAGAAAAATGAAACAGTCAGTCGGCCCGCTCATAGTCGTGGCCGAAGACAAAGGAATAATGGAGGCCGCAAGAAACATACCCGGCGTAAATGTTGCCCGCGTCAGCAGTTTGAACGCTGAAATGCTTGCTCCCGGTACGCATCCTGGAAGATTGACAATCTGGACAGACAGCGCCCTTGAAAGGCTGAATGAACTCTACGGCGGGGGAAAACAGGCATAATGGACCCTTATGATGTTATCCTTTATCCCTTGATGACTGAGGCGGCAAGCCTCATGGTTGAAAAGGAAAACAAACTGGTCTTCATGGTCAGCTTGAAAGCGGCAAAAAGCGACGTGAAGAAAGCGGTTGAAGAGCTGTACGAGGTTAAGGTGGAGAAAGTCAACCTTCTAGTTACACCTCAAGGAGAAAAGAAAGCCTTCGTCACACTCCACCCAGACTTCAAGGCAGCTGACGTCGCAATCAAACTTGGGATGCTGTAGAATCATCGAAAGAGGAATAGTCAATGGGAAAGCGAATTCGTGTTCAAAGACGCGGGCGCGGCGCCCCCACATTCCGAGCCTCAACCAACAAACGCGTAGCCCCCTCCCGGTACCCCTTATCAGCTACAACGAAGGAATATCTTGAAAAAGCAGTCAACGGCGTTGTTGAAGACCTCGTTCATGACCCTGGACGAGGGGCTCCACTTGCTTTGATAAAATTCGAAAACGGAAAAACATGCTACACCGTTGTTCCCGAAGGAATATGCTCAGGCCAGCAAATCCAGATAGGCGGAAAAGCCTCAGTGGAAATCGGCAACATCCTCCCACTCGGCAAAATCCCCGAAGGCACCATGGTCTGCAACATAGAGCTCCAACCTGGAGACGGTGGCAAAATCGCGAGAAGCTCAGGAGCCTACGCCACCGTTGTCGGACACACCCCTCAAGGAACAATCATCAAGCTTCCGTCAAAGAAGAAGAAATACATAGCTGACAACTGCAAAGCGACAATAGGCGTTGTCTCAGGAGCAGGCAGAACCGACAAACCCATGCTGAAAGCCGGCTCCATGTTCCATCTCATGAAAGCAAAAGGCCACAAATACCCGAGAACCCGCGGAAGAGCAATGGGCGCTTATGTGCATCCTTACGGCAGCAGCAAGAGAAGCGCCCGAAGAGGCACTACCACATCGCACGGTGCGCCGCCTGGGCAGAAGGTCGGATTGATCGCCGCCAGAGGTGCAGGTCGAAAGGGGAAAAGTGCACGCTCCGCCGCCATAGCAGAAGGTTTATAGCATTTCAAGTTAGCAGTAGGGTGAGGGAAAATGCCAAAGGAATTCGCTTACCGTGGATATTCGCTTGAACAACTGCAAGGCATGTCCATGGACGAGTTCATCAACCTGCTTCCGTCAAGACAGAGAAGAACGCTTCACCGCGGCTTGAAATCCGACCAGAGAATACTTCTGGAAAATCTTAGAAAGGCAAGAGAAGCTCTCAGAAGCGGAGGCGACGCCTCAGTTAAGACACATGTTCGCAACATGATCATCCTCCCCGAAATGGTAGGCATCAAAATCCTCATCCACAACGGGAAGGAGTTTGTGGCTGTGGAAATGAAGGCTGAAATGATCGGGCACTCTCTCGGCGAGTTTGCAATCACAAACAAACCTGTAAGGCATGGCACTCCAGGCATCGGCGCCTCTCGTTCTTCAATGTACGTACCATTAAAGTAGCTCGCTTTCCAAACCAGTCTTAGGCGCTGTAATCCATACCTGCAGGTTTCTTGTCGGTTGGTTTACCTGCCTCTGGTATCTGCGGCAGAGGAATCGGGGGCGGAATGTTCAGCGTTCTGGAAATCAGAACAGATTCGATGAAGGCAATATTTGACACTGACTGCACTATGATAGGTGGCGGCGGCTTCTTCTCCTCGTAATCCTTGTAAACCTTGTCAGTCTCGCCTTTCTCACCAACCACAAAAGCCCTTCCCTTCATGCTTATCTGCGCTATGGAAGGGTTGTAGCTAATCGTCAAAACAAACGGAACTTCCAAGGAATCATCCGGCTTCTTTTCCATACCTGTCAAGTTGAGGTTAGTGTTTATCTGAATCGGCGGAATGGGCTTCCTAAAATCCAAGTAACGCTCAGCAGAAACACTAGAAATAGAAACATTAACCCTTATCATTCAAACCATCAGAAAGCATCTAAGCGTTGCCCAATTTAAAGCTGCTCATTTCTCAGCAGGCTTGTACCGCGTGAAACCACAGTGCCCACAAGTGTATCTGTTGCCGTGGTCTGCCATGAAATATCCAGGTCCGCAACGCTCACAAACCGGGCGCAGCCTCTGAACCTTGTCGTTTTCCAGCTTGTACAACGTGTGGATGCGTTTTTCTTTCTTCTTTTTCTTCTCAGGTTTCGGAGCCTTCTGAGCCTTCTCAGGCTTTGCCTCTTCCGCAGGCGCCTCTTTCGGTGCCTCTCCTACCTTCTCACCTTTCTTCAACTCTTTCTTCGGCGGTTCTGCCTCTTTTGCTTTCTTAGACATTGCCTACTTCTGCTCCTTTGCTTCTTCTTTGGGCTTTTCAGGCGGGATGTTTCTCTTGACGATGTATTCGGGTTCAATACGCTTGGCTTGCTCAACAGAATCGTAAACATGGGCTATTCCCGAGGCAGAGTGAGTTCCTGTCTTAGTTGCAAACCTCTTAAGAAAAACCAAGTTTGCATCCGCTTTCAGCGCGGTGGCAACTGCTTTTCTAACCTCTAACCTTGGCGGTGTGCTCCCTGCTTGGGCATGTTCCAGCTCGAACTGGACCTCGGTACGTCTGAGTAGTGGGTTTTTCGTCTCTGATACCACTTTGACTTCCATGACGTTTCCCTGCATGCGGTGTTGACTTGATACAATGCCTTCCTATTTAGCTTTTCGAGCATCTTCCATAGCTTTGAGAATTTCAGCAATCTTTGCCCTTTTCTCGGGCGTGACCTTGACGACAACGATGCCCTCATACGGCTGTCCATACAGGACAAAGGAGTTTTCTGGCGCATACATCACAGCGATGAGCGTTAAGAGGTCTTCTTCTCCATCAACAACTATTTTGACGCTGCCACTGCTCCTTAGAGAATCTTGGATTGCCTTGATGGCCTCTTCTGTTATCGTTGCTTGCGGATTCTCGACATGAACAGTTCTGTCCGTCGCAAGGTCGACGGGCTGCGTACTTTTTCTCATGCATTTGTTGTCCACTATTGACAGTTGGGGAGGCATGCGACTTTTGGTAAGGTTCCTTGTGACTGTATCGCCGACAGCGATTATTCGAGGTGGTTTTTCCCTCTCCATCATTTGCCTAAACCTGTTCATCGTGTCGATAAATGAGCCTTGAATAAGCGTGCCGATGGGTTCCTTCAGTCTTGCTCGCAGTTCGGGCGTGAGACGGTAGGCGATGCCCATGCTATCTGACCTTTAGTGCGTACCGTCCTTTCTCTTTGATGTTCATCGTTTTCGCGATGGCTGAACCTTCAGGGTCAAAAACTATCAGTATCCCACTGAAATCGTCACTCAAACTTGATGTTTTACATTTTGGGCAAACATTTTCCTTTGTTATGAAGTGACACGTTGAGCAAGCTTTCTCAATCATCTAATCACCGTCTATTTCTTGGCTGCCTCCGCTTTCTCAAGCGGTTTCTTTTCGCTTGCCTCTTTAAGTTTCTGTACGTCGTGATCGATCCATTCCAGCTTGCCTAGGAAAGGCTGTCTGGCGGTTACTCCTATTTTCCCCGAGCTTCCTGCCCTTCCGAGCGAGACTGCTGTGATTCTGACGCGCACTTGGTCTCCACTCATCAGCTTCTTTTTTGTTTCTTTTCCCAACAAAACGCCCTGCTTCTCGTCATAAGAGATGAAATCGTCTATGAGCTGAGAGACATGAAGCAAAGCGTCAATGGGTCCTATGCGCACGAAGGCTCCGAAGTCGGCGATTTCAACGACTTCACCTTCTACTATTTCCTGGATTTTAGGATAGAACGCTAACAGAGAGAAAGCTACCTTGTGGTAGGTGGCTCCGTCGCCTGGAATTATCTTTCCAATCTGGCTCACATTTACCTTGGTCACAGCTATAACGTACCCGAGTTCTTCGTCAACAACGCCTTCGTATTTCGCCTTGACCTGCTCGAGACCTACCGCCTCTAAGGGTTTGCCGAAAGTCTCAGGTGGAATGCGAATCGTGTCCTCCAGAGTTATAAGCTTAAACAAAGATTACAGCCTCCCGTCAACCTCTAGGCGTGACTTTTGTCTCACATAAATCACTGGCACATTTATATCTCTTAGCCTCTTTCTAAGCTGCCTATCATTCGTAAAGACAGGGCAGCCCCATTTGCGGGCCACTTCCACAATGACGTCGTCGGGAAGAACCCCCTGCTCTTCTTCAATCTCGACCAACCTGCATTTCTCGACTAGCTTTAGGGCGTACGACGCATTTCTCTTGACTTGTGGTGAGGCTTCTGTTGCAAGCCTCTCAATTTCTTGGCGAACTGGTGAAAGCAAAACTGGCTCAAACTTAGCATTTAGAAGTTTGCCCAGTTCTTCGAAAATGTCTATTTTGAACTGAAGCGGAACAAACAAAGCGTTTGAGTCCAATACTATTTTCATCGCTTTCTTCGTTTGATTGGGCTCTTCTTTCATCTTATCTTATCATTCCGTATCCTATGAGTCTCCATCTTCCAGCCAATTTTCTGCTCAACGCGACTCTTGAACCTGCTTGTGCACAGACAGGTCGGGTGAGCTTCAATGTGACCTTGTCTTTTCTTACTGAAGAGACTTTTCCGACAGTTATTGCTGCACCCGCGTGCAATAGCAGAGTCTCGTTCATGCTGACTTCCTCGATTTGAGCAAGTTCTTTCGTACCTACTGCCCGGTCAAGAATCTGCGTTTCCAACGTCAACTCCGATAGTGTTGGCGGAAGCATGCCTGCTTTTCCAATAATGTTCCCCGTTAGACCATCCGCTTTTGAATATGACGGGTCTAAGAGTGTTCCTATCCCTACAAGCCCGCCACAATACGCTTCGTCCACTTTTCGTCCGCCTGCTTGCAGGCTGGCAACTTCACTGAACAGAGGATTGTAGGCGTTTCTTCCCTCTTTCTCTATAGCTATTCCGGGGCGGATTTCCAGTTCCTCGCCGACTTCGAACTTGCCCTGCAGTATTGTGCCTCCGATAACGCCTCCTTCCATTTTCTCGATAAGAGTGCCTGGTTTGTTAACGTCAAATGAACGTACCACGTACATCAACGGCGGCTTGGTTTCATCTCTCTTCGGCGTCGGTATGAATTCTTCCATTGCTTGGAGAAGTACGTCAATGTTTACTCCGTGCTGTGCGGACACAGGTATTATGGGTGCGTCTTCGGCGACGGTTCCCTTGACAAAATTCTTTATCTCCTCGTAGCTTTTGCGTGCCCTCTTCTCGTCAACGATGTCGATTTTGTTCTGAACGACAATAATGTTCTTTATGCCAATGACGTCTGCCGCTGCCAAATGCTCCCTTGTTTGTGGTTGCGGACACAACTCATCTGCTGCTATCACAAGGATTGCGCCGTCCATTATGGCGGCTCCTGAAAGCATAGTGGCCATCAAGGCTTCGTGGCCTGGAGCGTCCACAAAACTGACTGCTCGGACGAAAGTTGCTTTTGACCCGCAGCTTGGGCAGGTTGGTTGTGTGGAGTAGTTCTTCGGAGGTTCGCACTTGGGACACTTGTAAATGGCCATGTCCGCGTAGCCCAGCTTTATTGTTATGCCTCTTTTCAGCTCTTCGCTATGTCTTGACGCCCAAACGCCAGTCAGCGCCTGCACTAACGTTGTCTTTCCATGGTCAACGTGGCCAATGGTTCCAATGTTTACTTCAGGTTGTTTCGGTAAAGGTGCGCTTTTCTCGCTGCTCATTTTTCCTTTTTCCCATAACTAGTTTACAAATTATTGAAGGATTAAATTATGCGAGTTAATAAATCTTAAGTCCTTCATTCCTCTTCGCTGGCTGGCGGTTGAGCTTCTGCGCCGGCTTCTTTTTGAGGCTTTTCCTTTTTCTTTTCTTTCGTCTTCTTGGCTTCTTTCGCTCCTTTTGGTTTCTCCACGATTTTCATGTTCACTTGGACTATTTCATCCGTTATCACGTTTCCGCGGATTGTCTTGCGTCTCCTCATTCCCTCGTTCTGAGGTCTATATCCTACTCCCATGCTTAACACGACTCTCCGCCTCACTCCACCGTGAACACTTGGACGCATTGGAAAACCATCCTTGTCTGAGCCACCCGTTATCTGCGCCTTGTGGCCAGGCAGGTTCACTATCGACCCCTCTATTGTTTCGCCTATTCTCTTTCCGATTAACGGGGCGGCGCGGGCTTCTTCAAGCTCAACTATGCTTGAAGTCCCGGTTTCTGGGTCTGAAACGATTATCTTGAACTTAGCCATTGACGGTGGACTCTCCAGCAGTGGTATGAAAGTTGAATCTCTCTCTATTAAGGATTTACGAGATGTTCATGAGGGCTAGTGCGGGTAAAAGTTTTAATTCCACCTCTAAAACGTTCTCTAGCCATGTGGCGACTGGGGTTCTTCTTCCACGAAATGGGCTTCGGGTTGCTGTCCATTTTCCTGCCGCTATACTTGTATTCGATCGACTCCACCAACGGGCTGTTCTACGTTGGATTGATGACAGCCATCGCCCTATTTGCGGCTATCCCCGCCTCTTTCTTCTGGGGTTACTTGTGCGACAAAACACGGCACTACAAACGCTACATTCTACTCGCATTCCTCGGCTCAACCGTCATGCTTTGCCTCTTCACGTTCACTGCGAATATAGCTTTATTGATTACAATCTACGCGATAATGTCGATTCTCCACGTGGCTCATGAGGCTCCAAAGAACGTTCTAATTTCTGAACTGTATTCTCATCAGGATTGGAAGAAGAACTTCGCCTTCTACGAGGGTTTCACGGAAGTCGGGTCGCTAATCGGCCTGTTGTTGGGCTTCTTTGCTTCAAGCTATGGTTTCGGCCCAGCGAGCACGTTGTTTCTGGTCGCAGGACTAAACTTCATGGCGTTTGTTCTTTCCGCAATACTCGTGGTAGACCCATCCATGATATTTGAAAGGGGCCTTGTAACCCTTGAGAAGACGGTGGACTTCGCGTCTCGCGGCATTTTCTTGGCCTCCAAGATGATGGACGGCATCGGACTGGATGAGAGCCTAAAAAGAGAGAACGTCACGGCCTTCTGCTGTGGACTGGTACTGTTCTCATTGGCCACAAGCATACTCTTTACGCCCATGCCGATTTTTGTCTCTAACATCGTCAGCGAGGCAGGTCTGCCTGCTAGTCTTGTCTTTGCGATCTTCGTTCTGAATTCGGCTGGAGGGGTTGGAGGATACTTCTTGGCAGGCAGCAGGTCAACCCGGTCAACTGGAAAGATTGGCCTAGGCAAGATCGTGATGTTTCGAAGTTTGCTCGCTTTCTTGCTGATTGCAGGGTTGGAAATGCCTTCGTACAATGTGATATTGGCAACTACGATTTTGGTACTGCTCGGGTTTGCCAATGCCATGTTCCTCGTTTATGCGCTTTCACTGTCTATGGAGCTCATCCCTGCGGGAAAAGCAGGCATGTTCAACGTTCTAATCGGCGTGGGCGGAGCTTTTGGCTCTTTCGTCGGTTCATTCATCGCGCAGACGTTCGGCTTTCTCCACGTGTTTGCGGCTGCAGGCATAATTTTCTGCTTAGCGTATGTCGCCTTCAAGTTTTTTGCTTGAAAGAAAATGGGGGCCCGTGGAGGCGGGCGTTTCGAACTTGCTATTCTACGTGCACTCTGAACAGGTCTATGTCTTCTCGCATTTCAGGCGTTGATTCGAGGAAGTCTCTGACTGCGCGTTCAACGTCTTTTGACTGTGTTACGTATCTTCCTACGATGATTATGTTAGCTCCTTTTGAGAGGGCTTCTTTTGCTGTTTCGGGCACTATGCCGCCTGCGACTGCGATCAGGAAACGCTTGTCGCTGAAGGTCTGTCTTATCTGCTGTATAAGTTCTAATCCGAGCGATCTTCCAGTTTCTTGGTCTATTCCTCTGTGCAAGATGACGATGTCTGGGAACTCTTTGATTGATTTGAGTTTCTTTATGGGGTCTTCGACGTTCAGCATGTCCACGGCGGCGTATATTGCGAGTCTTTTTGCTTCGTTGATAAAAGAGTCGAGTGTCTCGGCAGGCGCCAGCCCAGCGGCGACAACAGCGTCTGCGGTTTCTTCGTAGGCTAGGTCAACTTCTACTTTTCCAACGTCCAAGGTCTTGAGGTCTGCGACAAAGAATATGTCTTTGGCCACCTGTCTCAGATCGTTTATTATCCTTGTCCCATACCTTTTGATGAGTGGTGTGCCTACTTCGAGGATTATTCTGTCGCTGCCTGGAAGTTGAGATATGATTTTCTTTGTTCTCTCCAGTTCTGGCACGTCAAGCGAAATCTGCAGGTATGGCGGTCTCCACAGGCGGGGTACTTTGAATCCCATTATTGGGTGTTTGGCTCTGTCCTTGTCGTAGAAGATTTTCTCCAGTGTCGGATACTTCGCGAGGGCTCTTTTCAACGCCAGCTTGGTCGCGCTGTAATTGTAGTGATATATTTTGCGGAAGTCCGTTGCTTGCGGATGCACAAAGACGCTGGCGATTATCACCCACTCGTCCGCTTTCTCTTTTGGAATGATTCCTTCTTCTACTGCATCTGCGACAGCCTTTGCCACTGCGGCTTGAGCGGGTCCGAAGATTTTTCCGATGTCTTCGGTGTTCTTGATAGTGACTTTTGGCACAAGCAATGTGTGGGGCTTGGGTGGAAGATTAGGCCTTATCACAGCCAACAACGGCGTGTGGCCGACGGAAAGGTTGGACATGCCGGAGGCGAAAGCCTCTCCGACAGGGCCGTTCTTGTCGCCGATCAGCAGGTCTATGTGGGCAACTTCATTTCCCTCTCCCACGAGCGCCTCGCCGATCATGTATGCGGGTTTTCCACAGGTATCGACAGTTTCTGCCGCGTAGGCCGTCGGTATGGCGTCGGCTATTTCCTTGAAATCGACATTGAACTCTTTCAGCCATGTGTACAGCGTGTCTCTATGTATGTTTAGAAGAGCGGCTGTTCCTGAGACTGTCGGCTTTGTCGGTCGTCTCGTTAGGCGATTGCGGGTTTCAGCCTCTTTTTCAGCAGCATCCGTCACTGCTTTGACGAGTTCTTCTCTCGTTGCAGGTCTCTTTGCTTCTTGTTCCGACATTTCGTATCACTAGTAGAAGTCTGATAGACAAGCTTGTATATAAAAATGTCGGAGCATGGCAACAGAGGACAAGATGGGGCAGCAAGGTGGGGCACATATTGTCGGTCCTGCGACTGCGCTTAGCACAAGCCTTTTCCAGTTCGTGCTTCTTTTGTCGGCATTGATGGGAAGGCTAATCGGGCCGAGCGCTGAGACGACACTTTGCCGTCGGTGGCAGGGGAAGGTGAGGTCTTGTTCCATCGGAGCGGTGATTGCTTATGGCGAGAACAATTATATACATGGCAGGTTCCAAAGGTTTAGAACTGGGTGTGGGAGTCTTTTCTATGCACTTGAGGGACATCGTTCTCCTATGCGTCATGCTCGCAGGCTTGATCCTCTTCCTGTACGGCGCCAATTACTGTGATGCCCTATCAGGCTGGATTGGCGTGTGTCTGGTTGCAGGCGGTTTTCTTGCCGAAGTGCTTCTGAGAGTGTTCAAGAGGGCAAGAAAAAAGGGAGATGGATTAGAAGCCGTAAAGCTTGGAGAACTTTCCATTCAGGTAGTTTAAGTATGGTTTGACTGTCAATTCCTTTCCTGTGATTCTTTTGATGAGGTCGGCTGGGTCGTAGAGGTTTCCTTGGGCGTGAACGTTTTTGGCTAGCCACTGTTTTGTTTCGGTGAAGCTGCCTTTTGCGAGTTGTTTGCGCCAGTTTGGCAGGTCTTTTTCCATCGTTTCAAGTATTTGTCCGCTGTAGATGTTTCCCAGTGCGTAGCTTGGGAAGTATCCGTAGTAGCCGCTTGCCCAGTGCGTGTCTTGCATTACGCCTTCAGAGTCATTTTCAATCTTGATGCCGAGATAGTCCTTGTAGCTTTGGTTCCATATTTCCGGCAGTTCCTTCACCGTTATCTTGTCGGCAAACAGGTCTCTTTCAATGTTGAGTCGTACAATGATATGAAGTCCATACGTAACCTCGTCTGCTTCGACACGGATTTTTGAGGGTTTGACTTGGTTGATTGCGTGAACGAACTTGTCCAGATCCGCATCTGCGAGGGCTTTTCCCGTGAGTTCCTTCAGTTTCGGCAGGAAGTGTACCCAGAATTCTCGTGACCTTCCAATGATGTTCTCCACTGTGCGCGATTGGGATTCGTGAAAGCCTGAAGAGCAGCCTGTGCCGACTGGTTGATACATCCATTCTGGATTCAAGTCTTGCTCGTACATGGCGTGTCCAGCTTCGTGTAGCACTGAGAACACGGATGAGGCAAACATGTCTTCGTAGTAGTGTGTTGTAATCCGCACGTCGTCATAATAGCCGTTCGTGAACGGATGCTCAGTCTCGTCAATCCTTCCACCGGCATTCTTCGATGTTACATCGTATCCCACTGCTTCGGTGAGGGCTATGGCGATCTTGCGTTGTACGTCTATTGGGGTCTTGCGGCTGAGAAGACTTGTGTCTGGCTGTTTTGGAGCGTGCTCACACTTTCTCAATAGCGAAACCAAGCCTTCTCTTAGTTCGTCGAATACTTTCGTGATTTCCTTGGCAGTCATTTTGGGTTCGAAAATATCTATCAACGCATCGTAAGGTGTGGCTGTTTTCTTTACTTTCATCAGGATTTCCGCGGCCTTCTTTGCTAATTCGATGTTCTTCTCAAGTTCAGGTTTGAACATGGCAAAGTTCTTGGCTGCCTTAGCCTTCTTCCAGACGTCCACTGCAATGGCACGCTGTTTTGCAATTGCCACGACAAGCTCTTCAGGAAGCTTCGTTTGCTCATCATAGTTTTTTCTGATTAGGTATATGTTTCGCTTTTGAACCGCGTCCAACTTGCCGTAATCCGGGTGTTTCTCGATGCTTTCTAGCAGTTTCCCTATTTCCGGGCTGGTTTCCATCTTGTGCTGCATACCGCTCATCAGGGCAAGTTGCTGGCTTCGCAGTCCGATGGCTTTTGGCGGCATCATCGTTTCCATGTCCCATTGAATGACAGCTTGAGCCGAGTTGAAAATGATAGTCTCTTTGATTTTCTCCATCAGTCTCTTGTAGTTTGAAAGCAAGTTTTCCGTCATTTTCAATCGCCTTATGCTTTGAAGACTATTCCATAGAAGCTGCATGTATATGAGTCTTTACGGGAGCAAAATTGTCTTCTGAAATGGTGCTCCGGCCGGGATTTGGACCCGGGTCTCCGACTCGAAAGGCCGGAATACTTAACCGGGCTATACTACCGGAGCCCCCCTTAACCCGGCATCATGCAGATTATGCCTTCATTCGAATAAACCTTATCCCTTGAAAGCTGTCTTCAAACACTCTTCACGAGGCGCAAGTATAGTTGCTGCCTTATTCAGTGTAGGCGCGTAATATGCTGTCTTTGCAGAGTTTGTCATAATCGTCCTTATTCCAAGCGTCTCTGTCCATGAAACGATCGTGCACATGTCCGCAAGCACGTGGGCTCCGGTTCTCTCAATAGTCTTGACGTAGTCTGCAGCTTTCTCCATATTGTGCCGCGAAGTGCAAACCCAGCACTCTGTTCTCTGCTTCACTTTCTTCCCTTCAACATGCCCCGCGATGTGTCTGATTTCGTCTAGTGAACAGTGAGGGCAACCTATGAAGACCAAGTCCGGTTCATGACGCGCTGCCGTTGACAGGCCTTCAATCGTGCGTTTTATGTCCTCGGCTTCCACGCTCACCTTTTCGATTCCCCTTTTTTCCGAGCTGGCGTCTCGGCGGAACATGTTAGTCATACCTGTCGTGGCGAGCGCCGCACCTAATTGTTTCAAGCTGTCTTCGGACGCATTTTTCAAGCCATTAATCAACGGGATTTTGTTCCCCAGAATCTTGCCAAGATGGATTCCTAATGCACCAAACTCTGTCTCATTCTGCAACGGCTTCTCGACGTTGACCAAGATGGTTGGCTCTCGATTTCCCGCCATGTGCATCCCATAGTCAGGTGTTTTCCCGATTATCGCAGCTGCAAGAGCACTTGGTCCGCCCTCACGGTTTGTCCACGCGCCAAGTACAGAGTTGGCATAGACTACAGCTGAAGACTCTGCCCACGCGAGATGCGAGCCAGCTTCCGGCCTGTGCAAGTAGTAAGGTGTGCACGTTAAAGAGCATGTGAAGCCCATTCTTTCGAACTGTTCAAGAATGGTGAACTGTTTCTCGCGGATGTTTTTTGGCAGTTTCTTGCCCAGGTATTCAGGAGAGAAGCTTTGCGGGTTCAGGGTGGCTTTGACTTTTGCCTTTCCATCAGCATCAGCCATGTTTTTCAAGAATTCTATTGGCGCGTCTCCCAAGGTCTTGTATGAAACTCCAGAAATATGCGCTGAGCTTATCGGGATTAGTCTTGTAGCGTTGAACAGTTCGCCTAGGCGGACCAAAATTTTCATGCAGACTTGGTTTGCCCAGCCGAACTCGCCATCGTAGATTTGCTCTTCCTCTCGCGTCAAATGCAACTTCTTTTCAGCTCTTCTCTTTTTTCGAAACCCTGACACAACCGCTGGAGCCATCGACCTCGACAAGGTCGCCAGTGTTGATCTGATCAATGTCAACTTGGGTGACCATTGGGATGTTGGCTATTATTGCTCCAACTACTACGACAGGGTCAGCTGTCTGGTTGAGTATCGCTTTCGGCGCCGAGTTCCTCTTCGCAAGAGAATAGAGTACGTAGCTGCCGACTGTTGAGCCGTGTCCGTGGGGAAAACACAGAATCTTGTCCTTTATGCATTCTCCGTACAAGTCGTGGTTTTTCTCGATGATCTTGCCGTCGGCAGGGTCTACTCCCCCTAGAAAGCTTATGGGCTTTGAAGACACCAGCGCTTCAGCTTTGCAGTGCCCTTCAACGATGCCTCGTCCTTTTAACGTTAATCCTGTCATCTTGCTAGCACTCTAATAGGATATTTTCGTTGCCGAGGGAATCTTGCCCAAGATCTTTGAAGCTGCACTGCTTACTTTTTCCCTGTTTTCTTCGTCGGTGTAGATGCGCAGAATGTTTATGAAGCCTTTGAGAGTTTCAAAAATCTTCGAAATGTCACTCAGACGCTGAGGAACCTTCTTGTCTCCCTGCGTCTTGAAGAACACTGGGATTTCCATGCTTTCCATGAGAACCGAGTGGTGGTATGGAACAGAAGGCACGGTTGGCACGTCAATTATCACGGCTTCAGATTCCACATGTGCCTCCTTTGCTATGTCGGTCTGAAGCTGATTCCTGTATGTTTCTCGGCTGAATATGTTAGAGACCATGGTGTCCTTTTCGTAGAAAGTCCTTTCATAGGCGCATTTGAGCAGTCTTCTTCTTTCCAAATCCCCTATTATGTCGCTGGATTTCTTGCAGTTTTTCAGCATTGTCCAGACTGTGTAGTCATCCATAGCCAGATACTCTTCTGGAGTTTTGAACTGCGTCAGGCCGAGTTCTTCGTTTGCTTTTTCCATGGCTATGGCCAGCATTATCTGAGCTGCTCTGCCCACGCGGTGGAAGTATATGCTTTTGAAGGATTCTATTCTGGCTATTATCAAGGATTCCAAAGCTGAAAGCGCCCCCAAATCGACCGCCAGAT
Organism: Candidatus Bathyarchaeota archaeon; assembly: GCA_022865455.1. Lineage (GTDB taxonomy): Archaea > Thermoproteota > Bathyarchaeia > Bathyarchaeales > Bathycorpusculaceae > 20-14-0-80-47-9. The sequence continues at coordinate 52,027 of JALHSY010000200.1, forward strand.
TGTCGTTCAGTATATCCAGAGCGTGGATTAGGCGGAAGACATCGATATAGCCGTACTCGGCGCCTGTGTGATGCGTGTCCCGGACGATGAAGTCAAGCTTGTCCACATCGACGGCGCTGCTTATTATCTGATCCAAAAAAGTCTTCTTTGGCTTGTGAAGCGTGCCCACCGCCAATCTCCCAACATCTTCAGGCTTGTATCCAGCTTTGCAGAGCATATCCTTCAGCTCGCCTTTCTGGATTATCCAAGACGTAATGTCTTCATGCGTCTTGTCCAGTTCCTTGATAAGCAAATGCTCAAAAACATGTGAGAACGGTCCATGCCCAACGTCATGAAGCAAGGCTGCAATCTTGACCATTTGCGCTTCCTCATGGCTTAGGTGTTCAGAAATGTTCGGGTTTTCAGTTACTCTGCCAGCCAAGTACATGACGCCGACTGAGTGTTCAAAACGTGTGTGGTTTGCGCCTGGATAAACGTATTCTGTCCCTGCCAGTTGGCGCAGTCTGCGCAACCTCTGAACAGGGAAGGAGTCTATGATTTCCTTCTCCTCTTCAGTTATGTACACGTATCCGTGCACGGGGTCTTTTATCTCGCCCCAATGACTTCTCGCCATGAAACCTTTTCCCCGATTTTTGTTAAAGAATTATTAATGCATCTCCACTCTTATAATGCCTGATGTTGAAAGCCAAAGGAGACAGGGAAAGTGGGTGCGAGAGGCTTTTTCATTTGTGTTGAGGGCTTGGATGGTTGCGGGAAGACAACCCAGACTAAACTTCTCGTCAGGAGGCTGAGAAGGAAGCGTTACGACGCTATTTACACTGCTGAGCCAAGTCGGGGAAAGATTGGGAAGTTCATCAAGAGGCATTGTCTGCACGGTGAAAAACGTGTTTCGAGCATCATTGAAGCGTTGTTGTTTGCGGCTGACCGCTTCGAGCATGTGGAAGACGTGATCGTTCCCGCCATTGGAAAGGGGAAAATTGTGGTTTCCGATCGCTATGTTTACTCCTCTCTGGCTTATCAGGGTGCAGCTGGGCTTGACTTAGAGTGGATTGAGAAGGTGAACGAGCACGCGATACATCCAGACTTGGCATTTTTCATCGATGTCAAACCCGAAATCGTCGTCAAAAGGCTGAAACCCAAGAAGTCGGTGATGGAGAATCTGCAGACGCAACAGAAGGTTCGAGAAGTCTATATGAAGTTTGTTGAAAACGGAGAGCTTGTCAAGATTGACGGAAACGGGTCCGTGCAAGAAGTGGCGGAGAGCATTTTGAAAGCTGCCTTAAAGGGCTTTGGCAAAGCCGTCTAAGAGGCCTCAAGGGGTTTCAGTATTCCTTTTGAGACTGTCTCGTTGATTCTTTCTACCACAAAGTCGGAAATCTCTTCTGGCAGCATGCGCATGGGTCCTTTTTCGTGAAAAACCCGAATCTCCACATGTCTGTCGAATATGAAGCGAAGCATGTAGTAGTCAAACCTCAAGGGTCTTCTCTTCTGTTCCTGCGTCTTGTAGTATCGTGTGACCAGAAGGAAATCCAAGATTGGGAAAGGTTTCCGGTTGATGTTATTCATCACTCTACTTACTTCTTCGTCATCCAAATAGTTGAAATCGCTACCCTCAGCTATTCCAAACTCAAAAATGACCGCGCATTGCGACATTGCCGAATCCGCAGTGCCATCCAAACTGGCGGCCTCATTCAGTTTGCGCAACGTCTGAATCAGAGTTTGTTGCAGCTTCTTGGTTGGAGTTAACGCTGCAAAATCGGCTATCTTGTGAACATTTTCCGGAAAACTCTCATAGACCCCGAGCATTTGAAAACTTACGCCTACGCCTTTTTCGCTCTTCTCAATTTCTCAAGGTTTTCAAGCAGTCCGGACAACGCTATACCAAGTTTCTGCAGATCATCCACGTTTTGCTCCTGCTCCATCTTACCCTGAATCTCCTGAATCTTGGACAGAAGTGTCGTTTCAAGTTTCTCCAGAGCCATCGAACTAGTTATTTTCGTCGTGTCTTCCCCTTCCCTCACCATGACAACTCTCTTTTCGCACTTGGCACACCACAATTCTCCGTTCTTGAGCCTGAAAAGCGGTGAAGCACATGCTGGGCACGCGTGCTCGGTCAGCGTTGAACCTTGCCGCAGAAGGTCAGCCATGCGTTTGATGTCCTGTTCTTCAGGTTCTTTGCGGGGCAAGTTTTAAAACCTCAAACTAAATAGGTATGAGAGCCTATATAACAAGGTTATCGCGAAATCTGCGGGGGTGGCAAACACGGTCAGGAAGAAGAAGATGGAAGAATATGAGGAAAGGATGAAGCAGGCGTTGGTCGTGCTTGGAGAAGTTTCTGAGGACACCACCACGCCGAGAAACATCAGAAGAGCGGCTAAAGACTCTGTGAACGCTCTTCAAACAACAGAGTACACGCCGGCCGTCAGAGCCGCAAACGCCATATCAAACTTGGACGAGATCTTGCAGGATCCAAACATGCCGCCTTACACTCGCGTGAAACTGTGGAACATTATGAGTCTGCTTGAAGCAATAAGAGATTAGACTGCTCGAAACGCTGTATTCTGCAACCACTCTGCTTGTCGCACCTCGCTAAATCTATGTTTCAGTTCACCCTAATCACACTCCGCAGTAGATGCCAGCTCTTGAGAAAGGAGGCAAGCGTTACACTGAATTGCAGATTCAGGGCCGACGAGGCTTTTGCACGCAAGCTAGATTCAGAAGACCCTCTCGCGAAATTCCGCCAGAGATTTTACATCCCAAAAGGAACAACATACTTGGACGGAAACTCCCTCGGCCTGCTATCCAAAGACTCTGAAAGTTCAGTTCTCAGGACATTAGACGAATGGAAGGCTCTTGGGATAAGGGGCTGGCTTGAAGCGAAAACCCCATGGTTCTATCTCGCCGAGCAGCTTGGCGCGAAGTGCGCAAAACTCGTCGGGGCAGAACCAGAAGAGGTCGTGCTTACGGGTGCAACGACGGTGAACATACACTCGCTTGTGCACACTTTCTATCGGCCCAATGGAAAAAGGAAGAAGATACTCGCAGACGAGCTTAATTTTCCAACAGACATCTACGCTTTAAAGAGCGCAATAAGACTCAGAGGCTTAGACCCCCAAAAGAATCTCGTTCTTGCTCCAAGTGCGGACGGCCGATTCTTGAAGGAAAGCGAAATCGCTGAATTGATGAGCGATGAGGTTGCCCTTGTTTTTCTTCCATCAGTTCTGTATCGCAGTGGGCAGCTGCTTGACATGCGGTATCTAACGAAGGAAGCGCACGATAGGGGAATACCCATCGGGTTTGACTGTTCTCATTCTGTTGGCACGGTGCCGCATTACTTTGGCAAGTGGGATGTGGACTTTGCCCTTTGGTGCAGTTACAAATACCTTAATGGCGGCCCTGGAGGCACGGCTTTTCTATACGTGAACAAGAAACACTTTGGACGAGAGCCGGCGCTCGCGGGGTGGTTTGGGTGCGTCAAAGAGAAACAGTTTGGCATGTCTTTGGATTTTGAGCATTCCAGGAGCGCGGCGGGATGGCAAATATCTTCTCCCGCGATTTTCAGTTCGGCTCCAGTTGAAGGTTCTTTGAACATTATCCTTGAAGCTGGGATAGATAGGATAAGA
>JALHSY010000034.1 GCA_022865455.1 Candidatus Bathyarchaeota archaeon
GGATGCTGCTGTCTTTTGCGGCGGCACTGGCATAACGTCTGCAGATGTCACTATTGAAACTGTTACTCCCTTCTTCGAGAAGATCCTACATGGGTTCGGCGAGATTTTCAGACGTTTAAGCTATGACGAGATAGGCTCGTCAGCTGTTTTGTCTCGTGCCGTTGCAGGCGTAGCGAACGGTAAGGCTATTTTCTGCATTCCAGGCTCGCCCAATGCAGCGCGGCTTTGCCTTGAGAAGTTGATCTTGCCTGAGGCAGGTCATATTGTAAAGCACGCGAGAGAATGATAGGCACCTGGCTTTGAGACTCACTCAGCGTCTTGACTCCATTGCTGAACGGAGTCGGGCGTCTATGCGCTACGTTTGAAAGCGTGGAGTTTGCTAGGTAAACTTATATTTTCGGAAGTTCCCAGCATCGTTAGGCATGTACGGGAATAACGATGGTTTTGAAAGACATCTCTGGACGCCCGCTCCTCAACCTGCGAATTGCAATCACTAGGAAATGCAACTTGCGTTGCTCTTACTGCCATGGAGAAGGCGAAGTAAAGCGCCCAGAAAGCGTTGAGACAGAGATGACAGGTGAAGAGATTGTTCGAATTGCCAAAGTTGCCGTTGGACTGGGTATTTCTAGGTTGAAGTTGACTGGTGGAGAGCCTCTTACACGCTCTGATGTCGTTGAGCTTGTTAAGAAGATCAGTCTCATACCACGCTTGTCAGATCTTTCCATGACCACCAATGGAACATTGCTTGCTCCGTTGGCCAAGGATTTGCATGAAAGCGGATTGAGACGTGTAAACATAAATCTCCCGACATTGAATGGGGATGTTTATCACAAGCTTACGAAGGGCAATGTGACAGATGCCTTAGACGGAGTCAAAGCCGCTGTAGAAGCCGGTTTTTGTCCAGTCAAGCTTAACATGCTCGTGTTGAGTGGTGCGAACGACTGTGCTGTTCCTGAGATGATCGAGTTTGCGAGAGAAACTGGAACAATTCTGCAGTTGATTGAGCTTGAGCCAATTAACGTGAGCGCCGCCTACTATTCCTTGAACCACAAGCCATTAGACGAGTACGAGGATCTGCTGAAACAAGAAGCAATGGAAGTTGAAACCAGACAGTACATGCAAAACCGTCGCATCTACCGCTTGCCAGACGTGAAAGTCGAGATCATACGCCCGACTGAAAACACTGATTTCTGCCGACATTGCACACGTCTGCGTGTAACAAGTGACGGGAAACTCAAGCCGTGCTTGATGAGAAATGACAACCTTGTAGACGTTCTGACGCCTTTGAGAGATGGCGCGAACGATGAACAACTGACGGAGCTGTTTGAGCTGGCAAACCAGGAAAGACAGCCATACAACAAGGATTAAATAGAAACCTAGAACATTCACTTTCTGACCTTTCATGCTGGAAGGCAAAAGAGTCAACCTGAGAGTTGCAGAAAAGGAAGACGCGCCTTTCTTGGCACAATGGTTCAATGATGTGGGATTCATTGGAGACTATCAGAGCTTCCCAATTCAGGTCTCCAGAAACCAGCTTGAAGCACAAGTGCTGGAGCACAAGCTCTATGGGCATGAGTGGGTCAATTTCATAGTTGAGAAGAAAGACGGAACAAAGATTGGGGAAGCATGCCACTACATCAGTGCACCGAATTTCGGCTGGACTGAAATAGGCTACGCGATTGTTCCTGAAGAAAGAGGCAAGGGCTACGGTACGGAAGCCATCCAAATACTTGTAGACTACTTGTTCCTCTCAAGAGACATCGTCAGAATGCAGGCCGTCATCGACTCGGAGAACTTGGCTTCTAGGCGAGCTTTGGAGAAAGCCGGGTTCAAAAAGGAGGGGACGATTCGGAAGGCACTTTGGAACGCGAAAGGAAAATGGGCAGACGCTCACTTGTTTGGCATTCTGAGAGAAGAATGGATAGAGCCAAGAATGCTTCAGACTCTTGAATAGAGGAGTAGCTGAGGATGAAGATTCTGGCTTATAGCGAGTTGGAATCAAAGGATGAGCTTTTCCCGCTTATGGATCACGCTTTCCGTTGGCCTTTCAACCAAAGCGCGTTTGAGAACCTCATTAGACTTGATCCGCGATTGAAGAATAGCGTAGTTGGTTTCTGCGCTGTGGAAAAAAGTGGGGTGCTTGGATACGTGGGGGTGATGGATTTGCGGACTCGCAAGCTGGATGGAGAATTAGAGCCAACTGGCGGGATATATGGCGTTGCAACCATGCCAAATCATTTGCGGAAGGGGGTCTGCACCGCTTTGATGAACAGAGCGCATGAATATTTCCGAGAAAGGGGGTACCGCTTCTCTTTTTTGGGCACGGGTCACTCTTTGGTGGCACACTCGCTCTATGAAAAACTAGGTTATAGAGACTCGCTCGATATTCCCAGCGCATACAAGACAATACAATCGAAAAATGCTGAACCGTTTGTGAAAGAGAAAGTCGGCAAGGTTGATCTTGGCAAGGTTCTTGAGATCTATAACAGAAGCGTTAAGGGTAGAACGGGTCTTGTGGTTCGCGATGAAGAGTTTCTGATGATGTTAAAGAAGAATGAACGCTTGACTGACAAGCAGTATATTGTTGGGGAAGAAGGATACGCTATCGTTCAGGACATAAAATATGCGTGGGTCAACGGGATCCTGATAAGGGAGCTCGTATCATCAAACGCCAAAGAAGCAAATAGACTGCTCGGTCTGGTCGAAAGAAGAGCCAGAAACCTGATCTGTGACAGAGCGGTTTTGGACGACGATCTGCTTCGCGTCTATGAGTCGCGCGGCTACGTAGTCCTGAAAAAGGGCCAGGGGGTCATCATGGCGAAGCCTCTGACAGCCGATGCGTCGTTAAAGCAATCATATGGTGACAAGTTCTACATGGCCGGATTGGACTTTTTCTAGCAAGGCTTACAATTCAATGATTCTGGCTTCCTTTTTGTCCGTGTCAAACAGCGCAAGGGTTGACTTGCCGCTCAGGTATCCGCAGACCTCACCGGGATTGATGGCTAGTGTTCTGCCTTTCCTGTAGACTGAGCTCTGATGGTCGTGTCCATGGACGACAACGTCGAAGCCGTCGCTTTCGACCAGAGCGTTCAGCAGTTCCTTGTTTTCTCCGTGCAGAAGTGCAATCTTCAATCCTTCAACGGTTATCTCTGCAAAGTTTCCACGTATTTCCAGCTTACTGTCTTCGCTGAACCGCTTTTTCAGGAGTTCGTGGTCTCCATCGTTGTTGCCGAAGACTCCAATCAGCTTCGCCCTTAGCCCCTTGAATCTTGGAATCACAAAAGGCGCTACATAATCTCCGGCGTGCAGCACAAGCTGAACTCTTTCCTCGTTAAGCTTTCTGACAGCCTCGTCTACCATAGGCAAATTGTCATGCGTGTCTGCAATCAATCCTATGAGCATTTTTTTCACCTTTGCCTACCTCTTACATCAAGGCGGCTGAACTCTTTCTTGGCTCTTCGTGTCTTATAGAGGTTTGTTCTAGAGAATATTTCCGTTTTTGTAATACTCGCAAGTGCGAAACACGGCTTAAAACTGTGGGGAAGTGTTCTGTTATAGAAAACACTTCTGAAAGAGGAATATAGAACATGAATCCTTGGGGTTCAAATCCGTCTTCCAAGAGAAGGGACAGGCTTTACATAATTGCGGAGATCTTGGAGATAGCCAGGGAGGGGACTTTGAAGACTCAGGTCATGTACAGGGCGAACTTGAGTTTCACGCAGCTCAACGATTATCTTGGGTTTATGTTGAAGATTAGTCTGCTGAACAAGGTTTCGGAGAATGGCAAGGACATCTACCGAGCAACGATGAAAGGCATGGATTTCCTGCAGCGTTACCACGAAATAGTTGAACTGCTCAAGACTGAGGAGAACAATGGTAGGAACAACAACATCAAAATCCCCCCTCCGCATCTGCTTAGGAGAAATTAAGGTAAATCCTTCGGGCCTGCAATTATCGGCTTTTTCTCGTAATTATACTGTTGATAGGAAGCAATCCTGACGAAGAGAGTTAGATTCAAAACGTGGTTTCAGAAAACAGCCGGATTACCGCCTTTGCTCTTCTCTGCCTAGGTAGTCTTTAACTTTTTCTTTTAGTGCTGGGAACTCTTCGAGCATGGCTTTTATTACTTCCCAGCGAATTTCTTGGCTTTTTGGGTCTGTGGTCATGCTGTTTGGCACCTTAAGTAGTGTGTAGCAATATACCATATAAACTTTTATTTCGATTCACGATATGTCCCTGGGCAACATAAAAAAAGAAAGGCGAGGTTTATTGTACAGTCACAACGTTGACCGTTTTCTTTCGCACCTTGACCGCTGCCACCGCAACCGCTACGAGTATTGTCGCCCCGATTAAGACGGCCAGCAGGGTGGTCGGCAGCCATGGAACGATGTTTTCAACTCCAAGTGATGGGTCATGTTCCAATGTTTTGTTTCCAAAGTACGGGTAGCCTATGAACAAGCGCATGTGGTTTCCTGATGGAATATAGGCAGCCGTTACATTAACAACCGATTTTTCTTGGGTCGTAGAGTCTATTACAGTAGCAGTATTTACGAAGTCAAAGAAACCTGCTAGTGTTTGACTTCCTTTGGCAAATCGTAGTCTAAAGCGTTCATTTAAGTGACTTCCAACATTTATTGCAGTGGCCATGTTAGCTACCCTGTTTCGAATCTGTATCCTTTGTCCTCCTGCAATTATGTCTGACGTATCTGAATTGGTCTCAGTTGGTTCAAGTGGAGCCGTGGAACTGTTTTCGGGCAAGGCTTGCATCATCGAATTCGCGTCGACTTCGGCTACGGGTATATCTGCGATTTTGATGGATGCTAAATCTATCCATAAGGCTAAGCCAGCGCGCAATGTTGAAACAGTCATTCCATGTTCATCGTGCAAGATTTGGAAGAATTCGTCAAGTTGGTCAATGTTCCATTCCCAGTTCTGCACCACTAAATCCATTTTGAGTTCTCCAGCTTTCACCGTGTAATTGTATTTGTCATATACGCTCTCAACCGCGTCAGTTACATAGAATCTGCATCGTATTACTATGTTGCCTTCGGCAAAATCGAACATGGGAGGCGCGTTCTCAAGGGTGAAGTTGAATGAAATGTAGGATACCCCATCTGGTCTTGTGACGTTAACTGGGCCTGTCAGGTTCCAAGTACAAGCACTGAAAGGCAGAAATGCTTTATGCATGCCTAAAATCCAATGCCAGAATCTGCTTTGAATCATTTCCTTTATCCTGTTCTTATGTGGTCCACTCATAGCATACTTTTCTACCATGCGTTCTTGTAGAGTTAATCCGTTTGCTTCTGCATTCACATCATAATATTGACAATCAATTGTGGTGTATTCGATCAGGCCCTTGTACTTAACCACATAGATATTGTCAGTGTCGTTTGAATACCACCACAGGAACATGGGCTTCTTCCCGCTTGGGAATAGTATTGTTATCAAATCTGTCTTGATCCTCCACCACTGGTTCCCATAGGGTTCATATTCAACATTCGCAGCTTCTTCATCAGCATCATCAGCCTTTGCATTATTCAATAGAAACATGGGCACGGCAGCGGATATCAATAGAAAAGCTAGAAGGACAGTTATTGTCGATTTTCTTGTATTTTTCACGGGTTCTCCCCGAAAATACCTTTTGCAGGCAGTGTATTAAGAGAATCGTTTCGAATAATCTCGAATCTTGGCTGATAAGGGTTCAGGAAATCTCGAATCTTACGTGAAGCGTCCTAGGAGGAACAGTATGGCTATGTTCAAGTACATGGCTGTCAGGCTTACGACGATGGCTTTGTCTAGTCTTATGCCTTTCCCGAAGCATATGGCTGCAGAAACAAGTAGTAAGCTCCAGATTTGCAGGATGATCAGGATGTATTGTGCGATGGTGTCTGAGACGAAGAGGTATACGTATGGGAAAACGGCAACTGGGAATGATGCC
>JALHSY010000201.1 GCA_022865455.1 Candidatus Bathyarchaeota archaeon
AACCAGCAGCTTGCGCTGTAAAGGGGTTAAACCATCCAATTCGAAGCTAGGCTCTTCAGAGATAACCAAACCTAAACCTCCATTTAACGAGGAAACGGTCTCTCCTAAGCTGTATAAAAGAGGGGTGGTCAAAAGACATTCTCGCTAGGTGGAGAGAGATGAGTTAAAGTGAACAGAAAGCGCGCGGTTCAGAATGGTGCACGCATGAAGAAGTTGCAGGTTAAGCGCGCGCTTTTGAATTGGTGAGTAGGCCAGTAGGGGCAGTCGCCCCACAAATCAAGCTTCTTCAATCCCAGACCTTATCATTCTACTGTCAATTTTATTGCCGTAAAAGCACAGTTTTACATTTTATTGACACTTTATTGATATGCTTAAGGAGACTTTAAATGGGTCGTGGGGTCACCATTGAATTGCAGAAGTAGGCCAATTGTATGGTTCACTTTCGCCCTACTCTCTCCATTCTTCAAGAATGTTGTACGCTTTTTAGGCGATAAGGTACAAGGTTTTCTACTGTGAAAAATGCGGGTTCATCGAGTTGTACAGAAAACAGAAAAGAGCCAATAAGCGCGCGTAAATGTGTCTATAGCATGTTTAAAAGGGTTTATTAATGGACATGTATCATCAAAAAACAATCAAAACAATATGATAAGAGCATAAAACTTATACATTAACGCGCGCTACTGCCATTCTTGGAGAACCTACAAGATGCGTCCGAAACCAATTCCTGAATTGAACAAGAAACAGTTTGCAGTTATTCAGAAGGAAACGAAGCGGACGCCATCAAATGAAGATATTGCAAGGATAAAGAGAGCAAAAGAAATCGTTAAAAGATATTCTATATAACAGTCTTTACATGTCTCCAAGTGAAAAGATAGATCGTGCTAAGATAGTTCCGACGATCTTAACAGAAAAGCATGATTTGAGTGGATTCTCTTGCACCAACGAAGACATAAATGACTTTATTCATAATGAGGCAAGAGACTTCCAGAATGAGCGTCTCGGCATATCCTATGTCTGTATGTATGCTGACAGGATAGTTGGTTTCGTCACTTTGAGCATGGCAGATTTGAAAAAGGAAAGAATGGGTTCGGAAGACAAGCTCCAAATCGGAAAAGAGAATTACCCGGCGCTTCAAATTGGCCAACTGGCAACGTGTAAAGACTTAGAAAGTCGAGGCATTGGCACATTTCTTTGTGATTTCAGTCTTGGAATGGCATACAAATTGTTCGAGAAGGTAGGATGCCGATTTCTTGTGCTGAATGCCAAAGAAGATGTAATAGGTGTCTATGAGCAATACGGTTTCAAACTACTTCCTGACCAAAAGAAAAGAAGAGAACCGGTCATGTTCTTGAATATTTTTAGCAAGAAACAGACTGAGACATTAAAAGACTAGTAGAAAAAAGAGCCCCAGGGTTCGTTATTTAAATATGTTTACAATTCTCTCTCCGAAACTTGCGATAGTTCCAATGAAAGTAGACTTCAAAAGATTGTATACCAAGTCTGGCGGGTAGATTGTAAGCCTCGCATATTCACTAGGTCTACTGGTCTGAACATTTACAATTGCGCGCTGGCTTGTCCCGAAATTGGTGTAAAATGGTTTTTATTCTTCTTTTGACTGTTCGCGCCCAGTACGGGCTTGTTTGACAGGCGAACTCTGACCGTGTTGGCGGATGGCAAGTCACGGGAGCCCCGGGAGATCCCGCAGGGAGCAGGGTTTCCCCATATCCAACCCCCTCAAAAAGGAATAAATACCATTTTAGACCAATTTAGGAACAAGCGTGCGCGCCATGCTTGTTTTGCGCCAAAGGGCAAGTGATAACTGAAGGCTTTCATAAAACACTGATGACTGTTTCTTGTGAAGGCTTCTTTGATTCAGGTCGATGAGTTTAAAGGAAAGCATCATGTCAACGTATTCGGAGTGATGTCATTGCGTCCCATTCAAACCGCGCTGCTGATTCAGGTGTTGCATTCTTTTGCTGCTGGAATCCTTGGGATTGCACTGCCAATTATGATGAAAGAGAGACAGATCAACGTTGTGACAGTTGGATTTGTCTTTGCTGCGATGCCTATCATATTTCTGTTGGGAAGGATGCTCTCCGCTACTTTCTCCGACTTTTGGGGGAGAAAGGTGTTCTTCCTCTCTAGCGGTTTCCTTGCGGTTGCGTCTGGCCTGATATACTATGTTGCCTACACTCCGTTGGAGTACTTGTTCGGTAAGGTGGTTGAGGGAACCAAGGAGGGCACGCTGTGGGCGGTTAACCGTGCTTTTCTGCTGGAGCAAGGCGGTGGGCAATTGAAAACGCTGATTCGTCTTCGAACCATCGTCTATATCGCGTACGCCGTTGGAAGCTTCGCGGCAGGCTATTTGGTTGCTTGGATACTGTTCGAAGGAGCGATGCTGCTGTGCGCGGCTTTCGGAGTGGTTGTAGTCTTGGTAGCCCTGACTCTAAAGCGGGGAAAGAAGGAGGAGTTTGACTTTTCGAAGGCCTTGCGTTTCCTTGACTTTCGCAAGAAAGAGAAGCTATTCAGGAAATTTCTCATCTTGTTCTGCATGATGGGTGTGTCTCTGGGACTCATCGGTGGTTTTGTGTTGACTTGGTATCTTGATGCTAGCGGGTTCAACCTTGAGACGATAGGCCTGATACTTGGCACGCAGATACTTCTTGCGGGCATGTTCTCCCATCTACTTTCAAAGACCAAGAGAACAAGACAATCGATACTTCTAAGTGGAATCATGTTTGCCGTCACATTCCTCATTCTTGGTTTCGCTGCTCCATTTCTTGCTGCAGCTCTGATAGTCTTCTACGGTGCCATCCAAGGGATTGCCAGCATCGGACAAGAGGCGATAGCGTCCAGAATCAGCGACAAACGATCTTACGGGACCGACATTGGGCTCCTGTGGACTGGATTCCACATCACTGAATCACTCAGCTTGGCCTTGACTGGGATCATGATCTCACAGTGGGGCTTCACCGTTCCATTTGTTCTGGCCGCGCTGACGTACTTGATATTCGCTGTTGGCTCTTACTTCTCGCTCAAGGACTAGAGGCTCAGAAGCCCGGAGCATACTCGGACGTTTACAGAAACGTCAAAACCGAAAGCGAAGGATCCCTTCTGTGCAGTCGGGACGATTAAGCTGCTTTTCGCGCGCTGGCTTGTCCCTAAATTATGTGTTGAAGTACGTTGGTGAGACTGCTTTGTCGGTTCTTCTGAGGTTTTCAGCTGCTTCTCTGTTAAGGACCAAGCACAACATGCTGAAAAGCGCGTAGCAAGCAACGTTCCTTAAGCCTCTAACCTTGTTGATGGCCAGGCTACACTGCGTTTTCAGGAAGCTGTAGACGGCTTCTATGGAGGGTCTCTTGTGGTACTTCCTCTTCAGGTCTTCCGATCCATAAGTTCTGAACTTCCTGTCCACTCTCAGCAAGCCTTTGACGCCGCGTTTCTGGTTTGCCGGATAAGGAATCACTGTCTCGTCAACAGCCTTTCTAATTTTGCTGTCGCTGTATTGGCTGTCGGCTATTACGCTTCTCAGTTTAGCTCCACACTGCTTCAGAATCAGCCTCGTCTTCTCCAGTATGTTCAGTGAGTGTTTCTTCTCGTTCTGGTTTGCAGAAGCAAGGATGCCAGCTAAGGGAAGCATGCTCTGAGAGTCTATGGACAGGTGCAGCTTGTAGCCCAGTCCGAAGGTTCTGCCTGCTCTTCCAACCCTTGCATCACCGTCAGAAAAGCCTTTCTTGTTGTCTAGTGGATGACGTGTGCTCCAGGCCTTTACGAAAGAAGCGTCCAACACGACATCAACTATTCTTGCATCGTTGCTAGTCAAGAGTTTGACTACTTTCTCCTCTATTATCTTGGTGAGGTTGTCTTCTCCGACTTTTCGGATGAACCTGCTGAGAACGCTTCTCGGGTAGGCAGGCTCTCCCGTTTTATTCAGACACAGTCTTCTAAGCCGTGGGTCAACATCAAGAAGCCGGCTCATTTCTCTCAAGCTCCGCACACCCTTCATGCGCATAACTATGAAGGCCCTAAAGACGCCAAGTGGGTTTCTGGGAGTTCTGCCTGGACCGGAAGCGTGGAAGCAACTGTGCAGGATCTTATGAGCAAAACTTAAGTCCACGTTTCTAAAGAGAGTTTCAAGGGTCTCGTGTTCATCTTGTCCCGCTAGGATTCACCTCCTAAGCTTGGACGTTACTCAAAAATACGAGACTCCAACCCAAAAATAAACATTAACATATTTTAGGGACAAACCAGCGCGCTCAAGTTAAATCGTATTGTTATTCAGGGATTAGCCAACCAAAACAAAACTTTAGCATGCGCTGACGCTCCCATATAGTCACTACTACTGCCTTAACAGGATTCTAAGTCCAGGTAAGCGACTGAATACTTATCTATCTTTGCAACTGTTTCCAAAGCAACATTCTGCACATTTACCTTTCTTGCAGTACTCCAAATTCAGCCGCACCAGTGCAGATTCGTACTGTTCCATGTCTTCTATTTCCAAGCCTATTCTCTGCGCGGTTGCGACAGCCATGATGGAAGGTCTTGGTTTAGCCTTTTCCCAGATTCCTCTCAGTTCCCTCAGGAATATGTTCACTCCCACTGGGCCAAAGCCTTTGAACTCCTGCAGACGCCTCTCCAGGTCACTTGAGCTACCGGACTCTCTGTGAAGCCTTTCGAGGCCGCCATACTTCTCCTTAAGCGCAGCCATAATTGACAGGAGGTTTGCAGCTGTGAAGAAACCGTTTGATAGGCCGCTTTTGAAGCTGGCGAGCTTGGCTGTGCACTTAGGGTTTCATAATTGGCGGGTTAGGGCCGCCTCGACGTTGAACTCTTGCGGGGTGTCAGATTCGAGGAAATAGATCGGGTAGATTAAACCCTAAAATCCGCCAATTCCATAACTGTTGTAGCCTACAAAATATGAAACTGGGTAATGAAACGCCTTTACCTAAGAGACTCTCTCCTGTTCTAACCAGTCCAGAGCAGAAACGAAATATCAGAAAACAAAACTACTTTTCCATCTACTGTTAGATAGAACAGTTTAAATTCCCGCCCGAACTTTCTTTCAAAAGGGTTAAACGTGGCTTTTCGAGGAATCACTCAAAATGACTGAAAAGTTTACAAAAGTCAGCTTCTCCAATCTCGATAAAGTACTGTACCCTAAACTGAAAATCACCAAAGCCCAGTTCATCGAGTACTACATCAAAATCGCCCCAAAAATGCTGCCATTCCTCGCTGAAAGACCACTCGTCCTGACACGATACCCTAATGGCGTAGACAAGGAAGGCTTCTACGAGAAAGACGCCCCTCAAGGCATGCCAAAC
>JALHSY010000202.1 GCA_022865455.1 Candidatus Bathyarchaeota archaeon
GCTGATGTGTATCTGTGCTGTACATGTAAACAGAAATCTTTATTAAATATTAATAGTACCGATATACAATCAGGAGCCCACTGGAAGGATGAATCATGCCACACCTACATTTCCACGAAGAGAAACTCAAATGCCCATACAATGGGTGCGGAAAGTCGTTTGAGAAGCCTGCCGTGGTGACTGATTCATCCACGATGCCGAGAAAAACGTATTATGCTTGTCCGCATTGCCAGTCGAAGATTGACATTCTAACAGAGAACCTGAAAGTAGTCGACGTCAGACCTGCTGACTATCCGAAGGTTCTTGATTCTCCTGCAAAATGCGCACATTACTCTGGTTTTCTGAATACGTTTCCCAAAGACGGCGGAATCCCAGAAGAATGTCTTGTCTGCCCGAAAGTGCTTCAGTGTACCGTGAGAAAGCAATAGCATGTGCAGACAGGTTCTTTATGCCAGAAAGCCAAATCTGCATATTCTTACCTGAGCTACAAAAAAGGGAAGGAGGGAGGGGAGCTTGGGGTTTTAGGGAAAGGGGTGAGCGTGGGGAGGCATGAGGGACGAGCTATGGCTTTGGGGTTGTATCTGGAGGTATTGGGCAAGGCACTCGTGACGGTCCATAGTAGCGGGTCTCCGGGCTGTTGCCATATGCGTAAACTACTATTGTCTTGATGTTGTTCTCTGGGTTGATGTCGCCTGGAATCAGACTGGCGCGGGCCGTCACCTCGTATCTGCCTATTGCATTTGGTGTCCATCGGAATGTTGTTGTCTTCCATTCCTGTGGCATAACGGTAACGGTTTCAGTTCCGATAAGCGGGTCTTTCTGGAAAGTGTACTCCGCGACCACTTCGAATGTATATTCAATGTTATCGTGGTTGAATACTTCAACACTGATGACAACTTCCTCGTTTACGCGCACGCCTGATGGAGGCTTTGACAAAGTCAACCCTGTTACTATGATGTCTTTAAGCGGCGGCAACGGTGGCAGATCACTCTTCACCTCAATATCACTTGCTGCTGCGGCTGACAGTTTCGACATTGAAGCTACCTGCATCAGTATGACGATGCCTAGGAACATTGCAAGCAGGGCAATTGCCTTGTTTTCTTTTATCATTCTTATCATATTCAACTCTCCAAGTAAGTCTTTTTTCCGAAAGATTTAAGCTTTGGTACAGCGTACGGTAAGGTTCGGCTTTTTCTGAGCAAACGATAACCTATGCAGCGCTATGGAAGTAAAGCTCTTAAATAGCAACTCCATCTCTAGAAGATGCAAGAGGGGCTGTCGGCTAGCTTGGCCTAGGCTTGTAGACTTGGGCTCTATAGACCCCGGTTCAAATCCGGGCAGCCCCACCATCGGGGATTTTTTGAACTCAGACTGGTGGTGGCGGTCTTGTACCCAGAACTACAGGTTTCGTGAGTGTCTGGCTGCCTCTCACGATGGTCAAAATCACGGTTTCATCGGGGACCGTGTTTTCTTCTGTATAACTTAGCATTTCGTCTCCGTTTCTGATGCGGGTATTGTTGATCTCGATTATTACATCGCCAGCTTGTATGCCTGCGTCGTGAGCTGGCCCAGTTGCATTGACTTCAGCCACTCTCCAACCATAGGTTACGTTCAGATCGTACTGTTGCGCCAGTTCGTAGGTCATGTCCGTTCCAGCTACGCCCAAGTATGAGTGATCAGAGTAGCTGCCATTGGCAATCAAAGCTCCTACTTCCTTCTGAATTGTGTTCGATGGGATGGCGAAGGCCAAGCCCTGAGCGTCCTTAACCACTGCAGTCGTTATCCCAACCACGTTTCCAAGTGCGTCTAGCAGTGGTCCTCCAGAGTTCCCAGGGTTTATCAACACGCTTGTCTGTATGACATTGGCTATTCTGAAGTTGCCTATTAGTTCCTCTTCATCAATCGTCCTTCCTAGCGCACTCACGATACCGGTGGTCATAGAGCCAACCAAACCGTAGGGGTTTCCAATGGCTATGACCAAGTCACCGACTTTCAGCGTTGAGGAGCTGACAACTTCAAGAGGCTTAAACTCGTCCTGTGGGGCACTGACGTTCAGAACGGCCAGATCTGCGTATGGATCCGTTCCTAGGACACTTGCAGAATAGCCGTCGCCATCAGAGAACGTTACGCTAACACTTATTGCTTCGTGAACAACATGGTAATTTGTTATCACGACAACTGCGCCCGAATAGTTGTAAACGAAGCCTGAGCCTTCCCCTGCCTCCGTGCTGCTCCTAACACTGACCAACACCACTGAATCCTTCACATTTTGATACAAATCCACCAACGCTGTGCTGTTCTGGTAGATCGTCACGTTCTCGTTGTAGACAGTCTGGTTGCCTGAAAGCCGAGAAACCTGATCTGCAAGGTTTGAAAGCTTCTTCTGCAGGGCGCTCATCTGCTGATAGTTCACGTAGACGGACACGATTCCTCCGAGAACTAGCCCAGCAATGAATATCATTATGATGAAGGTTGTTGAGAACCTGATGTGGTGCTCATCATGCTGACCCACATTCATCACCTTTGGAACGGTAATCAAATACCTGCTTAGAAATAAAACTATCGCCAAACTGCCTGACTGCTACTTCTCATCAAGAAGCCTCGTAGATGCCAACAAAGCAAAGACGAGCGCTGCAACTATTCCCACCATGAACGGGTAATACGGCGACACATCGTAAAGGAAGCCGCCGACGTACGGTGCAACAATCGAACTGAACATGCTCACTGTTTGAGGTATTGAAACCCACCGTGCCCTGCAGGATTCCGGTGCAAGAGGCCCAACGATGGCGCTCATCAGAGACCAAGTGACGTACGAGCCGCCTGCAATGAAGAATGCGGCTATGAGAATGTAGAAGTTGGCGAACAGCAGCAGAGGAACCAGCGAAAGACTGCACAGAATCATGGACAGGGCAAGGGCGTAGGATTTTCTCGACCTGTCTCCAAGCCTGCCCAACAAAACTCCCAGAACCGCGGAGCTCAAGAAAGCCACCGATCCGAAGATGCCAATTTCGAAATCGCCATAGCGGTAAACGTCTGCAAGAAACTGTGCAACGAAGGGACGGAACATCATCAGAACAAACATTATTGAAGCAAAGAAAACTGAAAGCCTCAACAGTTTCCCAGTTCTTAGCAGCTTGAAGAACGACGTTCGTTCCTCCGACGTCTGTTGGGTGCTCTGGCTTGCGCGTCGGCTTCTGATAAAGAACAATGTCAAAGAGGCCAGAGCGTAGAAGATGAAGGCCAAGTAGAATACAAACTGCATGCCCATAGTGCCTGACAGATAGCCTCCAACGGCTGGAGAAAAAATGTAGCCCATTGACCACCCGGCAGATATGGTTGTGAACGTCAAAGTCAGTTTCTGTTTGTCTGCCGCAGTTATGACGTATGCCGTTGTCGTCGGCGAACCGAGCCAGAAGCCCCACATTGCCATCCCCGGCAGCATCTGCAGCCAGTCTCTTGCAAAGGAGAATATCAGCGGGGCAGGAAGCCACGCAAGCCAACCAGCGATCATAATCTTCTTGCGGTCGTATCTGTCTGCAAGCTTTCCAGCCAAGAGCAGGGTCAGCGCCGCAAAGAGATTCGTCACGGCATACAGTATCCCGATTTGCACTGGATCTGCTCCCAGCGTCTCTCTCATGTAAACAGGCAGCAGGTAGGAGTAGAGGCCATCTCCGAAGGAGCCTATCACGTTGCAGGTTAGAATCAGTTTCAAGTCTCTGTTGAACACTGTCAAGCCCCGCGTGTCGTTAGGCAAATTGCGCCGCGATTCTTATTGTTTTTCCACAGAAACGTCACAATCAGCAGGAAAAGTCTGCTATCATCTTCGGTCAATAATGTCTAAAGCCTCTGGGCCCGTGCCGATCAGCGCGGCGGCAACCCGAGTTTGCTTTTCAATTTCGTTTATGAACTGTTTTGCGTCACTTGGGAGGTCATTATAGGTCCTTGCGCCTTTACATTTCGGGTACACACAATCAAGCTTCGTCACCGCCACTTGTGTTGCGCCATTAAGCAGAACTGCTTTCTTAGCAAGTTCGAAGTTGAACGGTGCCGAGCGTCTGTCTCGGCCTGTTCCTGCGGCAGTTTCAAACCAACCACGTTTCACGGCTTCTTCCTTTGGCAGTTCCCCCGGTAACGGGCCTATGCCCACCCGAGTCATGAAGGACTTCAGCACTACGAGTACATTGTCAACCTTGGTCGGGCCTACACCTGCTTCAGAGCATATTGCCGATGCGCTTGTGTCTCTGCCTGTCACGTAGGGGTAGGTGCCGTAGAAAAGTGAGA
>JALHSY010000203.1 GCA_022865455.1 Candidatus Bathyarchaeota archaeon
GCATGGTCTTTTTCCAACATGGCCTTTATCGCCGCAAGTTTGGGATCTGTCAAGATGTGCTTGACCTTCTCCTCGTCTCCACTTTTCACCATTTTTGTACACTCAACCTTCAGTTTCTGCTCTGATTATAGCTTAGGAGCCTTAAAAGATTTAACCTATATTACGATTTATGACTTATTACAGGCGAATATAGGTTGTTTCTTACGACACTATTTGCGTTTGCGATAGATCATTACTCCCTGATATTCATGGACAAACTCCCAGCCAGAAGCTACCAGCTTAGAGGCGTCTTCCACTGTTTGGGCTGTGGCTACGTGGAATTCTTCTGCAGCGCCTTTCTGGTAGATCTGTTTTTCTAGGTGAATGTAGAGCATTGTCGATTTAATGTCTCTGTGGCCTGCAAACTCTTGAACGTAGAAGGGATCTCTGAATTCATGAGCGCGCTAGCCTGTTGCTAAATTGGTTAAAAATGGTATTTATTCGTTCTTCGGGATTTGGAGGCAGTTTTGAGGCCCACATCTGCCCTTGATCTTCTCGAATCTATAGAGATGCTTAAGGCGGCTGAAGGACAGGGTTACCAGGCTGATGTACGAATCTTCAAGGCTTAGGATGGCTTGACGCTTGAGCCGCGAAGGCATGTGGTATGTGAACCTCGACCTTCCGGGGCCTTTCTGAGGCTTCTTCTCCTTCATTACGAGGCCCGACGCTCCAAACGAGTTAGGTGCAGCCTCAACGTGTTGTGAGAGAACCCCACATTCCGTAGGAGCCGCTGGAACTTCCTAGGTTTTCTATCATTAGTACGGCCAAGATGCGCCTATCAAAGAGGCCCAAATCAGACACAAATAGGCAAAAGAAGAATAAAAACCATTTTACACCAATTATTTAACTCGCCCGCGCGCGCTAACTCGCACAAACTATTTACAAAAGATGTGCCTAGCATCTGATAAGATGTGCACCGGCTTTATCATTTCCGTACTAGGTTTGGTTGGAATCATGCCTTTCTATTTTCTGTCAGTTGAACACCAGAAGCTCCAAAGAAGATATGGAAAAGAAAAAGGAAACCACATTGGCGAGATTCTTGGCATCATTTCAGGGTGGGGCTTCTTCACGTTTTGGATCGGGATCTGGATCTCCCCTCAACCCAGATTTATCGTTTCTGTTTTCCAAGATTTTCTGATCATGATTCCGGTGATCAACTTCGCGATTCCCTTGTTCAATCTCGCAGCTTGTTTGCTCCTCATCCTACCTGGTTCTTGGCTCGCAATAAATGGCGTAAAAGAGACAACTCTAAAGGTGGCAGAAACACACAGGCCGAAGACCGTTGTCACGACAGGAGTCTACTCTATAGTGAGGCATCCGCAGTATCTGGGCGGACTACTAGCTCACTTGGGAATTTCCATCCTGTTATCCGCATTCTACTCTCTACTTCTGACTCCCATGATAATTGCACTCGTCTATCTTATTTCAGGAAAAGAGGAGAAAGAGATTCTCAGGGAATTTGGCAAGGAGTACGAAGACTATAGAGATAAGGTGCCAATGCTAATACCAAAACTCAAGAGCTAGCGTTCGAGTGCGCGCGCGGTTGATTCAGAAAGAGGGGGATTTTGCGGGAGATTTCGCCAGTCGGTTGGGAACAAATCCACTAGTCTGTCGAGAACAAACCCGAACACTATCGGATTTTGTAAGGGTTTTTCCTGCAGTTAGATTTAATACTTATGGGGGGTAAGTGCTTACGGGGGTTAAGTTTTGTCACTATTCAACCTCAA
>JALHSY010000204.1 GCA_022865455.1 Candidatus Bathyarchaeota archaeon
AAACTCATCACCGAACACAAACCCTCACTCGTCCTCATGGGACACACAAGCTACGGCATAGACCTAGCCCCCAGACTTGCGGCTGCACTAAACCTTCCGCTCGCGACAGACCTCATCGACCTAGCCTTCGAAAACGACACACTAAACGTAACCCGCCAAATGTACGGAGGAAAAGTAAACGTCAAAGCCACAGCACGCAAAGCCGAAACCTACATCACAACCATCCGCCAAGCCACGTTCACACCCAGAAAGCCAGAACTACCAGCAAACGGACAAATCACCGAAGTACCATCGCCACTGACAGAGGAAATAGCCGAGAAACGGTTCATACAGTACGTTCTGCCACCGCCAGGCGGAGTGGACATAAACGCCGCAGAAAAACTCGTAGGCATAGGCCGAGGAATCAAAGACCAGGCCAACATACCACAAGTCGAAGACCTCGCAAAAACCCTCGGCGCAGTACTATCATGCTCAAGACCAATCGTTGACAAAGGCTGGCTACCCAATGACAGGCAAGTAGGCAGCTCGGGAAAAACCGTCAAACCCAAACTTTACTTGGCTCTAGGCATTAGCGGCGCCTTCCAACACGTGCTCGGAATGAAAAGCAGCGACCTCATAATCGCCGTGAACAAAGACTCCAAAGCACCCATCTTCAGCTTCGCCGACTACGGAATAATCGAAGACCTGTTCAAAATAGTGCCTTCCCTAAAAAACAAAGTTAATGAACTAAGAACACAGAAAGCATCCACCTAAAAGGAGAAAGGAAAAGAATGGAATTCAAACTAAACGAAGAACAACTAGCAATCGAGAAAGCCGTCCGCGACTTCGCCGAAAAGGAATTCACACCCGAACTCGCGCTTGAGCTTGACCAGAAAGAGGAATTCCCAATGAGCTTGTACAAGAAAGCTGCACAACTCGGATTCACAAGCATGCGGATCCCACAGGAATACGACGGACAAGGCTACGGAGTACTCGAAGACTGCTTGGTCGTTGAGGAAATGTGCAGAGTCGACCCAGGCATAGGCGTAGCAATATCGCTTGGAAACCTCATGATCCCAG
Source organism: Candidatus Bathyarchaeota archaeon (assembly GCA_022865455.1). GTDB lineage: Archaea > Thermoproteota > Bathyarchaeia > Bathyarchaeales > Bathycorpusculaceae > 20-14-0-80-47-9. Next base: position 1,060 of record JALHSY010000204.1, read on the forward strand.
ACGTGCTGCTGAAACATGGGAACGAAGAGCAAAAGAAGAGGTACATCCCGCCGCTAGCGAGAGGCGACAAGATAGCCGCTGCAGCCTTCACTGAGCCTGAACACGGAAGCGACATAACATGCATGAACTCAACCGCCGTCAAAACAGGAAACGAATACTCAATAAACGGAGCAAAGGAATTCATAACCAACGCAACCACCGCTGACACCTTCATACTTCTCTGTCAAACCGACCCGAACGCCCAGCCAACCTACAGAGGACAAAGCCTGTTCATCGCCGAAAAAGGCATGTGCGGACTAGACGCCACAAAACTCCACGGCAAAATGGGAATAAAACCGTGCGTCACAGGCTCACTCTCGATGAGCGACCTGAAAGTCCCAGAAGCAAACGTCGTCGGCGAAGTCGGCAGAGGCTTCTACTACACGCTTGAACTCTTCGACGGAACCCGCATAACCGTTGCAGCCCAAGCCGTTGGCATGGCGCAAGGCGCATTCGAAAAGGCACTGGCATACGCGAAGACACGCAAACAGTCCGGGCAACCCATCATCAACTTCCAAGGCATAAGCCACAAACTCGCCCAAATGGCCATAAAAATCGAGTCCGCACGCCTATTGATGTACAAAGCTGCGTGGCTCTACGACAAGGAGAAACCCAACCCAGTCGCAACCAGCATGGCAAAAGCCTACGCAAGCCGCGCTGCCATGGAAGTCACAGACGACGCCATACAAGTCTTCGGCGGATACGGCTACCTAGCAGACTACCACGTGGAAAGATTTCACCGATGCGCAAAAATAACCGAAATCTACGAAGGCACAACCGAAGTCCAAAAGAACACCATTGCTGGTTACTTGATGAAACAACCCTAAACAAGAATACCCCCTTTCTTTATCGTTTTTCAGACGAATGTTGAGCCAGCGTTCAAAAGTTTTATTACCGTTTTTCATCAACGAATAACTGTTTAAGGGGAGGAACAGGTTTTGACAGCCGAAAAACTCAAAAAAGTCGCAATCGTGGGCTCTGGAGCAATGGGCCACGGAATAGCAGAATTACTCGCCATGACGGGCTACGAAGTTGTAATGATAGACATCAGCGACGAACTGCTCCAGAAGGGCAAAGAAAAAATCAAGTGGAGCCTCGACAAGTTCGTTGAAAAGAAAAGAATCAGAAAGGAAGACGCTGACGCTGCGCTGGCGAGAATAAGCACCACGACG
>JALHSY010000205.1 GCA_022865455.1 Candidatus Bathyarchaeota archaeon
ACTTGCCTTCACGGTTTTTTCCGGGTCTAATTCCTCTTCCGCTATTGAGTATCCCCATTTTGGCACTTCATAGTCTCTCCAATTGCGCAATTCAACAGCGCTATAGCGATTTATATTGTTTTCCATTAACCTAGATGATTTTCGGACTGATTTGCCTTCCTAAAACAGAAATGGACCATGATTTTTCGAGCAAAAAGTATCTTGGAAAATCGGTTAGCTGCGACGTCTGTTTTCTATTTCAAGTCAAACACGTTGCCTTTCCAGGCCTGCGGTTGATACAGCGGGTGTGCAAGGCAGAAAGTCTCGCCTTCCAGGAGCTTCTGCCTATCCCATGCAGGTGGCTCTGCATTCTCGGTTTTCGGCATCCACGTGAGGTATGTGCTGAAGACTTGCTCTTTGTGTTTTGTCTTGTGGGTAACCTTGATTGAGTATACGGGCCTGAAGCCTAGCTTTTGCGTTTGGCTTCTCCTGAACCACGGGCTCCAATAATTCTCCAATGCTACGGTAGCGAATCCAGCGGCAAGCTTTTCGCTTTTCACCATATCCTGTACGAGCAGTCTGCCGAGACCACGTCCCTTAGTTCTGCTCAGAACCCAAATGCAATTCATGACAATCATGTTGTCTCCTGTTATGGGGTAGCCAGAGACTTCTGCGGGTGCATACTCTATCTGGCCGACGATTTCTTCGCCAAAAACGAGGAGTTTCTTATGGAACCCTTTCGGAATCGCTTTCATCAAGTATTGCTGTCTGTTGTTGTGCTTTCTGAAGGGCATGGGCGCGAAGCACCTGTAAAGATACTTCTCGTGCTCGCCTCTTCTGGTAACGTCAAAGATTCTGGTTCTGTCGGTTGCCATTTATCTTCACTCTGCCAATCCTATTTGTTCCAACAGGCTGACCAGTAATTTTGGTGTAGCGATATTTTGCGATGTGTTTATGTTTAGCTTTTAGGGTTAAATATTCAAGTCTAAGGCGAGAGTGAAAAATTGACTGATGAAAAGAGCGGTCGCATTACCATGCTGCACGGCGCTGGCGGAACCGTAATGCACGACTTGGTCAGGAACTACGTTGTCAGATACTTCGGCGGCGCAAGCAATGCGGAAGTTCCGCTTGAGGCGATGGATGATGCAGCCGTGGTCGGCGACGTGGTTTTCAAGAGCGATTCACACGCTGTCAAGCCCATATTCTTCCCAGGCGGCGACATTGGATGCCTGTCAGTCTCGGGCACGGTTAACGACATTTCAATGCTCGGGGCCGAGCCTTACGCTTTGGCTTGTGGTTTCGTCTTGGAAGAGGGTTTGGCGTTGGCTGATTTTGAGAGAATCTTGGTCAGCATGAGGCAAACTTGCGCTGAAGCTGGCGTGAGCATCGTCACTGGCGACACGAAAGTCGTTGAGAAAGGCAGCCTAGGAGGTTGCGTGATAAACACTTCTGGAATCGGTCGAAGAACGCCTGCCTTGGACAGGAATCTGAAAGTTGTGAAGAGTTTCAGAAAGAGTTTCAAACCGAGGTGGGCACTGGACTCGAATCTTGCCCGAGGCGACAAGATAATCCTCTCTGGAACCATCGGTGACCACGGTCTGGCCGTTCTGTCGGCGCAGGAAGGCCTGAGCTTCGGCAGCGGCATAAAATCTGACGTAAAACCGCTAAACCGCCTCATCCAGCGCTTGCTCGGCGAAGTCGGCGGAATCGTAGCCATGAAAGACCCGACCAGAGGAGGATTGGCTGATGCGATAAACGAGTTCAGCGAAAAGTCCAACGTTGGAATGCTTCTTCACGAAGACAAGATTCCAATCAGGGGAGACGTGCGAGCAGCATGCGAAATGCTGGGTTTGGATCCGTTTGAGGTTGGAAATGAAGGAAAAGTGATTATCGGCGTGGTGAAGGAGAAAGCTGATGAAATACTCAAGCTCTTGAGAAAGACGGAAGAGGGAAAGGAAGCCGAAATAATAGGTGAAGCAACGGCGGATTTTGCAGGCGTGGCCATGCAGACAGTTGTTGGCGGCAAAAGAATAATAGCCAGACCAGTAGGCGATCCGGTGCCGAGGATATGCTAGACAATATGACTCTAGGCAATCCAGAGGATGTTAAAGGCCTCATAGCCAGACTTAACAAGCGCACGCTATTAAGCTGGGGACTCCTCTGGCGTTGTAGATGGTCCTTGTTCCATTTCTAAAGGGGGTCTTCGGTCGGTCATAAGACGGAGATATGGCGTTCTTCGCATCATGTAATTATTGAGACGGGCATAATAAGTTGCGCTTTTTTGTATGAGCTTTGCTTGCCAATTGAAGGCAGTTTTCCATGATTTTGCAGTTATCAAAATTATGAAGAAGTTGATGACATTCAAGATCCCAGCAATGATGCCGTATAACAAGATAATGATGCCATAGCATAAAGCGTATACGAAAAAAACTAGATTAAGTAGTAACCCCCATATAATTCTCACAAACAGCTCAAGGCGTGAGGCCTTGGCATCAAATGGAATCACGGCCGTTTGAACCTGATAGGATATGGGAACTACTGCAGATTGTGGCAATGGCGCAGTTGAGGTTGGATTGGACCCGCTTGACGGTGATCCGGCGCTCAGGATCTTTCCACAGAATGGACATAAGGATACGCCTGAAGGTGCTTCCTTAGCGCAATTTGAACAGTATGGCATAATATTAACAATTTTCTTCTTGTATAAGGAACTTTCGTTGCCTCAAGACCTGCGTTTTAGAGCATGCCCCGCCGCTTTCTGCAATCGGTGGTTGTGTGCCGAAAATCAAAACACTTGATAAAAATAATATCGTAATAATTCTAAAAAGGGCTACCTTGTTCAGTGGTGCCTCTCCTTGCTATCTAATGGTTTAACTGATTTTTAGTGTTCTTAGGCGAGAAAAATGGCAGAAATCGACGAAGTGACGGCAAATTCACAGATGTAGCCTTGCAAACGGTTGTCGGCGGAAAAAGGATAATAGCACGACCAGTCGGAGACCCCGTTCCAAGAATATGTTAGTGACTCATTAGGCCGCGTGGATTATGCCAGAATGTCTGAAGAAAGAATTCTGAGTGGTGGTGAACAGATGCATCGTTCTGAATTCCCAAGAGCGCTTTTCTCTGCCTACTACTTCTTTCGAAACAGTTTCCTCAAGGCCACGATAAGTAGCAGAGGAGGCAAGACGAAAAAGTGCCATACTATTCCTGCTATTATAGGAATGCTCAACGTCCAATAGAACAACGGAAACTCCGAACCTGTTACGGCGATTATGGCAGTGAAAAGGATTACTGAAAGCGCTATGCTGATGCAGAGTGCTTTCGCGTCAAACCATGAGTTTTTGTTGTCTAGGACAGCAGTTTCTGGCTCTATTTTTCTTATCAAGGGAATTCTGCCTTTGAGTGGAGAAAGCGAAAGTGCATATACGAGCATTGGCGCGAGCGCTACGCCAAATAGAAGTCCCGTTATCAACCTCAGATAGTTTGTGCTGGTCCAAAGCCCGAACAGCTGCCCAAACGAGTCCACCCATAAGGGAAGCATCATTATTAGCGACACGTACAGATTGGGCGGGCCTTTCGCTTCTTTTCTGCGAAGAAACAACAGCATTACGTACCCTAGAAGAAGCCCAACAAAGGCTCCTGTGTCTCTCGCGCAGACCGGGAGGTAATGTCCTCCGATCCACAGTGTCCTGTCTGGTCTTCGGTGGCAAACGAGGCTCCCGATAAAGTTGAATAGACTGATTATTTCTTCAACCAGAGTCATACGTGTTTATCCTCGAAAAAGAAATATAAAAAAAGAGTTTTGGGAGTGAATCTGTTACGACGGCGGAGGCGGTGGCGCGGCTTGACCTGAACCTTTGTCCTTTCTGACAATCAGATATATTATTAGGCCGATGATGCCTGCGATCAGCACGATGATGAGCCATAGGACTCCGTTCATTCCTCGTCGTTCCGCGTCTCTGTAAACCCAGATGCAGAGCAGTATACCGACGATGAACCAAACAAGCGGTATTAAGCAGAAGAGTCCGCCAAAGAGCCAAAACCATTCGTCTTGTGCTATTGCAAGCGGTATTATCTGTTCTAACAGCATTGTTTTTCCTCTGTTGCCATATTATCAGAGTTGACTTATAAGATTTATCAAGCCGGCCGCATTCAGCTGTCTCAAGTCTCTTTTCTGCGACTGCTATCTATGAGAGTGACCTCGAAGGCGGATTCTGCTGCAGGTATTTGTAGAGTTCCTTAATGTAATTTGACATGCTGTCCACGCGCTTAGTCAATTCGTCAACTCTCATTTCGAGTTGTCTGACTTTTTCTTGAAGTTCAACAGACTCCCAATTCTTTTTGTTTTCCAACAACAAACAACCTCGAGATCCTGTGTTTTCTAATGCAAAACTCAATATTTATCTTTTGGCGCCTCAGATGCAAATAGCGGAAATTTTTTGTGGTGCTGAACAATAGATTTCAAACTAAGGTTGACTGAACTGCCTTAACTTAGACTCATCCAAGTACATATGTGGTTCTGGAACGAAGCAAGAATGGTTTGCCTTTGAATTGTCCATTTATGCGTAGTCTGTTGTCGTGGCAAGCATATTCTAATGGGACAAACTTTATTTTGAATTGCCAATATTCTATTGTGTCTATGAAGTGAATTGCTAGAGGCGCTTCACATTTAGTAAGAACTGATAAAACTCGTCTGTTTGAGAGTGGTTTTATGTCTATCGTAGAAGTGAGATGCCCCCGTTGTGGTTCGGCTTGCGGCCAAAAGGGCGACAAGGCAAATGAATATGTTTGCTCTCATTGTGGAGCAACCTTCCGGTTTATCGACACCTCACAACGCGTAGTGACCACCGATGTTCTTGTGCATAATTGTTCGTTCTGCGGGAAGCCACTTGAAGCAGGAAGACGTTTTAGATGCACCAGATGTGGAAGAGATCTATTCTGTGAAGCCTGTGTGGACAAAGTCAATGATAAGTATACTTGTGTTGAATGCATAGTGGCATCCAAGGAAAATTGTCAGGCTTGCAAGAAATACGCTGTTTACAGATGCATATCCTGTGGCAGAAGAGCTTGCAGAGAACATGCATCATACGTAGGCTTTGTTGGACAACGGGACAATCAAAATATGGTGTATTATTGCTCAACTTGTCATGGCTTCGTTTGTCTCAACTGTGTGAAACGCGGCTTCCTCTCAGCAGCACCTACATGCCCGAAATGTCGTACTCAATTAATCCATTACTCGCCATACAAATAAGAATTGATGCCAGATCGAGGCTAGCGCGCATGCCTGTTCCTAAATTCGCTTTCGAGGTGGCTTGTGCTCCTGGTTTTGCTTCGTATATGGATGACGATGTGCCTTGGGATACAAGAAGCTACGTTCGGAAGGCACGACCCAACTCCATCGCACTTGAAAAAGGGAATTAGGAACAAGCATGCGCGCTATCTTTTTCAAGTATTTTCAAGAATGTCTCCTTTTGCATAGTGTGCCTGTCTTAGCTTATGCTAATCTGTGAACAAAGTCAGATTAGATTACGCAGAACTCATATATTCTTGGAATATGCTAAACTTACATCAGTTCCAAGCCATTCAACGATGAAAAGGTTCAGGGGCTCCTTCGGTTCAATTTTTGCGAGTTATCATTTTTGCCCATATTCGACATGTTCCTTCACTGCTCACCATACAGGCCCCAACGGGCTTCTGTGGCGTGCAGGTCTCAATGAAAAGTGGGCATTCCGTGGGCTTGATCTTGCCAACTACGACCAAGTGGCACCTGCAACCTGGCTGCAAATCAACGCCATATTCCACCTTCACATCGTGTCGTAGATGCGCATCGCGAGCTGCATACTTCTCGCGAAGCTTGAGCTTGGAAGACGGAATCGTGCCGAGCCCTCGCCAGTTGCCATCAGTGACCTCGAAGACTTCTTCCATCAGCTCTATGGCTTTAGGATTGCCCTCCCAATGAACGGCTCGCGCATACTCGTTTTCTAAGCGCGGTATGCCTTCCTTCAACTGTTTCAGAATCATGTATATGCCAAACAAGAGGTCTAGTGGTTCGAAGCCTGCGACGACCGTTGGCATGTGATAGACGCCGGGGAAATCCTCGTAGGGTTTGAGCCCGATGATTGTGCTAACGTGGCCTGGAGCTATGAAGCCGTTGAGGTTTAGGTCTTTCATTTTGACAAGCATTTTCATGGCTGGCGGTATGACCCGGTGAGAAATCAGGAAACTCAAGTTTGAAGGCGGCTTGCTCGTTATCTCGACTGCCGTCGAAGGCGTTGTCGTTTCGAAACCAACAGCAAAAAAGCCGAACTGGCTACTTCTTTCCTTTTTCGCCATTTTCGTCGCGTCGTTAACGCCGTAAACGATTCGGACGTCAGCTCCTTCTGCCTTGGCGTCAAGAAGCGACATTTTGGAGCCCGGAACGCGCAGGACGTCGCCGAAACAGGTGACAACTATGCCCTTCAGGGCAAGCTGGACCGCCTCGTCGATCTCAGACGCCGGTACTATGCAGACTGGGCATCCTGGTCCTGCTATGACTTCTACGCTTGGTGGCAGGAGGTCGCGCAGCCCGTAATGTGTGATGGCCCACTCGTGTGTGCCGCAGACGTGGCAAATCTTGACGGTGTCCTTGCGCGGAGCGATTTCCTTGATTTTGCCTGCTACGCGCCTCGTCAGTTCTGGGTCTCTGAACTTCAGATTCTCGGTCATTTTCACTCAACTTTTCTGTTTGTGGCGCGTTTCAGGTTCTGCTTCCAGAATCTGGTTCCACAAGCGCAGAGTCTCCAAAGCTTCCTTCTCATCTAACACTTGGATGGCGTAGCCGGCGTGCACCAGAACGTATTCGCCTACCTTGGCATTAACAAGTGTCACGTTGACCTCTCTCA
>JALHSY010000035.1 GCA_022865455.1 Candidatus Bathyarchaeota archaeon
AACGGGATTACGCCGGAAGGGCTTCCAACCGTCACGGTGTTGGACATTTTCTGCGACTACATAGATCTGCGGCACAGGATCGAGGTTAAAGACTCGTTTGAACATCCGCGAGACAATCTGTACACTATTGGTTTGGAATACCTCATACTGTCCAAGTCGCAGTTCATCATGGACCTCCCAAGAGCGGACATTCACGTGCTCAAAGAGCATGGCCAAGAGTTCAGGATCTTGCCTTACAACTACTATTCTCCAGACAAGGTTGTTCTGGGAATGGAAGAAAAAGACATGAAAGACGTCTGCGCAGTTTTCCTCGACCACCAAATAGGCAAAGGAAGAGAGGAGATTGACAAGGACAAGATGCGGAAGAGTCTGGTCAAAGACAAGAAACTGGCTTTAACAGTCACGTTGAATCTTCAAAATCTAGTGCAACGAACCGAAATCCTGTCAAAGTGGATGAAACAAGACGAAATCACGATGGTCACGGGCAGAATCAGCGAGTTGCTGAATCATCTGCCGAAGATTGACAAAAAGTGGGACAAACCTTGGTGGAATGTAGCCGTTGAAACACCTCTAATCGCGTAGCAGTGGCATTTTCACTTGAGCATCTGCTTGATCATGTTGTACGCTTCTTTTCTTGAGAGCCCAACACGTGAAAGTGGAAGGTCAAACGTTTCGTCCTTGCCGTACAATCTGAGGCAGGTTTCGCGTCTCGGCGTGATGTATATCGCCACATCTCTGAAATCTGCCCATTTCTTCATCACACTCGATTTGCCTTTACGCATGTCAAAACCTTCGGTCGTTAACTGCAGCGTGGTCTTGAAACGGGATTTATAGAGGGCGTGTCCGGCAATTATCGAAAAAAGAAAAAGCAACAACAATGTTACTGGCACAATTGATAGGCTAAAAACGGGTATCGCGAAAAACAGTTGAAGTGTGAATAAAAAGAGTGTGCTGATAGCGAAAACCAAAGTGAAGCTCTTAACGTAGTCGGGCAGGTCAAAAGCCTCGAAGACCGGTGAGCTGAGCTTCAACTGTTTCTCAAATCCCTTTCCAAGTACGTTTTCCGATACTACGCGTTCTTTTGAAGCTAGGCTGTAGGCCTCGATGCCAACGGTACGGTCGCCCAGACTCTCAATTGTCTTCTTCAATGATCTTTCGATGGGCTTGTCTTGAATGAGTGCAAGAAAAATCCAATCTTCCTTGTCGAACTTTCCCTTGCAAGTAGTAACCAGTTTCCTCAACGATTGGTCGTTGAATTCTGAGGATGTACAAGTTACCAAGTGCACTTTGTACTTCGGTGTTACAAGAGCTGAGAACAGTCTTGAGAGGAGGAAGCCTTTTTCTTCAAGGCCTCCAAAAGCGTACAGTTGAATTCTCAAATCTCCGAGCTGATAGTTTCTGTGTATTTCGCTGAAGTTGGCTAGCCATCGCAAGTTTCCTCGGACTATTTGCTCTTCGACTAGATCGATCATGAGGTTTGACTCGTCCATAATGACACCCTGTTCAACATGAAAGAATAAAAAAATGGGAGGTTTTTGCTATTCTGGCGGGATTGTCAGGAAGAGTGTTCGCATGTCAACTCCGCGAGCTTGGTTCTTGTATCGGTAGTAGAGGTAGATGACGATGCCTACTATGATGAGCCCGAAGAAGCCTATGCAACTTGCCCAATTCTCTGTCATGGTTTTGAAGGCGCCCTTGAGACCGCTTCCTGGGATGATCCAGCCGAAAGATTGATCCAAGAATACCCAAAGACACCATACAGCTCCTATTGTGGACAACGCGCCAAGTGCGACAATGGTGCCTGTAGAATGCTTGACGGCAGCGCGCTCGTAGATTTCTTTTCTTCGCAGTGGCAACAGCATGGCGGATATGCAGAACAGCGTCAGGAAGAATGCGTCGTATATGTCAGTTCCGACTACACCAGCAAAACCTACGTAACCGCCTAGCCCTGCGAAGTTTGATTCAGCAATGCACGCAGGTATTGCAGCCACGGCGGTGACGATTATCGCCCAGACTGGGGCGTGCCATTTTTCGCTGACGTATGCAAAGCTTTCAGGGAGCATTCTGTCGAATGACATGGCAAAGAACGTCCTTGACGCCACAAGCAGGAAGGGCGGTATGTCGTTGGCTACCCAGAGTACAGCACCGATTGCGACAATCATTGAAAGCCAGTCAAGACCCATGCCTCTGGAAACAATGGAAGCGATGCCTGTGCTCCATGCGCTCTGGAAATTAGGTATTGCAACCTTTATCACGTCTTCGCTGACTCCACCGTAACTCAAGTAACCATATGCTTGGAATAGACTCCATTGATGACCATCCACTGTAGTTACCTCCACGTTCATCGTTGCTATTGCTGAAAGAGATGAGGCTGCTAGATAGACGACTATCGTGATCAATCCTGCGACTAAGAGCACCAAGGGAAGTTTCTTGTTTGCTTCTTTGACTTCTCCTGCCAAGAAGGTTGTAGCGTACCAGCCCATGTAAGCCCAGAACGCTCCAGGAATAGCGTATAGGAGCGCGTCATAGAAACTTGGTATGTTGCTTGCCATTCCGGCGTTGAGTGCAGTGTTCATGAATGTTGATGGTCTTGCACCCATGACGTTGTATAGGCCATCCGAGATGAGAGTCGGGTTCGTTGCTCCTGCAATCCATAGTGCGAAGAAAATTATGGTGATGACAGCAGGAATGTAGAATATGACTTGCATGAGCCTTCCGTACATTCTAGTTCCGAGCAAAGCAAGTGCAGCAAACACGCAGACTATGCCAAAACCGCCTACAAAGAGTACAGTCGGATCGCTTGCCCAAGACAACGACACGTTTGGTGCTAAAGAAATGCCAAAGAATATTCCGATTCCTTCAAAGACCGCGACACCGATGAGTCCGAACGAGAACGCTTCTGCAAGGAACATCAGCCAGCCGCCTAAGTAACCGATGAACGGGTGGAGCACTCTTGAGATAGTCACGTACCCGCCGCCTGACCTTGGCATTGTTGAAGTCACCCATCCAACAGTGTAGCCTGTTATCAAGACTATAAGACCGCAGATCAGGAAAGCCCAGAATATCGCCGGTAAACCGAGCGGCATCATGTCATTTGGCAGCGGCATTGGTCCACTGAATTGAAATGCTCTCTTTTGCCAACCTAGGCCGATGACGTGGGAGAGGATAATGATTACGCCCAAGCTAAAGCCAATTTCTCTTACGAGCCCAGTTGCTTCTCTAGTAAAAAGACCGGGTTTACTTGATGCCATTTTCTTTGTTACACCCAGTTTCAACTGTTTTGAGGCTAATGGGATTTAAGTCTTTTCATGCTGCGCATATCTTAAATAATTCTGTAACGTAGAAATACGCAGAATCAACGGAGAATCAACATTGAGCTTTCTGCTTAAGAAGAAAAAGGACGAGTCAACAAAGATACTGTTTGCAACCGACATGCACGGCTCAGAAGGAACGTGGAGAAAATTCCTAAACGCGTCTGCCATGCTGAAAGTCGATATTGCAATCTGCGGCGGGGATCTGACAGGAAAAATGATCGTTCCAGTCGTTGAAGGCAAGAATGGCAAGTACGCCTACTACCTAATGGGCAAAGTCCACGAGACTGATTCTGGAAGTCTGGAGAAGGCTTTCAAAGACATTCGAGGAATCGGCTATTATCCACACTTGACGAACGAAAGCGAATACAAAGAGATGACTGAAAACCCGAAAATGGTAGATCAGGTTTTCCACGATGTCATGGTTTCAACACTCAAAAGCTGGTTTGACCTCATCCCAGAAAAAGTCCCGAAGGAGACGCGAGTTGTCGTTTGCCCGGGAAACGATGACAGAGTCTTGGTCGACGAAATAATTGAAACCTACAAGAACGTGATCAACGGCGAAGGCAAAGTCATAAACATAGATGATACTCATGAGATGACAAGCTGCGGCTGGGTCAACCCAAGTCCATGGAAGACTGCGCGCGAAGAGGAAGAAGACAAGCTTGAGGCAAGACTTGACGGCTACATTTCTCAATTAAAGAACGCCGAGTCGTCGATATTCAATTTTCACGCTCCCCCATTTGAGTCTAAGCTGGATGAAGCCCCACTCCTTGATAAGGAGCTTAACCCAATAATCAGAGGCGGATCAGTCGTGATGGTTCCGGTCGGCTCCAAGGCTGTTAGGAAAATGATAGAAAAACACCAGCCCTTCCTCGGGCTGCACGGTCACATCCATGAAGCCTCTGGTTCGATGAAAATCGGCAGAACGCATTGTGTCAACCCTGGAAGCGAATATGCTGAAGGAATCGTCCGAGCTTTCCTCGTAGAATTCAAGGGCGACAAGTTCATCCGGCTTCAGAGAATTGAAGGTTGAAAGGTAGGCCGCCAATGAGTTGGATGCCGGACAAGGAAATCAAAAGGGAATTGCCTCCTGAATGGAACGGTGTCGTTCCGACTGAAGCTTTCATACGCGAAGCCGAGAAGATGGTTGAGGAAGCGAACAATAGAGGCATGACTCTTAGGATTCTGGGCGGATTGGGAATAGCCATCCACTGCCGAGACTTTGCGGTGAAGCTGGGAAGAATAGGAACAGGCACAGCTCAAGGCCAAGAATACAGTGACATTGACCTAGTTTCATATGGCAAGTTATGAGTTTTGCGCGCGCAATCAGAGCTTGAAACCATTCTCAGATTGTGTTTTGAAAAAGCGGCTTGACTTACCATCTTCCCCATTTTCATAGGCGGCAACATAGGAAAGTTTTTCTATCAAAGCCTGAGTGAGTACGTGAATGCGGAGAACCGCCTTTGGACAACGCCATTAGAATAGCTGATCTGACGAAGGATTTCGGCACCATACGCGCCTTGGACAGCTTAAACCTCAGCGTGGAATCTGGCGAGATTTTCGGCTTCATAGGCCCAAACGGCGCTGGGAAAACTACCGCGTTACGCATCATTTCTGCCTTGCTGTTGCCCACTTCTGGCAATGTCGAAGTTTTTGGCTTAGACGTTGTCAAAAAGCCGGCTGAAGTCCGCAAAATCATCTCTTACCTACCCGAAGAGGCTGGAGCCTACCGAAACCTTTCAGGATGGGAATACTTCTACTTCATGGCCAAATTCAAAACCAATGACAAAGACGAGATTCAAAGAATAGTCAACGATGCCGCTGAAATCTCTGGCCTAGGCGAAAGACTGAAGGATAAAGCCAAAACCTACAGCAAAGGAATGAAGCGCCGCCTTCTCGTGGCAAGAGCCTTGATGACCAAGCCCAAGCTTGCAATCCTAGACGAGCCAGGCAGCGGGTTGGATGTTTTACACGCTTACCACGTCAGGGAAATAATAAAGAAGCATGTGAAGGACTACGGTGTTACCGTGCTGCTTTCAAGTCACAACATGCTTGAAGTCGAACACCTCTGCGGCAGAGTTGCATTGCTGAACAAGGGCAAAACTGTGGCTGAGGGAAAACCACAGGAACTGAAGGAAAAATTCGCCAGCGCAAACTTGGAAGAAGTCTTTGCGAAGGTGGTAGGACTTGCTTAAAGGGTTCGGAAACATCCTAGTCAAAGAGCTAAAGGAGCTGATTAGAGACCCGAAAATACTTTTGGGAATGATAATTGTTCCACTGATTATGTTTCCAGTTCTCGGTGCAGTGATGAATTTCTCAGTGCAGTCCGCCCAGGAACAGGCTCAAAAGGCAACTATCCTGGTCATGAACAATGACGGAGGAGACTACTCCCAAGACTTCATAACTGCCCTCAACTCTTCTATGAGGGTTTTCATATCCAACTACACTAATCCACTAGACGTGGTAAATCAAGACGAGTTGTCCAAGTGCAACACCACGCAGCTCATCGAAATTCCGGGCAACTTCAGCGCCAACATGACTCAACACGTGAGTGGAAACGAAAACATAACTGCCCTTGTGAAAATCTACAGTGTTTTCTCTAGCGCCGGAGTGTTTGAAGGCATCGGTTCTTCGATGATTGACGTTTTTATCGACGGGTTCAACAGACAACTTGCTCCCAACATGGTACGCGAGGAGAAATCGTCTATCATCAAGGGGCAGATTGAAGAAGGCGTTGATCCCGCGCAACTTTCGGCTTTGATGATTTCGCAGGCAATTGCCATGCCAATCACCATCATGATTTTGCTCACCTATTCCATGCAGATAGCAGCAACTTCAGTAGCTATGGAAAAGGAAGAG
>JALHSY010000004.1 GCA_022865455.1 Candidatus Bathyarchaeota archaeon
AAATTTTAACAACCTTTAAGGCAATTATATATCATACTTCCAAAGATTGTATGAAGTGTGCTAGTCTAGAAGAATCAGTCTGGGAATAGGGATGCTGAAGGCAGATAAAATAGACCGAGTCGAGCTTTACAAGGACCGCAAGACGCAAGTCTTTCTAAGCAAATTCGTGAGCGGCGAAATCAGCGAGCTCGAACCTGTCTATGATCCTAAGCTGGGCTATCGATTTCCAACAGCGGAGGCAGTTGTCGGCAGTGCCTCAAGTGCTGAAGCTTTCTTGGACAAGCTTTACGAAGCCGGCATATTGGAGAGAAGACTTTACGACAAGATTATTCATTGTCCGAAATGCGGTTCCGCAAGCGTTTCAGTTCATTACTGCTGTCCGTACTGTAAGTCGTTCAACGTCCAGAAAAGCGCTCTCATCGAGCACGTGAAATGCGGTTACATGGACATTGAGGAAAACTTCCACAAGGCAAACAAGCTTGTATGCCCCAAGTGCCATGAAGAATTGAGAAAGCTTGACGTAGACCACAGGCGCGCCGGCATATGGTGCAACTGCAAAGACTGCGGCAAAAGCTTCGACATACCCGTCACGGCAAACTTCTGTCGAGATTGTCATGGAAACTTCACGTTTGAAGACGTCGTGATCAAAGACGTCTATGCCTACAGTCTGAAAGCAGAGGCGAAAGAAGAAGCCGCTCTGGGCTGGGTTATGATTGCTCCCATAAGAGAGTTTCTCGCTGAAAACGGATTCAAGGTCGAAAGCCCCGCTTTCCTAAAAGGCAAATCCGGAGCAAATCACATGTTCGACATCGTAGCCCACGATGGGGAAGCAGGAAAGAAAGTGACCGTCATCGACCTAGCAACATCAGGCGAAGGCGAGGTGTCAGAGCAGCCAGTGATCGCCTTGTTTGCCAAGATATTCGATGTCTCGCCAGACAAAGCCTACTTGATTGCAATTCCAAAAGTGAACGACAACGCGAAGAAAATGGCAGAGCTGTACAACATCCAGATAGTCGAGGCTAGAAACCAGAAAGAAGCGATAAAAGCTTTGAAAGAGAAAATTGGGTGAAGAATCAGCTTCTCGCAAAAACCGCTAGGTTACCTCTTTCTGTCACAACCTTGGCAATGAAAGCGGCACTGGGCAGGCGGATGTCTGCTCGGATGTAGACTGCTTCTTCTCCTGAGTTCATGAACAAGTCAGCGTCATAGCGTTGATGACTTGTTGAATTAAGCACCCATATGGCGACAATGTGCGTCGTTAATGGACCAGAGTTTGTCAAATCGAAACGGACGCCATCAATTATCGTTCTCACGCTGAAGAAATCTATTCCGACGATTGTCTGGTTAGTGCTCAATCCTTCGTCTTGAAACTCTATTAGTATTGTTCCATTGTCTTTTTCATAGCTCATCCAGTTGTCGGTCAGGTTGATGGCGTAGTCGTTCCATTCGTTTAGAATCGGCTGATTTCCCTCAGTGTTGTTGAATCCTAGGTCGCTGAAGCTTGATGATGTCCAGTTGTAGGCTTTCAAGAACCACTTTTCTCCAGCCTCGGACACGTTGTATCTGACGATGATTTCGATGCCTTGAATGTGACTCAGTGGGTATGTCGCCAAATCTATTGCAAAACTGTTGCTGAAGCTTAGTCGGTAGATGTCAGACGTCGTGGCTTTAAACTCGACCCAGTCTACCTTAAGCTCGAACTGCGTGTCAGTCGGCTTGACTCCTTTGATTTTAATTTTCCAGTTGCCGCTGCTGTCTCTGAAATTCGTGGGGCTAGATGTTATTGTTTGGTTTTTCGTTGTGTCTGTCTGGCCTATCGTGTCTGACATGTATCCGTCGCCGGTTGTCGGGTAGGAGGCTGTCTGGTAATTGTACAGTTGGAACGTTGTTGGTACACCTGCGGTTGTGAATGAAGAATCCACCGTCCAGTCAAGTTGCGTCCAGTTCTGAGTGTCTGACGCTCCCGCGAACTCAACTTCAACGGTCTGCGTTAAGGTTGGCAACCTGCAAGAAATCAACCGCGCATTTCTTATCCTTGCATTCGTGCTTTCGCCCATCCAGCTTATCTTGTCGGTTCTGCTCCCAGCGGTCAGCGTCTGTCTTGTCATGAAGAAGGTTGACTCATAGTCAGTTGTGGCGCGATGCTCAACCAATGTCTCCTGTCTTGAGGTTGATTCAGTGGTGAAGTTTAACCCTACAGAGTAGGATGTTGAACCTGACTTATACAGAATTGAACCCATAATCAAATAGTCGCCGTTGTCAGCTGTGTAGGTGTTTGTGATCTTGTCGTACCATACGTTGCTCGCTGGAGGGCTCGATTCACTTTCGCTTTCACTGTAGTAGTTGTTGTCGAACTGGATTGTTCTTATTGCGACTATGTGTGCACATTTCGTGTCTGCTGTTCCAAGCGTGCCCGAAGTGCAGTATTGAAGTTTGAAATCATGGGGTGATGCGTCCAAGGTCACCTTTCTCATGACACCGAAAGAGTAGAACTCATCTACGGCTCCAGACCGCGGTCTCCCAAGAGTGTCTGCGTGGACTATCGTGCCGTCTTGGATCAGTTGGACCTTGGTGTCGCGGTCTGTGCGTGAGCCTCTATAGTTTGCGGTTGCGATTATCAGGTATTCTCCGCCGGCTGAAGGTGTGAAAGCCAAGGCAACCTTGTCCTGCCAGCTTGTGCTGCCGGTTGAGGAGAGATCTTCGCTTTCCGCATATTCAGACTGCAAACTGAAAATGATTATTCTTGCGTTTCTTATGGAAGCTGTTGCTCCCGAGTTGCTTGTGCAATATTGGATTTTGACTACGTAGTTTGTGTTAGCGACAAGTGCCATTCGTTTCAGCCCAGAAAACGAGTACCAGTCAGTTGTGTCTTTGACTCTGTATCTCAATTCTTGGTGAGTCGTCGTGTTCACGGTGAGCTGCGCTCTTGCTTGGTAGCTTGTGCTTGAGCCTTGAACTTCAGCCGCTGCGATTATGACGAAATTTGCGGTTGATTGCGGCGTTAGACTTATTGAAACCTTGTCTTGATACATCGTGCTTGTGGTCGAAGACATCCCTAGGCTTTCCTGGCACCTAATCTCGTAGTTTGGGTAGCTGCGAAAGTTCATGTAAAAGTCATTGTTTGATGTTGAGTCTGAGACGCTGCCTGAGACATGTCCTGTGAAGCCGTTGAGAACGTAACTGGAGGGGTTGAAAATTTGAGTTCTTTCCTCTCTGAACGTTTCATACGAACCATCTGGGCTTCTTGTGTCTGTGTAAGTGCCGCCTAATCTGCTGCCTGCAGTGATTGCGTATTCATTCTGCGCTGTAAACCACGAAGAACGAGTGATCCGCGTGACATTGGCAATGCTCACATTCTCCTGCATTCTTTCCAGGTCAAGCTGGTTCATCTGGTAACTCCAGAGTACAACGTTGGCAACTATGATCACTACTAGAACAAGACTAAGCATGACGACTATTGCGTTGCTAACGGCTCGCTTGTCGCGTTTAAGGCGCTTCATAATAGCCTCCAACATGAGACCCCCTCGTTGTAACAATATCTACGTGGATCAGCTCGCCTGAGCCCCAGCTCTTTGTAATATTGAGCGATCCATGTGTGCCTATTTCCAAGCTGAATGGGGAAGTGAAAGGTTGCGAAGTGTGGTTGACGTATACAGCCGAGACATGAATGGCAACTTTTCCAATGTTGCTGAGATAAACGTCAATGCTGCCGGTTAAGTTGTTGAACCACAAATCCTCTATGAAGAGACGTTCGCTCATGTTTTCCCGCAGATTAGTAGTTATGACGTAGGTTGCAGTTGTAGCAAGCGCCATGACTGCGACTGCCACAACGGTCAGCAAGAGGTTGCTTAAGACAGGAGTTATGCCGCGTTTGTCACGGAAAAATCTTTTAGGTTTTCTCGCCATCTCTCCACCTCACAAGAACAGTTTCAGCGCCACGTAGCCGCAAAGCATCAAGATCAGACTGTGCTTTAGCCCTGCGTTTATTGTTCCTTCACCCATTTTTCCAGAGACAAGTCCGCCGAAAAAGGCTTGAATGGCTGTCATGTGGA
>JALHSY010000206.1 GCA_022865455.1 Candidatus Bathyarchaeota archaeon
TCCCCCGTAATCAATCCTCAACGTTACGCGCAAGATGAGAGGAACCAGAATGATTATTGCGAATGAAAGAATGAACCACTTGTTTCGCCACGGCCTTCTCATCTGCGATTAAACTCCTTCATCAAGAAATGGACTGCCTTTACTCCTCATATTCATTCTGTTCCTGAAACACTGGCTGCAGTTGCGTGCAGTTCCGCAATCTCCATCATAAAAAGCGTGTCTATTCCAAGGAAAGCCTTGGTCGAACGGTGGGTTAAGGCTGGCTACAGTACCTTGAAGAAACTTGCTTTCGGTGCTCCGCAGATTGGGCATTTTTCAGGCGCAGACCCTTCGACAGTGTTCCCGCAGACGCTGCAAACATAATAGTCCACTGGTGGCAGTTGCTTGTCTTCTTTAAGTATGCCAAGCGCTTTCGAGAAGAGCTCTGCGTGCACTTGCTCAACCTTGCCTGCCACTTCAAAGCTCCATTTTGCCTGCTGATTTACCTCTTGTTTGGCTACACTTAGATATTCAGGGTACATTTCTCTGTATTCGAAATTCTCTCCTGAAACAGCCGCGTTCAGATTGTCTCTTGTGCTTCCTATTTCTCCCACAATTCTCAAATGATTCAAAGCGTGGATCGTCTCTGCTTCTGCCGCTGCCCTGAACAGTCTCGCGACCTGCAGCAGGCCTTCCTCTTCAGCCTTTCGACCGTAAGCCAAGTAACGCCTGTTTGCTTGTGACTCGCCTGCAAAGGCGTTTTTCAAATTCTCAATTGACTTGCCCATCCTGTCACCATTGACCGTGAGTATCAAGGGCAGCTCGATATAAGTCCTATGCAATCTTTCAAGCTTGCAATCATCATCGGACAAGGGCAAAACACCTGAGCTTCAGTTGCCTAGACCTTGTTTTGGATTTGCAAGAAAGTTTAATAAAACCCAAACCCAAACCCAAACTAACTGAATCAGTTAGGTGGAAGGTATATAAACCCAAGTTGAAAGTGAAACAAAACGTAGAAACTGAATCAGCCTTATAAGTGAATCTGAAACCATGTATATTATATGGTTCAATATAGAAAATATGTTGTAAATGATGTGAGTGTCACGAATCGTTTGCAACTAAGATGATTCTGTATTACCGTATAATGATTCACAAATGAAGGACTTTAGACTAAAACTCATAGTTTATATAGAGCAATTAATATCTCTATTACTTGCAGAAATTGCCTAAAGGAAACATAGACTCTTTGGCAAATCAGCCTTATGTTTCCCTTAGGCGATCATGTTTAACACTAACGAAGGTGAAAAATATGGCGAAACAAGGATTCCGAGATTACCAAAAAATGCTTACCCTAGCCGACTTCATGGCGGCTAACGTCACTTGCACAAAAGCAACCATGCACGACAACTTAGGCGGTGCAGACATAGACGGTTTCACTAGGATAGGTTCTTACGAAATTCCAAGGCAGAGCCTAATAACTCTAGGTTGGAGACATGACATTCTGAACCCGTATTCGGGTGCAATTTTCCATGCTGAATTCCACGACAATGCAACAGCCACCGATCTGGAAGGCGAAGTCAGAATCATTTTTGAGAGTCCACAAAAAGACAGAAAAGTTAAGATGATTGACCGACAAACAAACACCATGTATAAGACCGCACCGACAGACCGCACAAAACAACAGCTTGTCTATCTAGGCTCAGACTGTCCGTTGATATGGGCTAAGGCAAGGTCGTTCATTTGGCTTCTTTTCAAACCTTCAACTGACGGAAAGACAATCGCCTATAACAATACGAACAACTTGCTCTTTTTGGGAATCACTCAGAGGGTTCTGGAATGAAACAGCAAGCTGAAATCTACGACCTTAGAAAAGTCGTTTACTTCGGTGGCTCACAAGCGGTTACCCTTCCACAAATCTTTTCACCAAAAAGAGGAACAATCATGCGTTGCATAGCGAAAGAAAACATATTCGTCTATCTTCCAGAATCAATCTACCAGAAAGACGAAAAACTGAGGGTTCTGATAGAACAGCTTTTCGGACACACGCCTATTGCAGAGGTCATTTGAAATGGCTGACATTCTAGCCGAGATAATCGCAATCCCGACACACATCTACGAAGGCTACCTAGCGATACTGGAATACATACAGAGCCTTTTAACTGGAAACACAAGCGAATCATCAGCCGATGTGATTTAAGCTCAAAAAAAGGAAATGGAAAGATTGCTTATGAATACCAATGCGGAACAGATATATATACTTTCTGGAAAAGTCTAGACATGGCTAGACAAAATTCTGAATGTATATATTGTTTAGACATGACTTTGCCGAAAGCATGGAAAACTCTGACAGAGCAAGAACAAGCCGAATGGATACAAACCTATTTCATGCCAAAAACACGGACACCAGAACCATATCCAAGGATTGACAGCATAGCGAAAGGACAGAAAATAAAGACGCAAAAAGGCTTAATAATCAACATTCCCAAAGAAACTGAAGTCACACAGAGAAATCCCGATATAGTCAGAGAATACGAAGCATGGGTTGGAAAATGGCTGATAACTGTTTTTCACGACAAAAAGTTTCCTGTCACCAAATTTCTTAGCTTCGCAAATCCTTCTTTAAACAAATGGATTGCACAAGAGCTTTCATTTGAGAATTGGGGCAGACTTCAAGCTATACTTCTGTCAATAGGTCGTAAATATCGAATCGTTAGGCGAAAGAACGAAAAATCTACGAGAAAAATACCCAATTTCACCTTAAGCTTAAGAGATACTACTACTGGTGAAAAACCATGACACCGAAGTTTCCAAGAATCCTCTACGTTAAACTCGGAAAAGGCGTGTGTGGTTGCTACATGGAAAACAAAATCGGGATAGACATTTCACCGTTCAACTTGAAGGTTGAATACAGATGCTACGGTGTAAGCGGCTTAATCAGAGATTTGAGTGCAACCGTCATACATGAACTGTGTCATTGGGCAACTGGAAACTTGAACGGACACCATAAAGTAGAATGGCAAAATTTAGAGTGTGATTCGTGGACATTGAAAATCCACAGCATCATTTGGAGAATTGGACAACGTGACAACACCTAAACGCAAGGTTTTCAAGCAAGGCTCTAGCCTATGCCTTTCGATTCCGAAAGACACGTTTCCGCTAGGAACAGAGCTAAACGTGAGTTTCGAAAATGGAAGGCTGACCTATTCAGAGTCACCTCTAGGAAATGAACACCCTTCCAGAGAGAGCCGTTCACCTCAACCCTCTCTGGAAGCAACAGAGCCAGAACCAGAAAACACAGAGTTTCCAGAGGAAAAACAAGACGCTGAGAAACCAGAAAAGGAAACATTCGAATCACCAGAGCCTAAAGGCTCAGAAGAAAACCCTTGGAAATCCGACTTGCCAATAGGAAGCAGTATCTTCGAAAAACTTGGAGAACGCATCGGTCAAGCCGTCATGTTTGGCTACGGACAACTGAACAAACCAAAACCGAAACCAGAACAAGAAGAATTAAGCATCATTTAACCCGAATTGTCCCTCTTTTATTGCCATATTCGAATGGATTAATCCATGTTTATTTTCATGGGTTTTAATGGTTCTTACCGTACTGTGTCACCCTCAAAACATTGTTTTCTGAAATATCAGATTCGAACACAGAAAAAAAGGGAATTATGAAGCATTAAACTTGACTGTGCGTGGATTCCATTCTTTTGTTTCATTTCTGAAGTATTTGGCTAACAGCAAAACCTCTTCATTGACTAGGGTTTCAATGGTTTGACGTTTAAAATGCGTTATCCCCTTCATTCGTGGAATCTCAGTTTTAAACTCGAAACAGTCATGCAAACACTTTTCAAGCTCTCTATGCTTCTCGCTTTTCAAGAACATACGTGGATACTTGCTTCGCTTGTTCGGATAGCCAAAATACACCTTGTCAAAACTGCTTTTCCTCAGCTTCCCACCAAATTGGATTAAACAGTCATCTATGAGGTAGCGGTAAAGCTCTTGCATGTCGCACACCAAACTAGGCTTACCGAATTGCTGACTGTGTACGAAGCCTAAGTACGGTTCTAGTCTTGCCCTCAAAATCGCATAGTAGCATTTCCAGAAAAGAATGGAATATCCGAAATTGAAAAGGTTGTTTAAACCGTCAAACGCACCTTTTGTCCTACGATGCTCAACCCTGAGCCATTCGGGAAACAGTTGAAAGACCTGCTTGAAGTATCTTGCTGAATTGATACCTTCGATTTGTAAGAGCCTTTTCCTCATGGTTGTTAAGTTTGAGCTTTCAACGTCGTTCAGCCTATCCTTTATTGCCATTAAGTCGATTTGCCGAAGCCCATATTTCCTTAACACTTGATTTTGTCCTTCTAATTTGGCATACACGATTTTCTTGGCTACTTCCATGCCTAAACCGTTTTTGACGCTTTCATATTGTTTAATTCGAGTTTCGACATGGCTGTCATCATCTAAGGCTTTCAGTATGCCTATAGGTTCACCGTTCCAACGAGTTATAACCATTGAAATTTTCCATTCTAACGCTGTTTCAAGTGCGTTTGTGCTTACCAGATTCCCAGCTTTCAAAACTATCTCGCTGATCTGTTTATTTTCAATGTCCCATGAGCCTTTTTCTTTTCTGTTTTTGTCGTTTATGAAAAACTCGTTTCCACGAAACCCTAGGTACTCTCCGCTATCGGTTAAAAAAATTTTAGCTATTCTTCCTTGTACCATTTGCCGACTCTCCAAATGTAATATCGTATAAGCGTCTTAATAAACGTTGATTTTCATGGGAAAAGCAGAAAATGGGTTTCTTGGAGAGTCGGCATTTCAGCATTTGCCAAAACACCTAGCCCACTTTCCACTTTTCCCAAATAGAAGTTAAACTGATTGAGGCTTTATATGTCCTTCCCTTTTATCTTTAGGTTTCATTCATTGTTTGAGGTTCATAGCTCGTTTATATACTCTCTGTTTCGTTTCATTCATTATTTGGGTTAAGTTTATATACCCATGTTGCAAACCAACGGGGTTTGGGTTTGGGTTTTAAGAAAGTTTAATATAAGAAGAGAAACAAACTCCCAAGACATAGTCATGAATAGAGAGGTGAAATAGAGATGGCATCACAGAAATTGCTTGAAATGCTGAACAAGGCCATAGCCAGAGAAATGCAAGTTTCCGTGCAATACATGTGGCAGCATGTGCAATGGATAGGCGTTAGAGGCTTCGCAGTTCGCGGCGAACTCCAGAGCATTGCTGTGGAAGAAATGAAGCATGCAGAGAAAATTGCTGAAAGACTCTTCTACTTGGGCGGCACACCCACAACGAAGCCGGACCCGATCAACGTTGGGAAAACCCTGAAAGAAATGATCAAGCAGGACATAAAAGACGAAAAGATCGCCATAGAAATGTACAAGCAGATAATTGAGATGGCGCAGAAAGAGGGAGACGTCACAACGGCTTTTATTTTCAAGCAAATCTTGGAGCAAGAAGAAGATCATCACGACACTTTCACAACGTTGTTTGAAGAAATATAGGTCAAAAGTTGACGCTGTTAAAGTGCATCTGCGAAATTGGCATTTGAATCGGCATTGGCAGGTTCTTGAGGAGAGCGAAGGAAGACAATAAGCTCCTTCAATACGTTCCTCTTCTTTTTTATTCATCTGAAGAAAATGATGCATTCTTCAAAATAGAAAGTGCTACCTTGTTCTTTCGTCTTGAAAACTAACATCAGGTTTTGCTTATTCTTCCGCTTTTTCTCCGCCTTCGGCTTCGCCTTGGCTGACAACTTCGGCTTCTGCGAATCTTCTGCTTATCCTCGTTATCTTTATCTTCACGTGGTCGCCTGCTTTCGTGTTCGGTACAAAGATCACTAATCCCTGTATTCGGGCTATGCCTTCTCCTCTGCGACTTGTTTCCTGAATATCCGCGTCGTATTCCGAGCCAACTTCAACTGGTTTCGGAGTGAATCCGCCTCTTCCTCTGAATCCTCGTCTTCCGCCGAAGTCTCCTTCTTCTTCCATTTGTTTCACCTCTCAAGTTTCGTTAACAAAAAACTTCCGATCGACAGTTCTGTGGCGTGCTCTACTCGACTGTCAGTTTTCCGAATTTTCCGACGTTTAGCTGTATCTCTCCCTTGAAGCTTGAGACGTAGCCGTTTTCCACTTTCACCATGTTGTCGACGTTGACCTTGTCTATCTGCTCGTTCCACAATGGCATCTTTATGGTGCCTGTTTCGTCACCGATTATTGTAGCTGCAACCTTGTACGTTTCATCCTTGAATCTCGACAGAACTTCGCGTGCGTCGGATTTTTCCATCACCTTGCCTTCAACAGTGACATTTCTCATTTTGTCTCGCAGTTCTTTAATTTTCAATTTTACCCTCCCGTCTGCGCTATTCTTTCCGCGACGGCGAACTTTCCGCTCACCGACCGAATTCTTACTTTGACACGTTCACCTATTTTGCTCCCTGCTACAAAAAACAGGTAGCCCTGTATTCTCGCTATTCCGTCGCCTCTGCTTCCGATGTCGTCGATGGCAACTTCCATTTCCTGATTCTCTTTCACAGGCGCTGATTGGATAAAAGGTCTGCTCGGGCGAAACCTTCTGTTGCTTCCAAACCTTCTTGGTTTTTTTGGTGCATTCTTTGTTTTTTCCGGTAGCCTTCTGGGCATGTCGTGTTTTCGTCCTTATCGCGGAGCCAGCCTTTGACCATGGGACCCCCTGTGCCGGGCTTGGGACACTTGAGCTTCGGTAAGGCCAGTTACATGAAAAAAAGCCCTTCAACCATATAAGTTTTGCTAGCCATTTACTCGTAGCCTAACGACTTCACAGGATCGAGCTTCGCAGCTTTTCTAGCAGGGTAAAGACCAAAGACTAAACACACGACTATCGCGAAAACGAAAGCCGCTACTGTCCATTCAGGCGTGAAGATGGGGCTTACCAGCTTTCAGATACAAAGCTGCTGCATGTTTCTTTTTCTTGCAAACATGCTTGCCTGTTCTCGACTCAAGATCCAAGCAAGAAGCTTCCAGCCAACAAAGTTATCAGGTAAGCTGCTGCTCCAATGAGAAAGCTTTTCGCCCAACCGAACCCAGTTAGCACGCGGACAGCAAGCGAACATAATGCGATTGTCCAGACATACACTGCTACTTGCGTGTACCTCATAATCTGGGAGGTGAGCCAAGTTTGCTCCAAAATCGCGTTAAATGCAATATCGCTTTCTCCACTTACGCCGCCAATCAACTCAAGCGGATAATGCACTGTGGGCGAGCTAAGATATGCAGCCGTGTTTACCAGTGACTGTATAACCATGGGCACCAGTGTGAAACCGATAACGATCAAAACAGGTTTCCAGAGAACGCTTCCCCCTAGGCCTCGACCCATCAAGTAGATCAAACCGGTTAGAATTACCCATACCAATAGAATCTGTGTGAACGCCATAAATGCATAGTTGACCAAGAAAGCTGTAGCCGCACTCTCCAACAGTGAGTTGAAGTTGCCGCGGAAGAATACTCCGTCAACAACCAAGGTTATGTTCGAACTATCAACCCAGGCGAAATCAAGCTTCAGACCTGTTATGTTGTCCCAGCTAGCAGCAGAGCTGCTGTTAGACCATCCGTCAGAAATAAGAGGCAGGGTCAGATTGTTCCAAACGTTGTATGTGAAGTTGGGGAGAGCTCCTGTCAGGTTATAAGAGAAATATTCTGAGGAGATCGTTGAAAGAAGTTGAATGGTCGCATTCGCAGGTTTCACCTCTGGGTTAGTCCACTTTATTCGGAAAGACAGTTTGCTGTAACCATCTGGACCTGAGCAATTCACCGGTCCAATATCTTTCAGTTGTGCCCAAACTTCAGTGTTATTCGTAATCGAGAAGGCTATGCTTTTGTTTCCGTAATAGCTCCCGTTCATACTGTCATTGCTTTCGGCAATCCCAGCGTTCGATGTCCACAGAGTTCTGTTTTCTGTCCACTCGTCCAGCAGTTTCCCGTCTGGCAGAGTTTTTTCAATGCAAGTTTTTGATATAGCCGCATAAGTGGATCCCATGCTTGCGGCTATGAATAGGATTACTATGAGAGTGGGTCCCAAGTATTTCGGATTTTGAATAATGCCTTTGAATGCTTTGTGGGGCGCGTATATGACTTTCAATATGTCAGTTGCAAACAATGTTTCACGCTCCGTTCATAACTTGCCTCTGATGGCTTATTAATGGTTTTCTACATTCCAATTTTCAATCGCCTGTAAGTCGTGTAATCCACGTATTCCAAGAAGGGATTCTCAGCCTGATACTTGACCGTCAGTTTCTGGTTCTTCCGCTTGTCCATTATCTGGCTTGTCGTGACAAGCGAGTAGGCATCGCTTCCGGCTCCTGAACCGTAACTGGCCACTAGAATGCGGTCGTCTGGCTTTGCCACATCTAGGACAGCTGCCAAACCGACCAGCGAGGCGCCTGAGTAGGTGTTGCCGAACTTCGCCACCTTAAGCATCGGCGTGTACTGTTCCTCTCTGAATCCAAGCTCTTTTGCGATTCTCACTGGAAACTGGACGTTCGGCTGGTGGGCGACAAAATAGTCTATGTCTCCGACTTGCAGCTTAAGTCGCTCCATCAGTTTCTTAGCTGACTTTCTGACGTGCTTGAAGTAGGCTGGGTCTCCGGTGTATCTTCCGCCGTGCATGGGGTGTGGTTCGCCGTCTCTTCGCCAGAAGTCAGGCGTGTCAGAAGTGCAGGAGTACCATCCTTCGACTTCAGCGATAACATCATTTTTCCCAAAAAGGAAAGCTGCAGCGCCATAGCCGACGAACAGGTCTAGTTCTCCGCCAGGACAGTCTCTTGGCGCTGCTTGCGAGTTGTCTGAGCCTATGACCATCGCGTACTTGATGTTTGACTTTGAATACTCGACCAGCGCGGTTGCATCCTTGAACACGCTGGTGGCAGCTTTGCAGGCGAATTCCGTGTCGACCGCGTCAACGCTCTGCATGTCGTCTTCTTCTTCGCCGAGTTTCAGAACTTGCGCAACTTTCGAGGCTATCGGTTTAACGGCGTACGGGTTTGATTCTGACCCCACGTAGATTTTGCCGACCAATGCGCTGTTAACTCTGGAATGTATCAGCGCAAGTTTTCCAGCTTCGACTGCCGCGGTTATCGAATCTTCGTCAATGAATGGAACAGAACGCTCAATGTTTCCTTCCTTTATTCTGAACCTCGAAGTGTAAACCCCGTAGCCGACTATCCCTGGAGAGTCGTACTCCTTCTTCGGCTTGGCAATCACATATTCCTGGTGTGGGTAGTACTCGTCGGCGAAGGTGAAGGCAAGAGAGATTGTTGGGATAACGTCGCTCTTGTCCACTGAGTAACGTCTTCGAAACCGTGGAACAACGCCTCTTCCTTCAAGAGTTGAAAAGTCAACCGCTTCGTTGCACGTTGCCATTCGATCAGTGATTCTTCCTGGAACGCGGATCTTTCCGTCGTGGAAAGAGATTATGCCGTAAATGTAGCTTCCAAGCTTGGTGAACTTGTTTGTGGGTTCGTTGATGAGCGTGCACACTTCCAGCTTGCCTTTCTCGTAGAACAGGTCGGTGTGAGTCATCCTTCCGAAGCTTTTTCTTCCGCAGTTTCCACAGTAGTCTCTTATCTCGAAATATTCCTTCCCACAGATCTCGCAGCGGGTTCCTCTGAGCCTGTCGCCAAGATATGAAACTCTTCTCTCTATCGGCTCACTGCTCGTCTGCTAATCCCTCCCCAAAACGTAAACGTATCCTTTCGTTCCAAACCCCTCGAGCTCAAGAACGCAACCACACTTGAGTTCCTCGCCGTTCTTGACCTGTCTTTCACCAGCCTCGCCCTTCAACTGCTTGACAACCTCAAATACCTGGGCGCCCCCAGTGGCTCCTAACGGGTTTCCATCGGCCTTGAGTCCACCGTTCATGTTCACAAAAAGTTTCTTTCGGCCTATCTCGTAATAGCCCTTGTAATCTTGGCAACTCTTGTAGACACTTTCCCAGGCCTTTCCAGGCTCACAGAAACCTAAATCCTCAAGAGACACCATTTCCATGACTGTTGACTGATCATAAAGCTCAACAACCTGCATGTCAGTCAGGCTTTTCCCAGCCATGCTCAAAGCATTCTTCATCGCTATCCTACTTACGACAAAATGCGTCATGTCATCTCTAGCTGGGTAAGTCAGGTAATCAGTTGCAGAAGACGAGCCCAGAACGTATACTGGTTTATCCGTGTACTTCTTGGCCATTTCTTCACTGGTGAGAATGAGTGCTGCTGCGCCGTCAGAAATTGGGGCATAATCATAGAGTCCCAGCGGCTTTCCAGCCTCTTTTCGGGCGCTCAAGACTTGGTCGACCGTTATCTTTCTCTGATACTGGGCACACTGGTTTTTCGTGGCGTGCAAGTGGTTCTTCACTGAGACCTGTGCAAGAGCGACGTTTAGCTTTTCGAGTTTTTCGCCTGTTATCCCGTATTTCTTGATGTAAGCTCTCAGCATCAGCTCATGATTTGCCTCGGGCGTGCATCCTGCATAGAAGCTCCAAGGATCTTCTAGAAGCATCAGGTCGTCGCGGATCTTGTCCCACCTGTCTGTCATTTTCTCTATTCCGCCTACCAGAACCAAGCTGTACCTTCCAGCTTGTATGGCGTTGCAGGCGTTTGACAGTGCTGAGCCGAAGGAACGTGTTACCTCCATTGGGGCATGAAGCTCCGTGAGTTCTGAAAGAAAGCCCTCCTCAAGCCCAAACTTGTTAGTTATTGGCAGAAAATAGTCTGAGAGGTAGCAGGCTTCCAGGCTCTTTCGCTCGATGTCTGCTTCTGCTGAGGCTCTAAGCCAAGCCTCTTCAATCAGCTTTTCCGGCTCCTTTTCATAATGCTCTCCAAACCTTGTTCTACCGACAGCAATTATGGCCGGACGCACCTTCATTTTTCCGTGCACCTATTCATCAACTAGAAACTAACCATTCCATAATAACTTTTAAGTGTTTGCCATCTTGGCGTTTCCGCAGGCCGTTGACTTGGCAAGAACGGCTTTCAGCCTGATTTTCGTCTGGAAATGGCAGCAGAAGAATTCGATGCTCTGAGCTGCCAAAATTCTTAATTATGTTAGTCATGATAGACTTAGCACTCAGTGGTCTGAATGGTCTCAGTCGATCTGCTTGAAACCCTGAAGTTGGGAGGCTTCAGTGTGATTGCGAGCATGTCATGGATCGATGTTATTCCTGAAGCCTTCCGTCTGGTCTTCACTTTGACGCTTTTCTTTGCGAGTCTGTTAGTATTGGCTGGCGTCCTGTATCTTGCTGGGTTGGTTGTTGTCGGCAGGAAACGAACTCTTTTGGGTCAAGCGATGGTGATCTCTCTTCTCGGAACAGTTTTGTCGATGGCGTTTTTCATGTTCATCCCTTACGGCTTGGTTGCACTTTTTCTCAGCATCGTTGTTTGGCTGCTGTTAATCAAGAGGCTTTATGAAACTGGGTGGTTCGGCGCCATTGCAGTCGGCATATTAGCACTGGTCGTTTTCCTGGTCGTCGTCATATTTGCAGCTCTGGTCTTTGGCATTCTGTCCGAAATCTTGGGACTCTTCTCTTTTATGGTCGTAGTGTTGTAGGGGTTCTTGGGTTGGTTGACGAGAGAAAACGCACGGTGCTGCTGGGCTTGGCTTTTCTAATTCTGTTGATGCTTTCTTCAGTTGAAAATGCCTTCTTCTTCCAAATCTTAGGCAGTGTCCTTCAAAACCAGTACTTGGCTGTCGCTATGCTTTTTATGCACAACGTTCTGGTGATCTCTCTCATCATCTTGGGCATGACGTTCTACGTGAATCTGGTCTCAACTTTCTTCAAGAAGGAGAAGTATGGCAGTGTCATACTTGAGCATCCGAGAACGTTCGCTTTGGTTTTTACTCTGGTAATCGTTTTCCTGAGCATTCTGAGGGGAAGCAACATGCTTTACGGCGAAATAGACGTTGAAGCACTGCCGCTGATTCTGCTGATAAGCGCTCCGATCGGAATAGTCGAGGGGTACGGAATCTACTTGACAATCAAGAAGACGTTGAGCAACACAATGTCTATGAAAGAACTTGCTTTCATCTACGGCATCTTCTTCATAGCCGCCATAATGGAAGTTGCCTTCATAAATATTCTGGCGTGGATTTCAAAGGGATAAAGACTAGGACGTTCTAAACACTAGACTTAAGGGTTCAACCACAACAAAGAAGGAGCAGGTCACAATGCTCCTAACCTACACTGTCAAACACTTGTTCCGCTCGTGGAAACTCTTCTTGGCACTGCTAATAGGCATCATTTTGGCCTCCGCATTCTTCGCTGGCAAAATAAGCGGAGACGAATACGTGGAGAGGAGGCAGAGCCTGAAGCAGATGAAAGACAGCCTCCGCGAGGAACTGCAGCGAATGGGTGTAACAACCTAGCCAGCTGCTCTAGTTTCAGAAACCTTTATTCCACGTTTCTTCAGACCATCTGAGAATTGGCTGAAAAGCTTCTTATCCATGCCTATTTTTTCAGGAGGCACAACACCCTTTTCTTTCACGGCCTTTTTCAGCATCAACTGCGCAACGATTGAGGCGGGATAGGCTGTTGTCCTCGCCATGGCCGTTATGCCCTGCTTCTTGTCGTAGTTATCTAACAAATGATACGAGTAGCTTGTTTTCTTGCCATTCTCCACTCCAACAACCTCAACCTTCAAAACCACAATGTCCTTGACTTCTGGTTTCCAGAGTTTCTCCCCGATAAGTTTCACAGTGAGCTTTCGCGGCGATACGTTCACGCCTTCAACGTCGATTTTCTTCTCGTCAAAGAACCCGAGGGTCTGAAACGCTTTTATCTTTTCAGCGTGTCCAAGGTATCTGAGGGTTTTTTCCCACATTTCTTCCACGTTTTCCATAGTGTACAGCAATGTTCTGAGTCCGTCAGTGTAGAATGCTTCCAGTTCTCCGACTTTTGGAAACGTGATTGCTTCGACTCCACTCAGTGCTTCTATTTCCACTTTCCTGCCTTTCTTGACTATTACCACTTTTCTTGTGTATTCATCGATGAGGCTTTCAGGGGACCATGTGATCGTGTAGCCTAGTGGAGGTACGGGTTTTTCAGGAAGTCCGCCGACCATGACGTGAACCGCCTTGACCTCGTCAAGCTTTCCCACGGCGTGTCCGACGAGAACATTACTGATGCCTGGTGCCAATCCACAGTCTGGCACGATTGTCACCCCAGCCTTTGCAGCCGAAGCGTTTAGCGCCATGGGGTTCTCAGCCATGTATGAAACGTCAACCAAATCCTTCCCGGCGTCAATGCACGCTTTGCAGAGGCCGTAGCCAAGCTTTCCAGGCAGAAATCCCATGGCCAAATCGAAACCTTTCAAAGTGTTGACTAACTCGCCATGGTTTGAAGTGTCAAGACCCGTCCATGAAACATTGTCCTTTTCGATTTTTTCAGCCACGTCTTTGGCTCTTTTCTCGTTCTTGTCGGCAACAACAATTTCGGTCGAGGGCACGCTTTTAACGAGATCTTGTGCTGAGACTGAACCTATGTTTCCGCAGCCGATGATGAGTACTTTCATAAACGTGTATTGGCTGACTGTTTTGATTAAAAGCTTTCCTTGTCTTCAGTGTCGTGTTTTTCGTTATTTGCAGCTCTGGAATACGTGCGGCTGGTGTGTGGAGTTTGAATTTGAAAGTTTTATATACAGCTGTGGCGATTATACCGTTGAGCATCATGGCTGAAATTTGTCCGACATGCGGGCTTCCCAAAGACTTGTGCGCTTGTGGCGAGATAGAGAGGGAGCAGCAAAGGATTCGCATACGGCTTGAAACACGCAAGTTTGGCAGACCAATGACAATACTTGATGGCATAGACGACAAGAACACTGACCTGGGAGGAATGGCTAAAAAACTGAAGGGCTTCTGCGCATGTGGCGGAACAGCGAAAAACAGACAGATACTTCTTCAAGGAGACCAGCGTGAAAGAGTCCGCCAATTCTTGGTCAAGCTTGGGTATCCTGAAGGAAACATTGAGCTCCAATAGCTGCCACACAAAAGGTGCAAGCCCGAGATGGAACTGCTGCGGGACATAAGGGAAGTATTCAGAACTCTGAACCATCGGGCACCATCAAAAACCTACTGTCCACGATGCGGAAGCGCAGAAATTCATCCATCCCGCAACCTCGACTATGCGCTGAACTATGGTCTTGCGTCTAAGAAATATGCGTGCGAAAAATGTGGATATGATGGTCCCATAGTCATGGAGCTTGAA
>JALHSY010000207.1 GCA_022865455.1 Candidatus Bathyarchaeota archaeon
CGATTGCCGAGGAGCACGATGCAAGATTTTGTGTAGTTCCGAGCGAGTTTGCCGTTGACAACGGCGCAATGGTTGCTTGGACGGGAGTGTTAGCTTATACTCACGGCGTGGTCACACCGGTTGACAAAAGCTTTGTGAAGTCGAGATGGCGGCTTGAAGAGGTTGAAGTTCCGTGGGTAGAATGAGCTGCCCATTGCTGATCAAGAAAGGTGCAGAAGCAAGCCTCTACGTTGCAGACTGGCACGGCAGAAAGGTAGTGATGAAGTGTCGTTTGCCCAAGAAGTATCGTCCATCAAGTTTGGATGAGCGGATCCGAACCTACCGGACAATTCATGAGCCACAGTTGATGCATGAAGCGAAAAGGGCTGGGGTTCCAACGCCGACAATCTTTCTAGTCGACGTGAAAAATACGATCATCGTCATGGAGTTTATCGAAGGGAAACAGGTAAAACGGCTTTTGGCGGAGGTTTCGGCAAGCAGGAGGCAGTTGCTGTGCTTGAAGATTGGCGAACTCGTCGGCAAGCTTCATCGATGCGGAATAATTCACGGTGACTTGACCACTTCAAACATGATTCTAAGCCCTGATGAGAAAGTTTTCTTTGTGGACTTTGGGCTCGGCGAGAAAACAAGGGAGTTGGAGGCCAGAGGAGTGGATTTGCACCTCATGAAAAGGGCCTTGCAGAGTGCGCATTTCCGTTTTGCGGCAGAGTGTTTTGACGCTGTGAGTAAAGGCTATTTCAGAGTCTTAGGATGTGAAGTTGGAAAAAGTGTTTTAGACAAGGTGAGAGAGATAGAGAAAAGAGGACGTTACGTTTCCGAAAGAAGAGAGGAATGATTGATGATTAAGAGCGTTTGGTGCGTAACCTTCTACGTTTCCAATCTAAAGAAAGCCTCGCAATTCTATGAAAAGCCTCTGGGCTTGGAGAAGAAGTACGAGTTTCCAAGCTACGTTGGCTTCCAATGCGGGAATCTGGAAATAGGACTAATTCCTCAAGCCGAAAAACGGAAAGTGCCAAGTCGAAAGTCGCCTTCAGTAGAGTTTCTAGTCGACGATGTTGACAAGACATACAAAGAGTTGAAAGCCAAGGGTGTCAAGTTCATCAAGGAACTGCACGACGAAATTTGGGGTGGAAGGGGAGCTGCGTTCACAGACCCAGATGG
The DNA here is from genome assembly GCA_022865455.1 of Candidatus Bathyarchaeota archaeon. Taxonomy (GTDB): domain Archaea; phylum Thermoproteota; class Bathyarchaeia; order Bathyarchaeales; family Bathycorpusculaceae; genus 20-14-0-80-47-9. The sequence goes on from JALHSY010000207.1 coordinate 1,162, forward strand.
CAACGTTTTGGAAATTGTTCAGATGGATTGGGGAAAGTATTTTGATGTCTCAGCAGAGGGTGCAAGGAAAAGCCGTTGAGCAGCATGAATCCCCAACTTGAAGGCAGAGTAATATTCTTCGCGACAAACAACATTAACAAGTTTAACGAGGCTCGGGAAGTGTTGGGAGAGTACGGAATAGCAGCAGGCATGCTTAGAGTGAAAAATTTGGAAGTTCAAAGCGACAGTCTAGAGGAAATTGCCCGGGCAAGTGTCGCAGATGCTTTTGAGAGGTGTCACCTGCCGATCATTGTTGAAGACGCCGGGCTGTTCATAGAGGCTTTGAACGGGTTTCCTGGCCCGTACGCGGCTTATGTTTACAAGACAATGGGTAACAATGGGTTATTGAAGCTGATGAGAGACATCGAAAACAGGAAAGCAAGGTTCCAGTCAGTGATAGCCTATCTTTCGGCAAGGACCGAGTCGCCCGTATGCTTTGATGGGGAAGTTGAAGGCGAAATCGTGAAGGGAGAGAGGAGAAAGGACCGTGAATCTGGCTTTGGTTTCGATCCTATCTTTAAGCCAGTCAACAGTGCCAGAACCTTCGCGGAAATGGATACGGCTGAGAAAAACAAGTATTCTCATCGGGCGAGGGCTTTGTGCAAGTTTGCAGAATGGTGCGGAAAGCTTCCATGATGAAGACCAAGACCATTTTTGTCTTGAATCAATAATCTTAAATATTTGTCTATCCTCGCTCATACAGAGTTTGAGTGACACAGTATGCCCAAGCAGGAAAAAGGAAAATCCCATCAGATAAGACCGGTCAGCAAGCGACCTCCAAGCTGGTGCAAGTACCAACCAGAAGAGGTGGAAGCTCTTGTTGTCAAGCTGGCAAAGGGAGGCAACAGCCCGAGCCGCATAGGAACAATCCTGAGAGACCAGTACTCGATTCCCTTAGTGAAGCCCATAACGGGCAAGACCGTACTTCAAATTCTGAAAGCTTCTGAGCTTGCTCCTGCAATACCGGAGGATTTGGGAAACTTGATGAAGAAGGCTGAGAGTCTCGGCTTGCATCTTGCGAAGAACAAAAAGGACCTGAATAACAAAAGGGCGTTGCAGATGGTTGAAGCGAAAATCTACCAACTCTCAAGGTACTATAGACGCGAAGGCGTCCTGCCGACTAGTTGGAAATACGAGCCGAAAATAGCTTCATTGACCTAAGCCCAGTGGTGTGCACAATTTTTTGGCGCCTAACTTGTTGCATGATGACAACTCGTAGAATACACCAGATTTAAATGTCTGAACAATTTAGCTTCTTAACCTAACGTGAGTGCCATGACAGTGGGTGAAAACCAGATTGCATGTTTCTCAGCTTCAGCCGCACGGGCAGCCGCGACAATTGTGGAAACTGTCAAGGAAGACGGACTCATTTATGTTTTCTCACATCTAGATGCTGACGGCATCTCAGCGGCAGGCATAATCGGCAAGATGTTGGCCAGACTCGATGCTAAGTTTAGGATTCAGGTAACCCAATGGATCAACGACAAAACCGTAAGCGAAATCCTCTCGGAACAGCC
>JALHSY010000208.1 GCA_022865455.1 Candidatus Bathyarchaeota archaeon
AAGAATCAGGAAGAAAGCACAGCCGGAGGCGGCGTAAGTGGAGCTTCTGATAAGGAACGGCTTTGTCTTCGACCCTGTCAATGGCATCAACGGCGAAAAGATGGACATTGCCATTCATGATGAAAAAATCGTTGCAAGTGTCAACGAACGTAAAGCAAGGAAAATTGATGCACATGGTATGATTGTCATGCCTGGCGGGGTGGATATCCACTGTCACATCGCTGGTGCAGAAGTGAACATAGGGCGATTGCTGAGACCTGAAGATCACCTTAAGGATTTTGAACCGAAGACATCTGTCACGAGGTCTGGGGTCGGACACTCGATTCCATCGACTTTCACGACTGGCTATCGGTACGCAAGGATGGGCTACACGACTGTTATGAATCCTTCGATGCCGCCTTTGGAGGCGAAGCACACGCATGAAGAGCTGAACGACACTCCGATGGTAGACAAGGCCACCTATCCCCTTCTCGGCGACTGGTGGTTTGTGCTTGAACATCTGAGGGACGGCAGAATCGAGGAATGTGCGCGTTATGTAGCGTGGATGATGACTTCAACAAAGGGCTACGCCATCAAGATCGTCAATCCCGGAGGGTTGGAGGCGTGGGGTTTCGGACACAATGTCAACAGCCTCGACGACCAAGTGCCCTACTTCTGCATAACTCCCCGCGAAATCATCCGAGGACTGTGCAAGGTCAACAAGCTTCTTGACCTACCTCACACGATTCATGTTCACACGAATAATCTTGGCAAGCCTGGTAACTATGCGACGACTTTGGAAACTATGAAATGCGTTGAAGACCTCGCCGCTGGAAATACACCGGTAATACACGTCACCCATTGCCAGTTCAGCGCCTTCAAGGGAGACGACTGGAGAACACTTGAATCCGGCGCGAGTGAAATAGCAAGCTACGTCAACAACCATTCTCACGTAACTCTAGACATGGGTCAAGTGATATTCGTGGATACAACGACGATGACTGCGGACGGCCCGTTTCAGTATGCCCTGCATGAGCTGAACGGAAGGAAATGGGTGAATGACGACATCGAAACTGAAACAAGCGCTGGAATCGTGCCGTTTAGATATCGCCGAAAGAACTACGTCAACGCGATTCAGTGGTCAATAGGCCTCGAACTGGCCTTGCTCATCAAGGACCCATGGAAGATTTTCATGACAACTGACCATCCAAACGGCGGCCCATTCACCTCTTACCCGAGGATTATGACTTGGCTCATGAGCAAAAAGGCGCGAGAGGCGACATTGAGAAGGATAAACCCGCGAGCTCGAAGTAAGAGTCTTCTTCCGTCAATAGAACGCGAACTAGGCTTTTATGAAATCGCGGTTGTGACGCGAGCTGGCCAAGCAAGAGCTTTAGGTCTCCACAATAAAGGGCATTTGGCCGTGGAAGCTGACGCCGACATAGCAATTTACAGCGTGAATCCAGAGACAACAGACCCCTCAAGAGAGTATAAGATGGTGAGAAAGGCGTTCAGAAGAGCGGCCTACACAATCAAAGGTGGAAAGGTCGTTGTCCGCGACGGCGAAGTGGTCAAACATGTTGAGGGCGCGACTATGTGGCTTGACGTGAAGACCGACGAGCAGGTGGAAGTAACCGATGAAATGAAAAGAAGGTTCAGAGAGTATTGGACCGTCGAATGCGACAATTACCCAGTGACGGAGAACTACCTCCAAATCTCACATCCAATTGCCGTAAAGGCAGGTGTGTAAAATGATGCGCCTTCGTCCCGCGAAGGAGTTCAGGTTTCCCGTAACCGCCGAATGCATCAGCCCAGACGTTTTCGAGAGCAAAACACTCAATGAAATAGAAGCGCTCCCAGTCTGGGAAGGAAACAAACAAAGGAAGCTCGGCAAACTCTTCAAAGTCGAAGAATCCACAAATGGAGACCAAGCCCAGGACACGGTCATAGCCATTCATGGCGACGTAAGCAAGGTTCGAAGAATAGGCACAAGGATGACGGACGGCGAGGTAACCATCAACGGAAACGCGGGGATGCACCTAGGCGAGGGAATGAAAGGCGGCAGAATAACCGTGCAGGGCAACGTTGAAGGATGGGCTGGTTCCATGATGAAAGGTGGAACAATCGAGATTCACGGAAATGCCAGCGACTACTTGGGTGCACCCTACCGCGGAAGCAACGAAGGCTTGCGTGGCGGAAAGATAATCGTTTTCGGAAACGTTGGAAACGAAGCGGGAGCCCACATGAAAAAAGGCACAATCAAAATCTATGGAAATGCAAGCCAGTTTCTTGGTTTTCGAATGCGCGATGGTACAATCTACGTTCAAGAAGACTGTGGAGACCGAGCGGGGGCATGCATGGTTAATGGCAAGATAGTCATAGGGGGATTCATGGAATCTGTCCTTCCGACTTTCACGATAGGCAGCATCAAGCAAAAAGTCAAAATCGAAGAAAACGAAACTGTCGAAGGCCCTTTCTACCTTTTCCTTGGAGACCTCTCAGAAAGCAGCGACGGCAAGCTTTATGTTTCCAAACAAAAGAATCCACACTTAAGCCATTATGAAAGATTTCTTTGAGGAAAAAAATTGAAAACCCTAAGTGTAAACAGACTCGGGTGGAAAGTTCTTGAAAAGCTGTGTGAAGACACAGATTTCTACGGAGTCAAGGTTCAGAAGGCAGATTCTGGAACCACCATTGTCGATGCTGGAGTCAAGGCAAAGGGCGGTTTACAGGCAGGAAGAATCATAACGGAAATTTGCATGGGAGGATGCGGAAAAGCAAGAATAACTAGCAGGAAATATGGAAAGTTGGAGCTTCCTTCAATATTCGTTCACACAGACCACCCCGCCATCGCCACTTTAGGCTCGCAATACGCTGGTTGGCAAATCAGCGAAGAGGGCTACTTTGCAATAGGCTCAGGACCCGCAAGAGCCTTAGCCCTGAAGCCAGAAGAAATCTACAGGGAAATCGGGTATAGAGATGACTTTGACAAGGCGATAGTGGTTTTGGAAACCGAGAAGTTTCCGCCTGCAACACTGTTGGAACGCCTTGTCAGCGACTGCAAAATCCCACATGAGAACCTCGTTGTGATTTTGACACCGACTACAAGCGTGGCCGGTGCGGTGCAGGTTTCAGGCAGAATAGTCGAGACAGGAATCCACAAACTCAGAAAGCTTGGATTGAATCCTAATGCAATATTGCACGCTTGGGGATGTGCTCCCATCCCGCCGATTCATCCGAAGTTTGCAGACGCCATGGCAAGATCAAACGACGCAATACTCTACGGAGGAACAGCCTACTACATCGTTGAGTATGAAGATGAAGAAGAACTGCAGAAGATCGTGAAGGACGCTCCGTCGAACGCTTCAAAAGATTATGGAAGGCCCTTCATCGAAACTTTCAAAGAAGCAAACTGCGACTTCTACAAGATCGATCCAAACCTGTTCGCGCCAGCTGTTTTGATCATTAACAACATAAAGACTGGCAGGGTCTTCAAGGCCGGCAAAATCAACGTGGAAACTTTGGCCAAGTCTTTCGGGCTTTAGTCTGATTTCTTGGAGTTGAGCTTCGGCATCACGTATGGTTTTGTGAAGAACTTGCCTGCAAAATCGTTGAAACCGTGGTTTCCTATCAAGGTGGCCATCAGGAAACTCATGATGCTGACCTCAAACATTGCTTTCGGCAATATCACATAGATAAACACATTCGCTGCTCCGTACCCAAGGAAAAGCGGCATTAAGTAGGCGAAGTAGGCGTATGTGAATAGGCATTCTGGAATGTATGCTAGTAGAGTCGTTGGAACTGTGATGAGGGATGAATATGGTCTGCGTCCCAGCCTCAGACCTCTTGAGAGGATGCCAGTAGTCAAACCTGTCAGGGCTTTTCCGAATGGCAAGCCGAACAATCCTAACCATGAACTCATCCCCATTGGACCGAACATTACGCCTGGGAAAATGCCGACAAAAAGCCCGGAAATGAATCCTGTAACTGGCCCTCCGTAGTATCCTGCAATGAAGACGGCTATGAGCGAGAAGTCGAAAGCAATCGATGGAGCTGGACTGGCTACATAGTAGGATATTGCAAATAAAGCGTTTCCAAGCACTCCCATCATTAACGTGAACGTGATTGTTTTTGCGTCCACACTTTTCATCTCGTTATCTGGCGGTACTAGAACGGTTCTCATTATTATTTAAGAGTAGCTACTCAAAAAAGAGTGTGCCACATCTCTTAAGGGTTAAATAAATATGGCTCATCAGTATCTTCTATTGGGAGCACGATTGTCTGAGACTACAAGATTATCTTCGAAAGATGTTAAGAACTGGCTTGAACGCGAAACCGGCTCAATGTTCAATCCAGTCCACACACGAGCGAAGAAACTGCTTGACGAAATGAGCAAGGCGCTGAATGACCTTTCAGACGCTTCTAAAATGCTCTTTGACAACGGCGAAAAAGAGATTGAAAAGCGGAACATGAAGACCTACAAGAGAGCCAGAGCCCTGAACAAGCTTGCAAGACTGTTCCTCGACAGAATAAAACAGGCTAAGGTCCCAGACAACGTTACATACGACAGTTTCGGGAAATTCGTTCAGGAAACGCAGAAGGCGTTCATAGTAACTGAGGTCGACGTCAGGAACTGGTTTCCGAGAATATCCCCATTCTTCATCATGGACAGAAGGAAATTTCTGACGGTCTTCGAAAAAGCCAAGAACTCGCTCGAAGAGCTTCACAGCTTCCTGACCAGAGAATACGTTAAAACCAAAACACTGGAGGAAACGTTCCAGCTCGCAGACAAACTCAAGGCTCTTGAAGAGCAGCTGGCAAACACCAACGAGCAGAAGAAGAGGACTGAAAATGAAAGAGTCTCGCTTGAGAAAGAAATCTCTGAAACGCACCAGAAAATGGCTGAACTGAGAAGCAAGGGCAACATGAGCCAGCTAAGTCAGGCAAGCGGGAAAATCGATGAGCTAGGCGCAGAAGTGAAACAGAGTCTGCAGCATCTTCAAAAACCGTTCATAAAACTACGGTCACTCTCGCTCCGGGGCGGAGGAAGCGGACTCACCCTAGATGAACTTGGCAAACTCGATCAATACCTAGAGAATCCGTTCGAAGCCTTTGCGACAGAGGAAACTGGTTATCCCGTACTGAAGGAGATACTGCAAAAACTAGACAGGTCAATGTCAGAGAGGCTGAACCTGAAGCCAGAGAAAGAACGGAAAGCAAGACACGCCATAGACAACATTCTGAGAAAGGATTCTCTGGCAAGCCTTCATCAAAGATGTGTGGAAGTCATGATGCTTGAAAGACAACTTTCAGCATCTGCCGAAGTCGCGGAAACCAAGCAAGGGCTGTCGCGACTTCAAGAACACCTCGAAAACCTTAACACACGAAAGAGAATTGTCGAATCAGAGGAAATAACCATTAAAAGAGCGCACGATGAAACGCTCGGAAAAATCAAAAACCACAAGGACGAAATAGAAAAGAACATTCTCAGCTTCATGAACAGAAGGATCC
>JALHSY010000209.1 GCA_022865455.1 Candidatus Bathyarchaeota archaeon
CAACGCGCCGATTCCGAAAACGTATGGCAGAATTTCTTTCCCATCACTGTTTGAATCTAACCCTTCAACGCCCAACGGCGGAATAGCGTTAATGTCAGCCACTATCCTGCATTTTCTCCCATGTTCTTTGAGCACATTCAACGGGAGAAGGTTGGTTCCAGCCGCTCCAGCTGAAAGGATGATTTCGGTCTTTTCAATGGCTTTCCCTATCTCTTCAGCGGTTTGGGCTTCAACGCCTCTGACTTTTTCTTCTCCGCATTCTTCGTTGATCTTTGTGGCTAATGATGCGGCTTTTTGAAGAGAGCGGGAAGTGACGATCACGTCTGTCTTCTCTGAAACGTAGAGTCTTGCAGCGGTCTGTCCCACTGGCCCAGTTCCAGCCAATATGGCAACTGTTTTCTTCTCGAGACCTCCAAGTCCTTTCTCGACTGAAAGACTCAGAGTTTTTGCCACTGCCGCGGCAGCCGTTGTGTACGCTCCTCTTGGATCGATCATTATGGCAAGTTCAAAGGGCGGAAACATGCTGTGTTTGACCTTCTCTAAAATGTCATTCGCCCGCTTGAAGTCGTGGCCGTTGATGAAGATTTTCGTGTGCTTTGCCCCTTCGGGGCCCCTTGGAAACATTGCATCTTGGATGATTTTCTCTGCATCTTCAGCCGTCACATTTTCATACTTCAAGACTGCAGCGTCTGGAAGAACGTCGATTGTGGAGAGTATGTCAAAGGGGCTTGCATGCTTGTCAGTGTCCAGAAAGATGAACACTTTCTTGAATTTCAGTTCTGCCATGATTGCGCCCTGTTCTACCTGTTAACTGCCTTGGGGGTTTAAGAATTGTTGTCTTCTCGTACAGGTCTTCGAATGTCTTGAATGTGATTGAGCCGTGTCTAGGTAGTTAAGCATGAAGGAGAGCAAAAGTGGCTTGACTGAGGTCGTTGAACAAGGTCTGAAGAAAATTGGAATAACCGTATCTAAGCCAGTATTAGCCATTCTATGTGTGATCTTCGGCATTGTAGTGATAGCTTGGAAAGAATCTCTCAACCTAGTTGTCGGCCTGTTTCTCATAATAGAGGGCATTCTGCTACTCACCGAATACTTAGAGCTTCAGAAACAGCAGCAAAAACCACGGCCACCCCCAGCGCAGTGACCTCTCATAGCGCTTTTTCGCCTTTCTTATTGTTTTTCTCCAAAATCCCAAGTTTCGAAGCAATCATTACTAAAGGCACGCCGGCAACGAATGATACCAAAACAACGATAACGTCTTCAACATAAGAGCTGGCTGCGCCCCCCACGAATACCGCGTAAAGCACTTCATAACTTGGGAAAAGCACACCATACAAACCGCATGGAACAAGCAAGAATACTCTCACAAGCGAGTCTGTGGCTATACAGACAAATGAAACCGCAACAAGCGCGATTGACAAGCTTTTGACATCTTTCCCAAATAGGGCTCTGCTCAGTCTCGCAGCTGGATAGATCAACAGCAAAGCTAGCAAAATGTCCAATATCGTCCAAAGAGGCAAGGCCCTTCCGAACGGATGAAGGAAATAGGCTGAAAGCATTACGGCATAAGCGATCAAGACGGGTTTCCATCTGGCTCTGGCCAGTAGGCCCGCGATCAAGACACTTACTGGCTCAGCGATCAAACCAAACATCCAAAGAGCATCTGGCCTAGCTATCCTCGCAACTAGACTTCCGACAAGCGCGGCTAAAAAACCGATTCTAGGACCTAGAACTACTGCTTCAACAGGTTCTAGGTAGATTCCCCAGTTACGCCAAAGCCCAAACGAGACAAAATATAGAACGCTGTGGAGGGCCGCAAATATGGCAGTAAGGCTCGCTTGTAGGCTCTTTCTCATTTAACCACGATTCTCAATAACGAAAGAGAGAATAAAAGCCTCACTGCACTTTTCCATGGGCTCCTCTACAAGCGACCCAGAATCAGCGAGGCTA
>JALHSY010000036.1 GCA_022865455.1 Candidatus Bathyarchaeota archaeon
AATCCGTGATTTCACCTCAGTATTGTATCGTTCTTTGGGGTCCTTAATTATGAAAAATCGATCGTTGAAGGCGTACATTCCCCATGATGTTGGGTCCATTAGAAGCGCATTTGCGGCTTCGCCTAAACTCACGAAGAGTTCTAATGCAAAATCCTTGTTGCTTTTCATGCTTCTGCTTGCGTCCAGCAAGATCACCCAAGAGTAGCTCTTGCTCTTGTTTTCGTCTAACATAAAAACATCCATTCTCGGGCTTTTGCTGGCTATGACTTGGATGACTTCTTGCAAATCCAGCACTCCGTAGAGTTTGTTAGGGTCTTCATCAATCGCATCGGTGGCGACAAGGAGAGTCCCTGTCAGTTTGCGCGAATCACCCTTGCATCTAGCCTTAACTCTCAAATACTCTGAGTAGTCTTTCTCGGGGGTTTCAACAGATTTGAACTTCGTTGAAAGGAGATTCTCGTACACGGAAAGCATTTTTTCCTCTTTCTCCTTTTGTCGTTCCCACGATTCAAAAATCTGAACAGCCTCGGCGGCGAACTTTTTCTCTCGCAGCTCTTCTCCACCTTCAGAAGACGGAATGGTTCCACCTAAAAACTGTAAACACTTCTTAAAGTTATCTCCAAGAGTAACATCAGGGTTGACGGTGTAGCAGGGATAAAGGATTGAACATGACCCTAATTCTTCAGTGTGGGGAAGAAATGGAACTTCAGTTACTGGACCGACATCTTCGATAGTACCGTAAATCTTGTCGGCTACTCTTTCTTGGTCTTCTTTCAGGCTCACTTTTCCATCTTTGGACGAGAGGACAACTTTCTCCTTAAATTCTCTGAGAAGCCCAACGAGGTCGGTTATTGTTTTACGCTCATTTTCTGAGTGGGTCTCAGTCGAGCCAGTGTTGGTTTTTACCAGAAGCCCCGTCATGATTCTGGTTGCGGGATTCGCCATCTTGTCTATACGGCGCAACCTTTGCAAGGCTAAGGTATTTGCAAATGCTAGATCGGCGAGCCCGTCCGCGTGCAACAAGCGAACACAGGCCTCAGCTTTCACATCCTCTATAAGGGAAATTGTGAATTTTGCCAGTCGTGGATCTTTGTTTTCTCTCCATTCTTCATAATCACGCAGGCTCGCAGAGACAACATGCGCACTAAGATGAAAAACTGAAGCTCGGAAAAGACTTACTAGTTGCGTTTTGCCTAGCGGATCGGACGGAAAGACATAGCCCATCAGCGATATTGTTTTTTCTTCCTCCGCGTTCTTGCTGACTTTGGGCTCTGGAATTATGCTTACAAGACCCACTTCATCGAGAACCAGCTGAGGAAAGTTGAACCTAGGGGACACTAGCAGTTTCGTTTTCAGCCAGTCCTTTTCGAAGGATATTGACCAAGCGTATTCCAAGAACCCCACATGGTTCACCATGCACAACAAAACGATTAGCTGTTGAAAACTGACTCAATCACTCTTCGCACATCTCCTTGCACCTCTACACTGTCACTGGTTAACGCCACTATCGTTTCTTCGGCCGAAGACAGAGGGTCAGACCCGTCCTTTATCAAGACTGCCCAGTGAATTAGGTCGCCTATTGAAGGACCATATGGAAGATCACCAGCTTTGTATAGTCTGCGCATTTCAGCTCCAACCCTTATAATCTTGTATGCAGTATTCTCGTCGATGTTTGTTCTCTTCACTAACAGTGCAACTTCTTGTTGAGAAACCCTGTCGCCCACGCTTTCAAAGTCGAAGTTCACCCAAACGCTCATGCGTCTCCTGAAGGCAGCGTTCAACGGTTTTGTTCCAGAGAATTCTGCTGAGAACGGGTTCATACTGATGATGAGAGTCGCATAGGGGTGACGTGTGACTATTTCATTGTCCTTTTCTGTTAGAACTAGGTGGCCTCTTGTGTCAAGCACAGGGTTCAATCTTGTAGCAACATCTTGTTTCATCATGTTGGCCTCGTCAAGATACAACAGTCCGCCGAATCTTAGCCAGCTGGTCACTTGCCCGTCAACCCAGTTTTCTTTTCCAAGGCCTATGAACCTACCGATCAAGTCGTAAGAGGATGTCTGCAAACCACAGTTGACTTCCCACACAGGCAGGCCGGTCAGCTCGGCGACAAGATAGGTTATGTGGGTTTTTCCAGTTCCCGAAGGCCCGATCAGCGCACATTGTTTGAAATAGAAAAGGGCCCTAGTCATGCGCTCGACATATCTTTGACCACTGTCCACGAACTCCGGCGTTCCCGCTGGAACCAGGCTTTGAAGAAACTCGGGAAATACATAACCAGGATGAAGATCATATCTTGCTATGTCATATTTATGGTAATGAGGGGATTGGGACATCTCGCGCCTTCTGCTGATGTCAACAGTAATCTTGGAGGTCCCCCTTCGCAACGAGACAGATTCCGTTTTGATGGCGAATTTTCCCGCGTCCTTGATGGCGTCCGTCCCGTACCCTAATACGCCTGTTTTCGACTCTTGCTTCATTGTCTCGTCCCAGATGTGATGGGAAACATACTTATTAAAGTCTTATGTCTTAACATACAAGATTGTCCCCACATATCACAGCATTGTATGTAGACTCTCTATACAGACTAACACTTATTATCAAACCCATGGTAATTGAAGCAGTCGTGCTCATCCAGAGGTGAATATGAGTGACTGAGAAGACTCCTGCGCCAGCAGCAATTACGCCACAGGAGGCCCAACCGCAAGCGGTGATAGATGCAACGCCCGCGCCTGTAAGTCCGAAGGCAGACGAAGACGAGACGCAGGCGTCCTTAAAGGAGATGCAGGAAAACGTCGGGCAAATGTCCGAACTTGCCAAAGAAGAAGAAAACCTAGTGAAGGAATTCTTCAATTTCCTGCTCAAAATCCTGAAGCCTCTAAGCAAGACGCTTGAGATTTCCGTTTCCTCGCTTCCAGAAAACTACAAGGCACAAGTGAACAAGGCGTACCTGTATCCTACCGGGCAATTGGTGCTGGTTTACAGGAATGGTGAAGTGGAGATACTCAACCTTGCAGATCAAGAAAATCATGGAATCCTCATCGACATCACAAGCGATGTCATGACGAAGTTGAAAATGATCATCAACTCGTGCAGATCGAAGACCGAAAAGAGAGTCAAGTTCTTGATGTCTGTGACGAAAGAACTGCAGAAAGTGGCCAAAGTCTTCACGGATGAATAGGTTCAATCCGAGACTATGCCTACAATTTTGCAGCAATTGGCTCGACGCATTCACGACAGAAGCTCAGACAAGACAGCGTTTAACTCGTCCTTATTCTTTAAACTCCTAAAGATAGCCTTGCCACTTCGGTAAAGCCTGAAAGAGAAGTTTTTGAAAGTGAGTTCAAAGACTATGCCAGCGAGTGATTTCTCAACCTTGGCTCTCTTAAGAATCCTGTTGATCGCTTCATCTTTCTTTTCGTATTTGAATATGACGATAACATCCTTTTCCTTGCCGCATGTTCCCTCGGTTCTGGCTACATAATCCTCTACGATGCCCATTAAAACTGCTCGATCTCCTTTAGGATCTCGATGAACCTGTCGATCTCTTCGCAAGTATTGTATATGTAGAAGCTGGCCCTGGCGGAAGAATTCAACCTGAACACTTCATGTAGCGGTTGGGCACAGTGAAAGCCGCTTCGCACCATAATTCCATAGTTGTCAAGAAACAGGGCAATATCATGAGAGCTTACGCCATCAACGCCGAAGGGAACTATACCGCATTTGGCTGTCGGGGTCTGCGGCCCGTAGATTTTGACTTTCTTGCAGCATTCCCGCATTTTTGACATAGCGTATTTGGTTAAGGCTTCCTCGTGTTCCTTCACGTTTTCCATGCCTACTTTTTTCAAGTACTTCACAGCTTCGGTCAGGCCGACGCCGCCGCAAACGTTGGGCGTTCCTGCCTCGAATTTCCAAGGGAGGTCATTCCAAGTGATGGAGCATCGCCGTGTCTTGGAGCTGAATTCGACAGCCCGTATCATTTCGCCTCCGCCTTGAAACGGCTCCATTTCTTCAAGAATCTCTCGTCTGCCATACAGAACGCCGATGCCTGTTGGACCCAGCATCTTGTGGCCCGAAAAGGCAAGGAAATCCGCGTCTAAGTCTTTAACGTTCACAGGCAGATGCGGGACGGATTGCGCTCCGTCGACAAGCACGAGCGAGCCATACTCGTGCGCAGTCTTAGCGATTCTTCGAACGTCGTTCACTACTCCTGTGACGTTCGAAACGTGGCTGACGCAGACAATCTTGGTTTTCTTTGAAATGGCACCTTCAAAGCTTTCATAGTTTATGGTTCCGTCGTTGTTTACATCTACGTATTTGATGTTGAACCCGGCTATTTTTGAGAGGATTTCCCAAGGGACTATGTTGCTGTGGTGCTCCATCAACGTTACTATTACCTCATCATTTTCCTTCAGATTGTGGAGACCTTGAGAGTAGGCGACCAAATTTATTGCTTCTGTAGTGCCTCTTACAAAGATTGTTTCTTCCATGCCGCTCGCATTTATGAATCTCGCGACTTCCTCATGTGCGTTCTCATAGAGTTCTGATGCCTCCTGCGAAAGCGTATGAACGGCTCTGTGCACGTTCGCATTATGATTTTCGTAGAAACTCTTGATAGCTTCAATGACCTGTCTTGGTTTCTGTGACGTTGCTGCATTGTCAAAGTATATTAGTGGGTTGTTGTTGACCTTTCGTTCCAGTATTGGAAAATCCTCTCGGATCTTGTACGGGTCTAACATTGCTTTTCTTCTGCCGCCTTCATTCTCTTAGTAAGAAGCTTCGCCAAGTCCTCTTCTTCCAACGCCTGCTTTTCTTCAAAAGTGCGTCCTCCCCGAAGCCAGTCTGGCGAAACTCCCTTGTTTCTGTAGTATTTCCTAATGGCTCTTTTCAAGGCTCCAACGGCCAATATGCCGCAGTGGAACTTCACGCTAGGCAGTCCGCCGACCGCTTCGGTTACGCTTTTCCAAGAGATTTTCCACGCGTCTTCAAGTTTCAGTCCCTTAACCATTTCAGTCACTATGCTTGAGGTGGCTATGTTTGCGGCGCAGCCGTAGCTTTCGAAGGATGCTTTCTCAATGATGTCTTGGTCGTTGATTTTCAGGTAGAAGGTTATCATGTCCCCGCACATGGGGTTTCCTGCAACAGCTGTCACGGTAGCGTCTTCCATTTTTCCAACGTTTTTTGGGTTTTTGAACAATTCCAGTATTTTCGGATTATAGGGTAACGGCATACGCGACATGTTCATTCAACTCCTGTAGAGCCAACTATCCCTCTGATTCTCTCAACTGCTTTCGGAATGACTCCCAAGACGTAGTTTATATCTTGCTCGGTATGGTAACGTGTAACTTTCATCAATATGCTTCCATGCGCTTCATCATACTTTCGGCCTATGGCAATCAGAACGTGGCTTGGCTGAAGAAGACGCCTTGTGCACGCGCTTCCACTCGAAACATACACGCCTTTCAGGCTCAACTCGATGGTCAAGGCCTCGCCTTCGCATCTGAGGAAACTGATATTCACGTTGTCCGGGCCTCTCTTGTCGCCCATCGGTCCATTAAGTCGAGTTTCAGGTACTCCTTGGGTTATACCATCAATCAGCTTGCCTCGAAGTTCTCGCATGTGACGCGTGTTTTCTTCGAAGTTCTCAAAAGCCAATTCGGAGGCTTTCGTGAAACCAACGATCAGCGGCGTGTTCTCAACTCCCGGCCACAGTTTCTGTGTTCCTATTTGTCCTTCCAAGACTCTTTCGACGTTAACGCCTTCTCTTACATATAGAGCGCCTATTCCTCTTGGTCCTAGGATTTTGTAGCTGCTTATGGTCGCAAGGTCTACGTTCGAAACCTGTACGCCAAATGGGATTTTGCCGTAAGCGTCTGATGCGTCGGTATGAAAAAGGGTTTCAGGGTTCTTGTCTTTGACGACTTCTCCCGCCTGTTTGATTGGCTGTATCGTTCCAATCTCGTGATTCACTGCCGAAAGGCTTACGAGAACTGTCTCCTTGTCAACTGCATCGCTTAGTTTTTCAAGATTCACAAAGCCCTCACCATCGACAGGGATTTTCTTCACAGTAAACCCGTATTCTTGGAGCCTTTCAGCGACCTGCAACACGTTTATGGGTTCGATCTCTGAAATCACGATCTTTTTGCCCTTATTCTTCAGTGGGAAGGTCGCGCCGATGATCGCAAGGTTGTTTGCT
The DNA here is from genome assembly GCA_022865455.1 of Candidatus Bathyarchaeota archaeon. Taxonomy (GTDB): domain Archaea; phylum Thermoproteota; class Bathyarchaeia; order Bathyarchaeales; family Bathycorpusculaceae; genus 20-14-0-80-47-9. The sequence goes on from JALHSY010000036.1 coordinate 6,197, forward strand.
TCTGTTTCCCCTGGAGTGAAGTTGACTTCTTCGAGCGCTCTGCAGCCTAGGAAAGCCGCTATTTTCTGCGCTGATTCCATTATTGTTTCGAAGGCTTCCCAGCCCGGCTTGTGTGTTAGTGTTGGGTTGCCATATGCGCGTTGGTCATAATACGGAAGCATCGCGTTGACAACCTCTCTTGGAACGATGCTAGAATTTTCGATGTCCAGATAGACCTCATGCTTTATGCCTTCATGCGCCTTCAGCAGTTCTTTCACGTTTTCAACCATCAGCAAACCAATCCTTTTCTTTGACCAATCTTGTTCTTTAATTTCTAGTAGCATCTATCTAGTAAAAAAACGTGTCCCAAAGGGAAAACGTCAATAAACATAACATTTTAAGTTGCCGATGTTGTATTTGCTGTTATAAAAGAGAAAATGGGCGCATCTTAGTGAAAGTAACGGACTTGGCGATTCCAGAATCAGTCAAGGAAGTAGTAATCAAGTCTGGAATCGTCGACCTTTATCCGCCGCAGGAGGAAGCGATAAAGGCTGGCGCCCTTGACGGAAGAAATCTTGTTTTGGCCAGTCCAACCGCGTCTGGAAAGACTTTAGTGGCTGAGTTCTGCGCGCTCAAGCACATAGTGGAAGCAGGTGGAAAGACAATCTACTTGACCCCCTTGAGGGCTTTGGCAAGCGAGAAGTTTGACGAATTCAAGAAATACGCCTCCATAGAGAAGAAGGATGGGAAACGCGTAAGGATCGGCATCAGTACAGGCGACTTTGACAGCACTGACACGTGGCTCGAAAGATATGACATAATCATAGCAACAAATGAAAAGGCAGACTCGCTTCTAAGGCATAGAGCAAAGTGGATGGATGAGATTTCTCTTGTGGTAGCTGACGAAGTCCACTTGCTCAATGATTCTGAACGCGGCCCAACACTTGAGGTGGTTTTGGCAAGGCTCATGCAGGTTAACCCAGACATGCAGGTCTTAGCCTTAAGCGCAACAATAAACAACGTTGACGAAATCGCAGAGTGGCTTAAGGCGAGCCACATCACGACAGAGTGGAGACCAGTCTCCTTAAGAGAGGGGATTCTTCTACAAGACGAAATCCAATACAAGGACGGGGACGCCCGAAAAATAGAGAGGAAAACAAAAGACTCAGCACTGAATTTGGCGCTAAACACCGTGAAGAACGGCGGACAAGCCTTGATCTTTGCGTCAACACGAAAAAACGCTGCTACGCTTGCGAAGAGAATCGCAGTCGAGATTCAACAGATTCTGTCCAAGCCCGTGCGACGTGCCTTGGAGCATGAGGCAGAGAGGATTCTGGCAGCGGGTGAAAGAACAAGAATAAGCGAGTCACTTGCCGAGTTAGTCAGGTGTGGAACAGCTTTCCACCATGCTGGTCTGGGCGGTGGTCACCGCAAGATAATAGAGGGCTCTTTTCGAGAGGGAAAGATCAAAGTCTTGACCGCCACGCCTACGCTGGCTTTCGGCGTGAACTTACCGGCTAGAACGGTGGTCATTCAAGATTACAAGCGGTACGAGGCTGGATATGGCTATTATCCAATCAGTGTTCTAGAGTATAAGCAGATGGCTGGGAGAGCGGGGAGACCAAAGTACGATAAGGTTGGTGAAGCCATACTCATCGCTAAGACCGCTGACGAAGCAGACTATCTGCTGGAAAGTTATGTTCTCGGACGGCCTGAACGCATCTGGTCGAGGCTCGCCGTTGAACGGATTCTGAGGTCTCATGTACTGGCAACGATAGCCGCAGACTTCGCCCACACAGAACAGGGGCTTTTCGAGTTTTTCGGCAGAACATTCTATGCACACCAATATGACACTGATGCGATAAAGGGCATAATAGCCAAGATTCTCAAATACCTCTATGATGAGGAAATGATTGAAGTCTTTGGCAGCGACATCAACGCCACAAGGTTTGGGAAGCGAGTGAGCGAGCTCTACATAGACCCCGTTTCAGCCGTCATAATCCGAGACACATTTAAGAAAAAACCTGCGCACTTGACTGACTTAAGTCTCCTACACATGATCGCCCACACGCCTGACATGGGTCCAGTGATGAGACCTTACTCGAGCGAAATGGACGAGTTGACGCTTTTCATGGAAGAGCACAGGGAAGAGTTTCTGACAGAGGTGCCAAATGAGTGGGACGACAGGATAGACTATGAAGAGTTTCTCGGAGAAGTTAAAACAGCCATGGTTTTGAAGGGGTGGATTGAGGAAATGAGCGAAGACCTAGTAATCGACAAGTTCAGGGTGCAGCCTGGCGACCTTTATAGGGCGATTGAAAACGCGAAGTGGCTGCTTCATTCGACACATGAGCTGGCTGTGCTCTTCGGGGCAAAGGAAGTTCTGCTCGAGACTGTTGAGCTTATGGTGAGAGTGGAGAAGGGAGTGAAGAAGGAATTATTGACCCTTGCCAAGCTGGAAGGAGTCGGCAGGGTTCGCGGACGCATAATGTACAATGCTGGTTACAAGACCATAGAGGACTTAAAACATGCGCCGATTGAAGACCTGATGAATCTGCCGCTCATAGGATCCGTTCTGACGAAGAAGATTAAGGAGCAGGTCGGCGGGTTTGTGAAGAAGAAAACGTGGGAAAGGCTTGAACGAGAGGACGTCTGGAAACAGAAAGCACTAACAGAATACTAGCCCAAACCCCTAGCATGGCGCTCTTTGCCTGTTTTTCTCACAATGTTCTCAACCTGCTTTAGCGCAGTGCCCAAGTAGTTTTTCGGATCGAGAGCTTCATCAATCTCTTTCTTACTCAATCTTTCCGTTATGGCTCTGTTTTCGATAAGAACTTGACGGAAGTGTCGTTTTTCAACCTCGCTTTTTATGGTCAATTTTCTCAGCAACTCATGCGCTTCTTGCCGGTTCATGCCCTTCTCGGTTAACGCAATCATGACTGCTTCAGACATGCCCCGCCCTTCAGTCAACTCCACATTCTTCAGCATGCGCTGCTCGTCAACACGCAAGTTGGCAACTATGTTGCTCATCAGGAAAAGCATGTAATCAGCCAAGATGCATGCTTCAGGAAGGATAAACCGCTCTGCAGAAGACTGTGTCAAATCTCGCTCACCCCATGTTGGCACATTCTCCAAGGCAGGAACAGTGAGACTTCTGACGATTCTAGCCAAGCCGCAGATTCTCTCGCAGGTTTCTGGATTTCGCTTGTGAGGCATCGTTGAGCTGCCAACTTGCTTCTCGACTTCAAAAGCTTCAGCGAGCTCACCGATTTCCGGTCTCTGCAGCTCCCTGATTTCAGAGGCAAAATTGTCCAGGGAAGAGGCAATCATCGCCATCAGACACACAAACTCGGCGTAACGGTCCCTCTGCACTATCTGAGTCGAAATGTCAGCCGCCTTAACCCCCAGCCGGCGCATGACAAGCTCCTGAATCTTCGCAGCATTAACACCAAAGCCAGCCTGCGTGCCAACCGCCCCGCTCATCTTCCCAACCACAACGCGCTCCCTGCATTGCCTGAGTCTTTGTATGTGCCTTGAAACTTCACGCGTCCAAACCGCAAACTTGAAGCCCAGAGTTATCGGCAAAGCGTGTTGTCCATGCGTCCTCCCCATCATCAAAGTGTCTTTGTACCGCAGTGCTTTTTCCATCAGAATCTTCTCAAGGTCGTTAAGCTTTCTTTCGATAAGATTCAAAGCGTCTTTGAACTGGAGCGCATTCGCCGTGTCCACGATGTCGTAGCTTGTTGCCCCGAGGTGAACGTAAGCCCCGCTTGGCCCGCACGCTTCCGCACAAGCTCTGACCAATGAGGCAACGTCGTGCTTTATTTCGCGCTCAATCTCCTTCACGCGGCTCAGCTTGACATGCTTCAAAGAGGCCATGGTCACAATCACTTCAGCGTCTTTGCGAGGTATGTTGCCCACTTCAGCGTGCGCCCACGCCAAAGCAGCCTCGACGTCAAGCATTTTCTGAACGCGTGTTTCTTCCTCGAAGAGTTTCAGCATTTCCCCTGTTCCATAGCGACCCGTATCAACGGGAAGAATAGGCAAGATCAATTTCCCTCGCAACAAGAGTTACAGCGATTAAAGATTAATGTTTTACCAAACAACACACTAACAGCTTGAACAGAAAGGCTCTCTCAGATGGGATCAATAATCGCAGTCGTAAGCAAGAAAGGCGAGAACGCAACAGAGACAGCAGTCACCATGCTCAAGACTTTGGAGCATGAGAAAACTGAAACATTCGGGATAGCATCGCCGAACACTGTAAGAATAGAAAGATCCGTTAAAGCCCTAGAAAACCAACAAGTGGACTCACCAATAATAGTCGGTTATGCCTTCTCAAGAATCCTCAATTCGGACAAACCGCAACCAAAAAAGCTAGAAAATGCAGCGCTGGTTGTTGAGGGAAGATTCTATCGCCCAGCCACGGAAATTCTTACCGCAGACAGGATAGCCAAAGAACTTCAATTGCACCCTGAAGCTCTTGCAGAGACTCTAGTCCAGAAATCTGAAGGGGACTTCACTTTCGTAATAGCCGAGGCTGAGAGGATCATTGCAGGCAGAGACGTGATGGGCACTCGCCCACTCTATTATGGCGAAAACTCGGATTTGGCGGCCTTGTCTTCGGAACGTAAAGCGTTGTGGAAGGTCGGCATTGAGGAAACATATTCTTTTCCACCTGGGCATCTGGCCCTTATTGACAAGCACGGTTTCAAATTCAAACCAGCAAGAACGCTCACCGTTTCTAAGCCAAAGCAGATAACCATGGAAACAGCAGCCAAGAAACTGCAGAGCCTTCTACAGCAGTCCTTGAAAGAGAGGCTTCTAGGGCTTAAGGAAGTCGCAGTTGCCTTCTCAGGAGGATTAGACAGCAGCATCATTGCCTTCCTAGCAAAGAAGACTTCAGTAGACGTGCATCTGATTCACGTCAGCTTAGAAAACCAGTCTGAGACAGACCACGCCAAAAGGGTGGCGGAAGAACTGAAACTGCCCATCCACGTTTACACGTACAATGAGGATGACGTTGAGAAGATCGTCAGGAAAGTTCTGTGGCTGATTGAGGAGCCTGACCCCGTCAAGACAAGCATAGCCATCCCGATTTATTGGACAGCGGAAAAAACAGCCGACATCAACCTTAAGGTGCTGCTGGCAGGGCAGGGTGCAGACGAGCTTTTCGGAGGCTACAAGCGATACGTGGACGATTACCTTCAATATGGCAGCGAGAAAGCGCAGGAAGCAATTCTCAACGACATAGCAGAAATGCATGAAGCCAACTTTGAACGGGACTTCAAAATCTGCAACTATCACAACACAGAACTGTGCTTACCATTCGCAGCGTACGAAATAGCGAAATTCGCCACAGCGCTGCCATTGGAACTGAAAATAGAGCGTTCAAAGGACACGCTCAGAAAACTGGTGTTGAGGCGAGCAGCACAGAACATCGGCCTTCCCCGACCCGTAGTAGACAAGCCGAAGAAGGCGATGCAGTACGCGACAGGTGTGGCAGCAACATTGAAGAAACTTGCCAAGAGACGCGGACTCTTATTGAAGGAATACTTGCAGAAAATGTTTCAAGAAACCTTCAAAGATGATGGAGCATGAGCAGGACAGCCGTGATTTTTTCACCAAAATACTACGAGCACAATCCCGGCAGAAGTCATCCTGAATCCGCAAGACGCCTTATGGCAATCATGAACGAACTAAAGAAAAGCACACTTCCGTCCAGCAGAAACTGGCAGCTTGTCGAACCAAGAAAAGCCAGTACCGAAGACGTCAAGCTGGTTCACGACATCGAGTACATAAAGCACGTCAGATCAGTATGCAGGTCCGGCGGTGGCTCGCT
>JALHSY010000210.1 GCA_022865455.1 Candidatus Bathyarchaeota archaeon
TAGTGTGTTTGTGTGAGGTGGCTGAGTTTGGGTAAGGCGTTGGTTGTCTATGACAGTGTGTATGGTAATACTGAGAAGGTTGCGAGGGCTTTGGCGAAGGGGTTAGAAGACGGTGGAGTTGATGTTGACTGTGTGCGGGTTGATGCGGTCAAGTTTGATGAATTGAGCGGGTATGATTTGTTGGTTGTTGGTAGTCCTGTTCATGCTTGGAGTGCTTCGAAACCGATAAAGGCGTTTCTGGAGCGTTTGAAGAGTGCGGAAGGCTTGAGTGGAAAGAAGGCGTTTGCACTTGACACTAAGATGAGTAGGAGTAGGTTGGCTGGAAGTGCCGGAGGAAAGATTGAGGGAAAGTTGAAGAGTTTGGGCTTGACGATTGTTAAGCCTCATGCTTCGGCGGTTGTGAAGGGTAGAGAGGGGTCGCTCGAAGAGGGCGCGGAAGAAACATTCAAACAATTAGGCGCAGAGTTAGCCAAGATGATGTAGCGCGCATGTGTGTTCCTAAATTCCCTTTTCCGCTGTGTTAGATTCGGACCGCGTCCTCTAACGATGCCTCACTGCAATCCGAACGTGCAATAACTGTGGTGAAAAAAAAGAATTCTTTTTTTGTGCATACGATCATGATGAAAACTAAGTGAGCGCGAAAAAAACGGTATAGGAAACGGGGGGGCAGTGCTAAGCCACACTTAGCGAGTGAAAACACCCACTGTTCCCCATTTGGATACGTGACAGATCAGTTGCCGAAGAAAAAAGGTAGGGGGATAGGGGCTCCTGAAAGTTAGGGGCAGACATTTTTTCATGTATGAACTAAATTAGCTTAACCGTCTATGAATTTACAGAAGTAAATCTTTGCGTTATCAATTGAATGCGTGGCTTCCCTGGGACCATTGCCCATTACAGTGCGAATCACGTTTTGTCTGAACTCTCTACTTCCTCTTGTCTTAGGGTCAGCCACTATAATCGCATAAAATAGTCAGCTCGTGTTAAAACCCATATTCTCAAGCAGAACACTATAAGTCTGCGCTTGAACATGATAAGACGGATAAGCTATGCCGCTTCGGCTGAACTTGTACTCAAAGACTACAAGCGGAAAACCACGAGCAAAAAGCACCGAATCAGGCTTGCCAGCTAGAATCACATCGTTGTATTTGGCGAGAAGGAACATCTCCAAAGCAAATACTGGTTTTTTTCCATAAATTTCCTGCCACAGTTCATCTCTTTTGACTTTAACGGAGTCTTCAGTCAGTTTCTCATGAGCTTCGGTGCCTATGTTCTTCGCTTCAGTCTCCACCTCGCCATGGAGATACTCCATTTCAACTTTCTTTTCACAGTAAAACTGCTCCGCAATGTCACTTGCAACTATCGCGGAGCGATTAAAACGCAGCTTGCCGCCTATTTCTCTGCCTTTTCTAAGCTCATCAAGTAGTGAATCAAAGTATAGGAGCCGCGCTTTCCACTCAGTCATGTTTCAAGCTCACGCTAATAACAGCGTAAATCGGTTAAAGTCTATCGGCTTACGTTATAGAGGGACCGAATTAAGAAATTTCCCTGATTCTACGGTTGAGTAGCCTTCTTTCTTCTTTACAGAATACACCACATCAGCCACTTCTTCTATTTCGTTGTGATGCGTGATTATCAGCATCTGCGGGATTATTCTACCGCCTTCCCTGAAAAACGAATTCAAAATATTCACCAGCTCCTTCCGCCTCTCCTCATCCAAATGAGTTGTAGGCTCATCCATAATAACAGTCTCAATCCTTCCGGACAATACCTGCGCAATCGCAAGCCTAAGCGCTATCGCCAACGCCACTCGTTCTCCACCGCTGATCTGGTCAATATCCTGTTCTCCAGAAGAACCTATCACACTGATGTTGTAGTCATCATCGATCTTAATGTCCGAATAGGCAAGGTTAAACCGTTCAAACAAATCTCTCGTTGTCTTCTCAAGAAGAGGTCTCGCTCGCGCGCGAATCATCTTTTGAATGCCGTCTTTGCCGTAAGCATCCCTAACCTTACCCAAAACGGAGATGTATCCGTCCACCAGCTTCTTCTCCACGGCCCTCGCTTCAAGAGCCCCAAGCTCATCCCTGCACTTGCGCGCCTCGTCATCCGCGTGGAGTCTATCCTGCTCCGTTGCGATAATGGTCTCAGCTAATTCTTTGACCTCTTTGCCCTTCTGCTTAAACTGCTCCTGCCGAGCTCTGTGCGCTTCCTCATAGTAACCAAGCTCGTCTATGGTGCGAACAGTCTTGGAATGCGCATCTCTACAAGCAGCCAGCTCCTTGAGCGTTGAAGCCACACCTGACTCGTACTCGCTCTTTCTCTTCGCAACCGAGACATTCTGATCATACTCTTCCTTCTTCTTCCTCAGCTGAACGAGCTCCTCTTGAGGCTTCTCAGGCTCATAACCAAGCTGCTCCACCGAAAGCCTAAGCCGCCCCGCAACTTCTTCAAAAGCCAATGTCAGAGGCTTCTTTTCCGTTTCAATTTCCTCTTCAGAGGGCAATCTATCCAGCCGCAGTTTTGCCAATTCAAACTCACGATGAGCCTCTTCATAGCCACGCTTCTCACTCTCAAGCTGCTCCAACTCTTTATCCACAGCCTTCAGCAATTCACCCTGCTTCTCAAGTCGTGAAACCTCCAACCTCTCGCCAGCAACTTCAATTTCCAATTCTGCCAGCTCTGCCGCCACACTCCCAAGCCTTTCAGCGCTAATCCCGTCTACCTCCCTCTTCCTGCCATAAACCAGCTCTCGTTGCCTTTCTGCCTCCTGCAAATCTCTCTCCAACGCAAGCACTCTCTCCTTGGCAGCACTCCGCTGAGAAGAGTACTTGCCCACTAACTGCGAAACACGTTCAGGAGGCAGCTCCGTGTCACACGTCGGGCAAGCCTTCGCCTCAGCCTCGCCTGAAAACTTGGACAGATTCTCATCCAATTCCTTGATGCGCTGATTCAAAACACTAATAGCCGAAGCGGCACCCGTGACTTCCGTGTCAAACTCCTTTGCCTCCACCTCCAACTGCGCCTTAACCCTTTCAAGAACCACCGAAACACTGTCAACAGAGACCGATTCACCAAGAGAACTCGAACATTTTTCAAGCTCCCTCGTCAAATTAGCCTTTCTCTTCTTCTCTTCTTTTTCGCATTTTTCCAGCTGCCTCTTCGCTTTAGCAAAAGCGGCATCCGAACCTCCATACTCTTTGCGCTCTCTGTTCTTCTCGGACAACAGATTGTCATCTTCGAGGTACAGCTCATACCCTTTCGTATTTTCCTCCAGAGTCTTTCTTAACCCGCTTATTTCATCCAGCTTTTCTTGAAGCGCACTCCGCTTGAATTCCAAGTTTTTCTTTTCCGCAAGACCAGAAACATACGCATCCAAGAAAGGTAGCCTGTTAACATCCGCTTCATGCGTCTGCAGAATTTCCGCAGCTGAAACAGCCTTAGCAAGCTCCTCTTTCTCCCTTTCCAGCTTACTATCCAAATTTCCAATTCTTTGCTCAATGAGACCTCTTTCTTTGTCAAGCCGGTCAAAATCCTTTTTCTTAGTGTCCAACTCATCCAAGACAGCTTCAAGACTCTTCAGGTCAGATTCAAGCCCAGCCAACTCTTTCCTTTTAGAACCAAGCAGCTTACTCAGTGCTTTTGATTTGGCTTCAGCATCGTATCTTTGTTGTTCAACCACCGGCTTCCGCGCCAGTTCAGCTTCAAGAGCTATCTGCCTATTCGCATAAGCCTGGATGACCGCTTTCATGCCGTTCCAAGCGCTCTCCAACTCCTCAACCCCAAGCAACCTTGAGATCAGCTCTTTCCTGTCTCCAGGTCTCGCAGTGACAAGCTTCTCGATCTCACCCTGCCGAACATAGACCGACTGCAAAAACATGTTCTTATCGATGCCCAAAATCTTCTGAATTTCGGGAACAACAGCACGCTCACCGCCTCTGACTTCCAGCTTCTTCTTCCCATCGCTAAACCGGAAAAGACTGCCCTGAGCAGACCCCTTCCGCTCCATAACCCACTCAACACCGTAGCCGATTCCGCCTTCCGTGAAAGCCAATTCAACCTTGCATTTCTTGGCTCTTGAATTGATGAGGTTCTCTTTCTTTCCTCGACTGCTGCTATCGTTAAACAGCGCGAAGCTTATGCCGTCAAGGATCGAGGTCTTGCCCGCCCCGTTCGGTCCCACAACCACGTTGATGCCATAGCCCAATTCAAGCTCTGTCTTCTTGTGCGAGATGAAATCCTCAAGCCTAATCCTGTTAAGAATCATGCCGCCTTCACTTTCTCGAAATACTCGTCAGCAACTCTCTCGGCTTCATCAGACTCCCCAACTCTAAGATGCCGCCACAGCTCCAACGCGAGCCCAGCAACCTTCTCATCCTTGAAATAGTCCTGAATAACCTGACCAACATTGAACGAGCCAGCCCTCAACTCAGGAAGCCTCACCTCAGACTCCTCCACAACCTCAGGCCTGAAACTGAGAGCAACTCCCGCCAAAGCCCGAGTCAAAGTCTTATGGACACCCTGCCGGTCAACACCTTTGCCCTCAACAACAACGTGAACAAGAGGCAACTTCGTCATGCCATCAAGCTTCTTGACCAACTCACCAAGACCAATCTCCAAATGCGCATAGGTGAGCTTCGCCTCAACCTGCGGCCTAATACACTCAAGATTAACATCCCTAACCTCCACATCATCGCCTTCGAGATCCACGACGTAGAAGCCTTTCCCACTCTTCTGCCAACCGCTAATCTCGGTTCTGCTGATAATTTCGGAAGAGCCAGGATAAGCCAACTCACCCTCACCAACCGAAGCCTTAATTCGCTGGTGAAGATGCCCCATGGCAACATAACCAAAATTTCTAGGAATCTCATCCAAACAGAGCTCAAACGCGCCCTCATACGGCAAGAACTTGTCCACGCCCTCATGCAGCAAAAGAACACCAAGCGCCCCGTTCAGCTGAAGACCAGCGAGCTTCTTCAACTCCTCCAACAGCAGCGGACGATAGGCCCTGCTCAGATTGGACAAACCAGCAATCAAAACATCCCTGCCACCAATCTTTACCTGTTGATGCTCTGCGCATCCCCCAACACCGAGAATCTGCATCTGATCCTCAAAAAGCACATGAGGCGCCACGCCACGGCTCTTAGGCCTGTCATGATCGCCTAACACCGCAAAAACCTTAGCTTTGCCATCCAGCTTAGCCAAGAACCTCTTGAAAGCACGATACGCCTGTGGCGTAGGCCTCGGCGAATCAAAAAGGTCCCCACAATGCACAACAATGTCCACGTGCTCTTCCAGAATCTTGTCGCCAATCTCGTCCAGAGCATCGTAAATGTCCTTCTCCCTTTCATCCAGGTTGTACTGCTTGTACCCAACATGCGTATCAGCGAAATGAGCAATCCGAACCATGCTACTTCTGAGACTCCTCTCCTTCCAGGAAACCTTCCAGCTCGCTTCTAAGCCGCTTACTCTCAGTCTCAGGCGTCTCAATACTGGCTTGCTCTATCGCCATCTTCATCTTGCCAACTATGTCAATGTCGCTGCCGCCTTCCCGAGTCCGGCGTTTCTTCACCATAACCATAACCGGAGCCCTAGTCATCTCACCCACAAGCACAGCCTCACCCGTGTTCAGCCCAGGCAAATCGTTCAACAACGCCTCTCCGAGCCGCTCAGAACTCTTCGCTATAGCCTGCTGATCATCAGGATTAGTAATCCGCATAACTATCTGACTGTTACATTGGCTCAAAGCATCAGGATGAATCTTTGAAGGCCGCTGCGTAATCAACACGAGAAATACACCAAACTTCCGACCCTCAGCGGCAATCTTCTTTACGATTCGACTCGAACGCGTACTGCCCTGATAAGGAATAAATTTGTGTGCTTCCTCCACAAACACAAAAACTGGAAAATCAAACTCGTTCCCAGAAACCTTCTCGTAGATATCCGACAAGATGCTGAAAGCAATGTAGTCAGCAACCTCATCGCTCAGTCCGGAAAGGTCAACAACCGACAAATGCCGTGGCCGCAGCATCGCGCCAATGTTAGTAGACGCAGCAGTGAAAACCTCCATCTTAACAACGCCCTTGATGTACTTCCTCGCATCCTTGGCCCCCGAGATTTTCTTAGAATCTACGCCTCTATCCTTCCAGCTGCCAACATTCTCTAGCTCCTCTAACAAATCTTGAGGCCGAAAAGCATCTTTATCAGCCCGCAAGAACTCAAGCGCCTGCTCCAAACCATCCCGAATGTTAGTCATATGCTTACCAATGTTTGCAATCATGCAGATCTCTTCAATATCAAGATCAGAAAAACAGATCTCGTAAGGCTCAACCTTTCCGACTTCCCCCTCAGAATACCTCCCCGTACTAGACGGATTCCTAAACACAGTTATCCTATCAGACAATTCATGCCTTTTCCCAGCCGCATCCCTGCCCAAGAACACGTAATCCGCATGCGGATCCAACATAACAACCGTGCCACCCTTGGCAAGCAATTCGTCAGCAAGTATGCCCGCAAGATACGTCTTGCCAGAACCAGTCTGAGCAATAAGCGCAAGATGCCGTCTAAAACCCTTAATCGACAAGAAAACAGGAACATCGCCTCGCGTAATCAAGCTCCCAACCTGAATCGCCTCCTCTTTAGGATACGAATAAAACTTCTCAAGCAACTCAGTCGGCGCAATGTACACGGGCTTGCCAGGAGAAACCGCCCTCTTAGGCAACTGCAGCTCTCCAGTCGCAGTCAAATAACCCAAAACCCTGGCCTTCCCCCAAACCTTGTTGTCAGCAAGACCTGACTCGATAATCTTCTTAATAATGTCAAAATCCAACTCTTTCGTCAAAGCCTGACTAGCCGACATAACCCGCTCAATCTGAGCCACAACCTCAACACGCTTCGTTTGCCCGTCCTGCTCTTCTTCCGAATAAGTCATCAAATACTCCCACCGCGAAGGCATATCCTCAGGTTTGGATGAAAAGAGGAACTCACTGGAGCTGGCTTCGCCTATTATTATCCCGACTTCTTTAAGGGAACCTGACACGTCTATAACTCCTCCCGCGAATTATCTTCTCCCCGAACAACTTCTCCATGTACGGGACATAGATATTATCCACCGTTTTCTTCTTAAGCCTCACCCTCTCATCAACATTCTTCAACCACAGATTGTGACAATCCAACCCACAATAACCAGTAGCCAAAACCTTCAAAACACCCTCCAAATCCACAGACGCCGGCTTATGCCAACCAACATCAATTAATTTTTGGTCCCAGCAGGGGACATCAATTCTGATCGGAGAATCACGCCTATCAAACAAAACGTAAAAAGAAACTATAGCTGGAAAATCTGGAATACCAGCAATAACCTGCGCAGCCTCATCCACGAAACCCTTACCCGTCTCCCTAAGAGCGTTTGGAAAATTCTTCCTAACGTAACCCTTAGCATCCGACCGCAACGCCTCCAATTTCCTAGCCAACCGCGGCGAAGACCCAAGAAGCAAAGGCCTAGTATAACCCACAGACTCAGCAAAATTCATAACCAATTGATAATCCGGCCTGGAACGAGCTAATTCCTCAAGAATCATTCGGATTATTTCCAGCTTAACGCCATACTTCTGTCCAAACTTTTCAAACCTCTGCAACCCCAAGGTGAAATCGTCAACTACTTCCATAAAAAGAGGCTTCAACTTTCGAGCATCATCGTCATCGATATCAAGTTTCTCCAGCTCTTCCTTAAAGACTAAGCTTAGGAGGAAATCCCGAAAAGAAGTAGACCGACTCTCCTTAGCAACGCCAACCAGAAGAACATTATTCTTTCTACAAAGGTCGAGCAACTCCTTGTACGCCTTGAAATAATCAACCAAAACCAAACGCTCTTCTTCAACCTTTGATTCAAGCGGAATATGCACCAATCGACCATAAAGCGAACCATCAATCAAAATCGTCCCGCAACCAAGGCCCCTCTTTAACGCGTCTATCGCGACTTGAAATTCGAGCATTTCCATCTTTATTGAAATGAAATTTCGCTCGGTAACTGAACCGCCTTTAGAGAAGAAGACGTCGCTCTCAAGCAGTTTTTGCTCAACGCTCCTGCAAACCGCCAAAGATCTGACGACATAAAAGACACCTCCTGTTGAGAGCAAGTTCGAATAAACACTAGAATCCACAGCCATAACGCTCAATTCAGCCGGATTAACCCCCAGCTTAGCAGGATCATCAATCCCAACCCAGAAAGAGGGGAACTTTTCCCTAAAATGGTCCTGTAAAGGATTTGGCGTACCTTTCAGAACCTTCTCCTTCATCCCGTCCTTCTTGCGAATTACGGAAGCAGCAAACTCATCAAGAAACTCTGGCATACTTTTACCTCAGCGTTCTCAAAGGTATTTCTAAAAACAAACTACTATCAATTGTAATTTAAGCATGTTTTCTCGATAACCCTTACCACTGTCCGAAGAAAAACATTTCAAGTATGAGAAAACGATTCCGCCAGCTGGAAGCTTGCTCGCTACAAATCTTGAGTATACTCTAAGCAAGCTAATTAACTACTGCAACTGTGACACTATTCAAAGCAATGTTAGAAACGTACTACTATTCTTCTATGATAGCAGAAAGTCGAACCCTCCAACCAAGATAAATGGAAGGTTCACTATAATACCGATTGACTATGCAAAATATACTCAGAACAATTTCATCAACATCTAACCCTCAAATCAGCTAGCTTTTGGAAACATGATACTGGCGACGACGATGGGCAAAGCAAAGAAAATACCAAAAAGTCTCAAAGCATCCAAGCAACTGACTTTGGATAGTCTACCGAATGCACCAAAGAAAGAATCAGTCGAAGTAACTGCATATATGCAGAAAAAGCAGATAATCATAACAGAGATCGTGGCTGTGACAAAAGAGGATGAGTTAGCCCTCAAAGTCGGATTCAAGTTGCTTCCTTCGAAAACTGCATTTTCAAAGGTAAGGTCGAATTTGTGGTTTGACGACCAACAAATTAGCTCCGTTTCCATCAGCATACCTCAGAGTCCGCTGGCAGCAGACGATTTTGAGCTAACGCCCGTTCTGGACATGAAAGGAATATGCGCTGGATCCCACACCATAAAAGTTGAAATGTATGAACTGTGGTCTTCTGGAGAAAAACTATCATCCACCTCCAAAGAGGTAACTGTGGAATATGTGCCCCAAACCAAAGAATCCAAGCTGAGAGAAATCCCAATTGTGAAAAGTGTTGCAGGCACCGACTTAGCTGTCGTCTCCGAATCTGAAAAAAGCATTTACCACAAAATTGAAGAAACGATGAAAAAGGAAATGGTAAGCAAACGAGACGAATGGTAGATCCCTTAACGCTCCATTCTCTTTTCGCAGCGCTTAGGAAAAGGTTTAGCTAATCTGCGCACTGTGTAACAAACAACAAGAGGGATTAAGATGGAAAAGAAATGCCCAGTCTGCAAGAAAGTCTATATGACTTTTGGCAACAAGAAAAAATATTGCAGTGACGGTTGCGCCAAACAAGCGAACAAGAAAAAATAGCTTCGTAGCGTTAAAATTCTTCCGCGCAGCATTCCCTGAAATGTACGTTGTAGTTTAAGCTATACACACATTTTCTGTGCGCGCTAAGCGACGACCAATCACAATCTAAACGCGTTTTGCCCAAAAAGGCGCTAAATGCGGTATTCTCTCTTTCGTTTTGCAATCCTACGTTCCTACAGGTCTTTTTGAATGAACGCGCATTTTCTGTCTGAACGCGCGCTATTGAGTAGAATTAATAAAAAAATATTTCTTCTGTATACTACCATGTTGAAGACTCCGTGAAGAAAACTCGGTGGCGGAGCAACGTTCGGCAGGGTAACTTGTCTAACCGTAGCCTTCAGGTTCTCAAATAATCAGACCCGAAAAAACTTGTCCAACTATAACTTTTCATAGTCCCTACCCCCTACGTTTTTTTCTGAAGTGAATTCCGCTGAAGTCGTTGAAACGCTTCAATGATGAAAAACAACGCCTCATACTCGAGAAGTAGTAGTCCAGTGATTTTAGCAGACTACTACTACCAGTTTAGTTTTGCCTGGAGAGCCGTCGATGCTTAAGGTGTTCTCGGAGAAGAAAAAACATTGCTTTCAGAAACGGCATTCTTCTTTTAGTTGATTGATCGGTAACTATATTTTTGGCGGTTCCATATAATTGAAAAGCTCATACACATTTTCAATCTTTTGGAACCTTTGAAAACCGCAAGTGCTCCCGTCAGGGATCTTGCTCCATGTTTATAGATAGCTTGGAAGTAAATTGACAAGCTGTTTATAAAAGACCTGTCAACGGGAACCTGGCCGAGAGGTGCCGATCACCGCTGAAGATTTAATGTAGTGTCCCAGTTTATGGGTAACTGCGTTAAATATTTGCCAAAACTTGCACTACGTTTGTTATGTGGCAAGACAATCAGAGAGAATTAAGCATTTTCGACCCGTTATCTGGTAACAGCTTCCAGAAATGATTTATAAGTAGCCATCCGGATGAATAGAGTTGGATGAACGTACCTAAAGACCGTGTGCCCTGCGGGTAATGTGGTCTCCAGAGGAGGCAACGTCCGTGCCACAAGATCAACGGCATGTGACACCCGATCGACTATTTTTGCATCCCCGTTTATGACCTTAATCTTCAGTGTGCCGTTTTGGTGAACCTGTATTTTGTTTATTCTTGCTGAAGAGTCTGATTTCATTTGTCGCGATTTCCAAAGCTTCTTGGGATATGCTAATGTCACCGAACAAAAGCTTCAGGCACTGGGGCGGAACAATGCTAGCGCACTACACCAATGGTAATGTGATGACAGTCAAAAAGGCTCTGCGACATCGATCAGTTCTAAGCACCATGAAGTACATTGGACTGCTCCAATTCAAAGACGAGGATTATGAAGTTGCCACGGCGACAACCGTAGATGAGATCAAGCAGCTAGCCCAAGCAGGGTTCCAGAAATTCGATGAGCTCAACGGCATCCATGTCTTCCGCAAGCCCAAGAAATTCTCAGCCTAAATTATCGGTATAAAGACAGGAATATTAGGAAAGAATAATATACCAATAAATAACAATTACCCTCCCAAGGTTTAGGGGAGCTGGGAAAGTGACCCGGCTGAGAGGACGGTTGAACACCGTCGACCCACAGAACCTGAACCAGATAATACTGGCGGAGGGAAAAACATGAGCAAAACTGCAGTGTCGAGCGCAGTCGAAACGAAAATACTAGCTGAAATGATTGTATTCATTGCCCTTGCAAACGCGCTTTACCTGATAAGCAAACTCTACCTTCCTTTCCTGCACTTACCGCAAGGGGGCAGCATAACTTTGGCCAGCATGGTTCCCTTGTTTTGGTTTGCATTGAGACGGGGCCCCAGATGGGGAATAGAAGCTGGAGTAGTCTATGGAATGGTGCACATACTATACATCTATGGCGAACTGTCCCTTCCTACAGAGATCCTATTGGACTATCCTCTGGCCTTCGGCGCATTGGGTCTAGCTGGACTCTTCAAGACGCGACCTGCGATAGGAGTAGGCGTAGGAATGCTCGGCCGCTTCATATGCCATTTCATTTCGGGAATCATCTTCTTTGGACAATATGCTTGGGAAGGCTGGAATGTCTATGCTTATTCAGCTGCCTACAATGCAACGTATCTTGTCCCGGAATTTGTGGTCAGTGCAATCATAATCTTCATACTGCTGAAAAGAAACGTGCTCCACATCTACACGTAGCCTCTTCCTTAATCCTCCCTTTTCTTTGAGCGAAGCTTTTCACACAGTTGTTCGGACTAGAGCACAATCCTCTCAGGAAAAGCGTAAATGTTCATCCGTCTTCCCCGTACGAAACCAACCAGAGTCAAGTTGGCGCGCTTGGCAACCTCGATTCCGGAGTCTATTGCCGCAGCCAGCGAAGCTATGATTGGTATTCTGACCCTTGCAGCTTTGAAGACGATGTCGCTTGTCAGTCGTCCGCTCAGCGCAAGAAAGCAATGGTCAAAGTCTGTTCTCACGAGGCTTGTAATGCCAATCACCTTGTCAACTGCGTTATGGCGGCCAACATCTTCCGCAAAGGCCATAAGGGTTCCGTCACTCTTGAAGATTGCAGCAGCATGCACTCCGCCTGTTTTCCGGTAGGTCCCTGCAGTCGAGTCTAAGTTATGGATAGCGCCCAGAATAGTCTCAGCTTTGACCCGCAGGTCTGATGTGATCTTGGCAACGTGTGGCTGGGGCAGAAATGCCGACTCGCTTCCGCACGCCGAGAGGATTACACGCGAGAAACGCTGTGACAGTCTCAGCCTCTCTTCTACGTCAACATTCTCTTTCAGGTATATCCTGCAAACTTCGTCTTTCAGGCTTATTCTTTCAATCTCTTCGACGGATTTTATGATTCCTTCGGAAATAACATGTCCGATGGCTAGTTCCTTCAGATTGGATGGTGAACAGAAAATAGTGGCATAATGAGTTCGGTTCAGGAATAAGTGCAGGGGTCTTTCTTCTGCCACATAATCTGTCTTTTTCTCAGTTCTCCCAGCTGCTACATCGACTCTCACGATATCAATCTCCAGCACAGTTTTCACCTCTTCAGTTCTGACAGTACGAAATTCACGATTTCATCTGCAATGTTTGTCTTGACAACAGACTGCAAGCCTCTCCAGCCGGGTTGGCTGTTAACGTCAACGACAACAGGTCCCGAAGGGCTTTCCAGAATGTCGACTCCAGCAATCTTGCAGCCGACCAGTTTGGCAGATTTGATAGCCGTCTCTTCAAGTGTCCTATCAAGGTTCACCGGAGTTGGGCGAGCCCCTTGACTGTAGTTGGTTCTCCAGCTGCTTCCAACTCGCCTCATTGAAGCCACAACTTGGTCGCCTATAACAAGAGCGCGAATGTCCGAGAAACCGTGATCCACGAACTCCTGAATGTAAATCACGCCGTGATAGAAGGTTATGGCTCTGAAAACCGTGGAAGCGATTTCAGAATCTCTGATCCTTGTTAAGCCCACGCCCCTGCTTCCGAAGATCGGCTTTACGACAACATCTCCGCCGAGCTCAGCGAAGGCTTTCAACGCTTCATCAACATTTTCAGTTGCTACGGTACGAGGCACAGGCACGCCTTTCTCCTCCAAGATTGCGAGAATGTCGTACTTGTCAACGCAATGCTCAATGGCCTCAGGCGGATTTATGACGTACAGGCCTTGCCGTTCAAGCCTGTAGAGCACGTCCATTCTGAAAACCAACTCTTCCAACGAGCCTCGCCCTATCGGCCGCACGATAAGAGCATCGAGATTCTCCAGGATGCTGATTTTGCCAGCATTCGCATAGGGCTTGTATCCTACACGCGCTGTTAACCTTGGAAAACTGAAGCACGTGCAGCGAAGGTTGCGCCGCGCCAGAGCCTCTCTGAGTTGGCTTGAGCTCCAAGAGTTCCTGTTTCGAGTTACTACTCCAATCTTCAAAAACGAACCCTCTAACATTCGAACCTGAGAAAAATGCTGTGGTATTGTGTTCTTAAAGTTTCTGTGCAAAGAAGAATTCTAGAACCTGTGGATGTACGGAATCAGCTGTTCAGCGTTTTCGAACCTTTCTGAAAGTTTCACGTTCAGATAAGCTCCATAAGTGTTGAAATACGGTGTGCCTTTTCGTGAGAACA
>JALHSY010000211.1 GCA_022865455.1 Candidatus Bathyarchaeota archaeon
ACAGTTGGGCGGCGGAATATTCACAAAAGCAGCAGACATAGGCGCAGATCTAGTTGGCAAAATCGAATTCTGCATTCCAGAAGACGATCCTCGAAATCCCGCGGTAATTGCAGACCTAGTTGGCGATAACGTGGGCGACTGTGCGGGAAGAGGCTCAGACCTGTTCGAGTCGATAAGCGATGACTATGTGACTGCAATGATAATTGGGAGCACTTTCCTGAGCGTGTGGGGAACAGCCGTGTTCATGTTTCCGCTCGCTTTAGGTGTTTCAGGAGTTTTGGCCACAATTATCGGGGTTTTCGTTGTTAGAGGTTGGAAGAGTGTCAGACCAATAATGTCTTTCAATGCAGGTTTGTTCATTGCTGCTGCAATCAGTACCGTTGGAGCATATCTATCTTCGATATGGCTTCTAAACGACGTTAGAATCTTCTACAGCGCACTGAGTGGCATATTTGCGAGCACCGCCGTAGGACTTGTTGTGCAATATTATATCCGTGTCAACGGAAGACCGGTGAGGCATATGGAAGAAGCATCAGAACGAGGAGCAGCAATTAACATCATTACTGGCATTTCTTACGCTCTGCAAAGTCCATTCTTTCCATTCATGTTTATGGTCAGTTCAATACTATTCTCCTATATTATAAATGGCCCCATTTACGGTATTTATGGCGTCGTCGCTGCAAACCTTGGAACTGACATTGCCATTGGAATAATCATGTCAGGTGACGCGTTCGGACCAATCAGCGACAATGCACAAGGGATAGCTCAGATGGTCGGAATGTCAGCAAGAACAGACGCAACGTTGCAGAACCTTGATTCCATGGGCAATACAACAAAAGCCTACGCAAAGGCATTTGCAACAGCATCTGGAACCGTGTCAACAGTTGTACTCTTTGCCACCTATGCCCAGAAGGTAGGGCTTTTTTCGTCTGTCTTGAGTCAAGCCTTTGTTATTGGAGTTTTGATGGGTGCCACAATGCCCTTTGCGTTCTCATCCCTAACGATGGGGGCAACTGGTAAAGCAGCTTTTGAAATGGTTGACGAGGTAAGAAGACAGTTCAAAGAGAACCCAGGCATCCTTGAGAAGAAGGCACTGCCAGACTACGAAAAGTGCGTGGACATCAGCACAAAGAACGCCTTGAGGAAAATGGTTTTTCCAACTTTCCTGACCCTTGGATCGCCAATTCTTGTGGGTGTCATACTTGGACCACATGCACTAGGTGGTCTGCTGTTGGGGGGAACATGCACAGCAGCACTTCTAGCGTCGTTCTTCACCTTCGGCGGAGCCTTGTGGGACAACACTAAGAAAAGCATAGAGTCTAAGGGATTCTGGATGAAAGGAACTCCAGTACACGCTGCAGCAGTTGTTGGCGACACTGTAGGTGACCCGTTGAAAGATGTAGCTGGCCCCTCACTTAATATCTATATGAAACTAACGAACATGACAGCGCTGCTGATCGTTCCTGTGCTGCTCACGATCACTCCGCTATTGAACTTGGCATAGGACGATTCGAGGCCGACTTTTTCTACGCGTGTTTGCTTCACAGGCACGCCAGACTTTTAGAAAACAAGGTGTGGGACGCGTTCTTGGCAAACGGACTTGCTCGATCGCTGGGAGTTTGGCGAGAGCCAAACGTCTCTGGTCTTATCATTCCATTTATTCATTGTCTTGTTGGGGGTGTACCAAGCGCGCGCGCTTATGTTGCTGTGACATTAATATAGACCCAAGCTAGAAATAGTGCATGATTGCTCTCGCTGGGAAAGCCCTCCTCCTTCTTAGGTATGAAGGCTTCTATATAATATGTGCCTGCCTTGTAAGTGGTGTTCCAAAATTGCCAGCCTTGGATGTCCGTTTGGTTCCATATGCACGTTCTTGTGAGGGGTTGGTTGGGCGACACTGTGAACGTTGTTTCACTTTCGTGATAAGGCGTATACCACACTTGGTACTTGACAGTCGGGTTGCTCGGGTTAACATATTCGATTGAAACGAGTACGGGGTTGTCGACTGCCGCGGTGAAAGAATGCGATACATAGCCTTTATTTTTTAAGGTCACCGTGATTTGTACGTTTTCTCCGAGATTGTAAACGGGTTTGTCCGTTGTAATTTCAAACGACCAACTGGGAGTCATGATAACATTCGCGACGTAGAGTGTGATGAGAACAGCTGCCATAGAAAGTGACGCAAGAATGATTTTATTCGTTGGTCGCATTTACTCTCTCCTGTTCAACTCACGTGCATTACCTTAGGAATCTGAAGATTTTCTTATACCAAGGCGTCATTTTGTCTTGGATGATTTTACAGAGTTGGGTAGCAAGAATCTGCGGGTTGTTTAAGACAACTTCATTGCGGGTGCGGAGCACCTTTATGCCCCACCGTGCTAGGTTTGAGTCTCTTTGCCTGTCGTATCTTCTTTGGTCATCATGTATGCCACCGTCAATTTCTAGGCATAACCGCAGTGTTGGACAGTAAAAGTCAAGGATGTAACCATATGCCACGAACTGTCGGTAGAAGATATTATTTGGAAAATTAGGCATCACTTGAGCCTTTAATATTTCCCACATGCGCGTCTCTGCTGGCGTCGGATTGTGTCGCATTTCATAGGCTTTTTCGAATTTGAAAGGCGCACTTCCTCGACGGCGATACATACCAACCAGACTACTATTTACTCTCTGCTATGTTTGAGTATTCTTCTGATTAGATAAATGACTTTCCTTCGTGTGTGTGCGCGTTGAGTGTGTGTGGATTTGGGTTTGGGGGGTAAAGTTTTATCCAACCACCACCACACTGTGTGCAGTTGACTTCTTGGCTCTCGCCAGTGCATGCTAAGCTGCAAGACATGAATTAGTCTCCAAGTGCACAAAAAAACGCTCTGTCACAAGCAGTATAGCTTTTATTTGCAGGAAGATTACTGATTGTTGATAAGCGCCTTGTGAGGAGGTGACTCGATGCCAAAATGCGGGCTTTGTGGTGCTGAAGTGAAGGAACAGCCGAAAATCACAGCTGAGGGCAAATGCTCAGTCTGCGGAGCAAATCTGGCCACGACGAAATCGTTTCGGCGAGTGAAATCCAAATGAGAGCGATGGCGCACGCCAGTAGCTTGGACGCACAAGTTTCACGTATATCCACCTCTTTCGTGCAATGGCTACCTCTGTATGTATGTGGGGGCAAAGTTTTATCCCAAACCCAGAGCGGAGACATCTCCCCCGCAATTCCTCTTCTTTTCTGTTTTTGCTAGTTGGAATATAGTAAAAATTCCCATTTACACTAGAGAGTGGAGATGTCTCCCGCGAACCCCTCCTTTTTCTATCTTTTAGAGAGCTTAAGACGTTTTCTTTTCCAGACTGCTATTATTGTCAGCGTATTGAGCATGAATATTGAAAGGATCAAGATTGATGGAAATTCTGGGATTATCGTGATTGGCTGTTCGGTGAGTGTTAGGTTGTTGTTTGTTGTGTCTGCTTCGTCCGTCACTGGCCAAGCATATGCGCTCAGGGTGTAGTTGCCGTTTGTTAAGCCTGCCGTGTTCCAATCGA
Organism: Candidatus Bathyarchaeota archaeon; assembly: GCA_022865455.1. Lineage (GTDB taxonomy): Archaea > Thermoproteota > Bathyarchaeia > Bathyarchaeales > Bathycorpusculaceae > 20-14-0-80-47-9. The sequence goes on from JALHSY010000211.1 coordinate 3,535, forward strand.
AAGAGACCACGTTGAAATCTCCGGTTTGAAGGGTCAGAATCTGTGATGCAACGATGCTTGTGTTCGCATATAGGGTGAGATTGAAAGTTTCCGCATATGAACCGTGATTTGCGACTGTAACGTTGATGTTGACGGTTTCGCCTTGGTCAGCAGTTGTTTCTGAGGGTGTGATGTCTGTTACGATTACATCATGGACGAAGTTGTTCACATAAACTGTCAGGCTCTGGTTGGCACTGTTGTCTGAAGCGTCAAATGCCTTAACAAGGAT
>JALHSY010000212.1 GCA_022865455.1 Candidatus Bathyarchaeota archaeon
AAAACTGTTCTTTGTGGATGACGAGACGCTAAAGAAGGTGGCTGCGTTGTTCGGAGAGGATGCTGTTAGAGTAGTTGAGGTTCTCAAGGGGGTTAACGAGATTACAGACATTGAGGTAGCGGATAAAACCCAAATACGCCTTAACCTGGTTCGCAAGGCACTCTACAGGCTCTACAACTGCTGCTTAATCAATCTGGTATTGTCTGAAAGAGACGAGAACATCGCGAAGGAATTCAAAGGATGCATAAGAGAAAACCTAGGAAGGACGTTTCTCAGAGCTGCGTGGGAAGACATCTACCACCTGGTTATGGACACTGGTCTAGGAAACATGGAGCGAGCTAAGATGATTGAATACTTCAAGAACAAGACTTTCGGCTACAGGAATGGGAGGCTCCTGAAAGCCTTTTCAACGTAGCTCGCGCGGAATCCCTAACTTGCGCGCGTTCTGTATCGAATTGTTAGGAGTCTATACTCGCCTATTAGGGTTTTAGCGCGCATGCGTGTTCCTAAATTCGATTTTTGGTTGTAATAGGTAAGTCGCGTATCTCTCTCTTGAGGTGAGTCATGAAGAGATACGAGACTCTTGAGACCTTGTTCGGCAAGGTCGACTTATCCTTTGCTCAGAAAGTGCTTAATGAGTCTTACCATGTGAAGGATTCTGTTGGTAGGCCGCCGAGAAGCCCTCTTGGCGTCTTCAAGGCTCATTTGCTCAGAAGGTTGAGGCATGTTCCGAGCGACAGGATGCTCGTGAGGCAGATGTGGAAGGACCCGAGGTTGAGGAGAATCTGTGACATAGAAGAAAATGAGCCGCCGTACGGCATAGCTGTCCTGTCCAGGTTCAGGAAGAGGGTTGGGCCTGAAAGGCTGATGCGAATCGTTGATCACGCCATCGAAACGCTCATAGAGAAAAGAAGAATCAAGGGAGAAACCTTGGCCATGGACTCAACGTTCATCAAGGCGTGCAGCCGCAGAAACCTCGACAATCGCACGGGCTACAGCGACCCAGAATCACGAGTTGGAAGAGCAGTCAAGACGAGGGACTTGGGCTACAGGCTTCACTTGGCTGTGGACGCCAAGAGCGAATTGCCAATAGCGATGACGGTGGCTCCGGCGAACGAGAACGAGAAGAAACACTCCATCAAACTATTTGAGAAGGCTTCAATCCACGTGAAGCCCAAAAGGCTCGTGGCAGATCCACAGTACAGTTCACAGAGCCTGCGAGACGCAGCACTCAAGCAGGGAACAGTGCCAGTCATTCCGTACCCGAGAAACCAGCAGAGAGGCGTCAAAGGCATCCTCAGAATCGACAGGAAATTCAAGAGCCACGGGCCTCAAGAACTCAGAAGAGCCTACAGAAAACGCGTCTCGGTAGAACGAGTCTTCAGCAGACTCAAAAACCTCACAGGCTTAACCCAGCACGGCCTGAGAGGACTGGCCAAAATGACGTTCCACGCTCAACTCTGCCTGCTCATCATGCTATTCACAGCCCAAGCCGCCCTCAACACACACAGACCAAGCAAGACAAGAAGCATAAGATACTTCGCAAACTGATTTAGGAACAGACATGCGCGTTAAGGCCTAGCTTTCTTCAGAACGGTTGTCTTTTCCAGGTGTTGTATGGGCATTGGCGCCAACAGTAAGTGCTTGCCTTGTAGATGCAATTCGAGTATTCGGGCCTCTCGAAATGTCTGCTCCTGCTCACAAGATCCCTTCTTCTCTTTCCTGAACAATCTGCGTTAAGATGGGCCTAGCGGTTGCGTGCCCACATCATTCTTGGGTCAAAACCAGAATCCGTAACGAGTTTGCGGTCAAATCGACGCTTCGTGAAACACTGGCTACAGTAAACAGGTTTCCCAGCCTGCGGTTCAAAAGGTACTTGTGTAGTTTTTCCACAGTCAGAGCATTTGGCTTCATGCATCCTTTTTTGCAACTTGTAAAATCACCCCTATTTCCAAGTTCGCGCGCCAGAAGCATTCTCCGAGTACGTAGTACCATATTGGCAACAACACATTTAAACCAATGGTAGCGGAAGCTACTGAAATGGCTTGAACGCTTATTAGAGTAGACGCAAACGCGCTTTCTACGAGGCTGTCAGGCTCTTGGGGTTTGTTCGTGCTCTCTAAGCCTATCCGCTATCCGCTGTATGATCCAAATATGGTGAGATTCTCAACCTGGAAGGCCACAGTATTCTGAACGCTTTAGCACGCGTGTTTCTACCTTCTCTTCTGTTTCTTTCCTCCACGAGCTGTTCTCGTTTGATGACCCTTTTGCTTATCCACGTTCGCTCTTCCAAGGGATTTGTCTCTCTTACTCACCTTCTGTCACCTCCGTCTAGGTGCGCGCTCCAGAGAAATGCGATCCAAGTAAACCAGCTTCAGACTTCATTTAACTCCTCGCGGATGCTTATTCATCCAGTCCACAGCAAATGATTCCGCTTTTGATTCGGTCGGAAACTCGGTGATATCATCTTTCCTTCGTCATCATTCCTTACTTTGGGGAACAGCAGTACTAAATAGTGTTCTCCATACTGTTTCTTTGTAACAACAAGAGTCTGTTCTGTCGTCTCATTCATGTATCCTCTCTGATTGTCTATTCTTCTCCAGCCTTTTACTATTTTCATAAATCATTTCTCATGCGCCAATGCCAAACCGCTATCCACGTCGGCCAGCAGGCCCTATGGACCATGCGCTTCTTTCAGTTGGCAGTACGGGTCTTCAACGTTACTGAGCGTTCCCTTTCTTCCAATCCTCAATTGTTTTTGACCTCCGAATGTAGAGGCTCGCGCATTCTCAATTTGAATGGTATCTCCCGCAGCGATGGAGTCTATTTGGTCATTCCATAAGCACAGTTGGATCGTTCCAGTTTCATCCGCTATCAATGCGTTTGCCACGCTCGCGTATTGTCCATACCGCGTAAACACAAGCCTTGGCTTTGGAATTTCCAGAACTTTAGCCTTCAGATTAACCTGCGTCATCCCAGTCCGCAGGTCTCTGATTGGAAGAGAGACTGATCGCCTATTCTTTTTGGCTAGATATCTGCGGATCATGTCTGTTTTCATGAGACTCCTAATAGGATTGCCTCGTTCCAACAGGAATTCCTTGCGTATTGAAAATTGCGCAACAACTTTAGAATCCTTCAGAAATAGGAACATGGCCTTATCTTGTGTTTTGCAGCGACATTCGATTGAAAGGTCTCCGCTTGTGGATTTCTGGTTTTCTTCTGCTGAGATTAGAGCATGAAAAAGTTTGTCAGGGTCAACTTCGTACTTCATTGAAAGAAAAGCCAGATATTCGCCGGTTGATACATTTTTTCTCAAGGCTTTTCCTCTCATTTTCCCTGCTGTTCTTGTTTCAGAAGCCATTCTTGGTCGATTTCAAAAATCCTAGAAGGCTCAAGAGTTGGTCTTTCTTGTTGAAGTCCTCGTTCTTTTCTGCTTCCAATATGGCGCTGTTGCACCCACTTTCTTAGTTCCGAAGAATAGCCCACTTCAGGCGGATGCCTTCTTTCTGACCTTCTGGTCCACGACTGCGCAGAAGTGTCTATCCGCTTGTCTACTAATTCCACGATTCTCAACCCCATATTTTTCAGTAGAATGGACAGGAAAAGTGACAAAATCTGTTCAAAGGGCTTTTGCCATCAATTTTCTTGCGAGAATTCTACCTGCTAATGTAATGCACTCCGCAGCATATTAAGACGCGTGCAGATGTAGTGCGCAGTAAGGCGAAATGAAACATGTTTAAGAGTCAGATGTGCGTCCTAAAGGAAGTGGTACAACGGTGAATACTTGTGTCTCAACCTGTTTATGGGAAAATAGTGAACTATCGGATAGGCCCTAAATCACAAATGCCAGGATGGTGCCTAATCCAATTTGCAGATGCAAATTCCATCTCTAAGGCAGGCCAACTCATCGGGCGAAAAGTGGTTTTGAAATACGGAAAGAACAATTTCATCGGAAAAATTATGGGTTTCCACGGCAAGAAAGGCGTGGTCAAAGCCAAATTCCGAAAAGGAGTGCCCGGTCAAGCTTTGGGAACAACCGTTGAATTAGTCGGCTAAAACTTCAGTTTGCATTCAACCTATTCCTATTCATCATTTGGCTTTTCTTCATCCTTTCACATTGTAAGGTGGCCATGCCTAGCGCGCGCATTTGAATGTTCCCGTCTTTTCGTATCGCTTTAGGCACATCCTTTTTCTCATCGTTTTACTCTTCGATGACGAGGTCGGCATCTTCAAATTGCTGGACTCTTGTAGAAGACTTTGTGAAACGCTATCTTGTGGGGGCATTCATTTTTGCAGACGCGATTTCCCTAGATTCCACGCCAAGATCTCTGTTCCTATTGCCGCAAAAAGCCTAAAAGTGTTCCATAACCTCTTGCTGCTCAAATCATGCGAAAACAGAAAAACGAGTCTCTGTCCCAGATTCGAATTGTCTGGTTCGCTTAAACGCTTCAGATCTACATCGAGATTTATCGTCGAATCATCCTGTCTTCCACGTATAACACGTATATAATCAACAGTCTGCTTAGTAGTCTTGAACACGAAACTAACAGTTGCTCCGTCGAGGCTTAATGAACATTGAACAGTTTGAGGGCCAAGCATTCGCAGGAACCTCGTCATCTCTAAAACTTCATGAACCCCCACCTCTTTAGTAAACGCTTCCACACGAGGATCTACATACGCCTCGAGAAACGCCTTCACGTGCCGGTCAAAGTTCTCCTTTTGCAGCTCATTTCCATTATTTGTCATGAAACCTAAATCCAAAGTCCTTTCTCGAATGAAATCTGTTATCGCTTTCTTTCGCCTAGTTCTTTTCTGGGTGACCATTTCCTGATCAATGAAAGTGTCCATATTCCAGAACTTTGCCATGCAGTAGGTCGCCAACTCTTCAATCTTCTCTTTCGATAGATGCTTAGTCCTATAGACGGAGTGCATCTCGTCAAAATTGTCCCAGTTGGTCTCGAAGATCAATCCTTGTTTATCCAGCTCCTTGTAGAACTCTGTCCCAGGAAACGGTGTCGCAATTCCGAAGGCGGCAGCCGTCAAACCAATCTCCTTCGCGTAGGTCGGAAAAACTTTGATTTCCTCTTCCGTTTGATCTGGGAGACCTATCACGAATGTGCCGCCTGCTCTGCCACCGTTTTCACGTATGTTTCGGACCGCTTTCCTATGAACATTAGCGGTGATGCCCTTTTTGGTTGACTTCAAATCCTTGAGGTTCGGGCTTTCTATACCCATCTCAAACTTGATTATGCCTGCTCCGCACATTTTCTTCACGATCTCCGGGTTTTTGGCCATCGCGTCCGGTCTGACCAAGGCGCCGAATTCTATGTTCAGATCGTGTTCCATTAACAAGTCGCAAAGGCGGTCGACTCCATTCGGGTTACCCATGAAGTTGGGATCGGCGAAGATGACGCTTAGAGGTTTCCCTTCGTGGTATTCTGCCATCTCCAGAATCTCTTTCATAACATTTTCTGGTGAGCGGCATCTCAAACAGGCATGACTCATACTAGGCTCGCAGCAAAAGCTGCACAGTCCATTGCAGCCCCTAGACATCATTATTACGTCGCAATCCGTTGTGCGGTCTTGGCTCTTGTACGAGTACTGCCTCAAACGTCGGGCCGGAAAAGGAAGAATATCCAAGTTTTCAATTCTTGGTCTATCCTCATTGTGGATTATTTTTTCGTTCTTCTTGTAAGAGGCTCCGAGCACATTCTCAGGAGTGCCCTTCTCCACAAGTTCCCTCATAGTAAGCTCTCCTTCACCGCGAACAACAATGTCGAGTTGTGGGCAGGAAAGCATCAAGTCTGGAACACTCGTCGGATGATACCCGCCTACAACCGTCGTGACTCCGTTTTTCTTAGCAATCTTCGCGAGACGTAGACCTTCGTTATGTTCCGTTGCGGATAATGAAATACCCACTATGTCCGGGCTGTAGAGGTTGATCAGGGATTGGAATTTTCTGTGTTCCATCTCCATGTCAACGATATTAACATGTTCAACAGTGTCCTCAATATAAGCTGCAATGTACTCCAAGCCAATAGGTATCAAATCAAAAGCAAAACCCAACCCTTTTCTTCCAGAAGGCTTCACCAGCAAGATTCTCTTAAATGACATCTAAACACCGAAGTTAATCCAAGGACTATAACGGCAACCCATAAAAACCAATCGAGCGCGCGCAAACACAAATGACCATTACGTCTCTAAAGTGGCAAAAACCGAACGAGAAATATGCGGCTGCACAGAATTAGGGTTTGAACATGTCTGTGACTTTCAGGGCGCAAAGATATTTAGAAAACGGAAGTGAAAAGGTTGACTATTTGTCCTAACCCTTCACGATTTGGGCGTGTGGCACGCCTTCTATGCTCAAGACAGCTTCCGGATGCACATAACCCCGCTGGATGGCTTTCTTCACGACGTTCTTGCCGATCATGTTCACTATGGTCGAGTTTTGAATCATTGATACGGCCTCTTCAACGTTCACTTTTGCACCTTTATAGAAGTCCTCTTTGACGTGAAACACTATTTTTCCTTCGCATAGTGTTCTCCCGAGGATTTCAGCGTCGCAGATAGCCAAAAGCACGTTTCTGCCGACTCTCTTGAGGTTCATATACGCTTCCAATTTGGCTGACGCTCTCACAACTGCTTAATTGAGGACTTGGCTCCGCATGCCTCGCATACAAGAAATGAAAGCCGCTTTTCCTTCACGATCTTTGTGTCAGGACGCTTGCAGACGGGGCACACCACGAAGCTCTCCACATACCTCTGCAAGAGCCTCTGCAACGTGTCCGCTGGAAATTTTCCCTGAAAGATCACCCTTGACTCCTGGCTGGTCGCAGCGGTCGCCATTTCCCCTGTCAGGAACTTCATAAAATGCTGCGGATCACGGTTCAATGCGTCAGCGATTTCCTTGAAATTGAAGACTATTGTGCGCATGCCCATGATCGAGTACCGCAGCCTAGGCAGCTCCAGCCTTTCCTGCTTCGCGGCAACTTCAGGAATCTGCGAGCGGGCCCGTTTCAGCAGCTTGTCGTAATCATACGCCATTGCGTAGTCCCCAACAGAAACAAGATGCAACATAGTATTTAAGACTTAAAAGTAGTCCGCTGCTAAGAGAATCATAGACGAAGAGGAGACGTAAACGACGTGGGCTACGTTTATCTTTACACTGGTACAGGAGCGGGGAAAACCGCAAATGCGTTAGGTCTGGCGTTGCGGTCAGTCGGTCACAAGAGAAAAGTCGTGATAATCCAGTTCCTCAAATGGTGGAAGAATACAGGCGAATACCAAGTCCGCAAAATGCTCCAACCCTACTATGAGATTTATCAGTTCGGTCGCAAGGGCTGGATCGGTCTGGGCAATCTGAACGAAGAGGACTCACAACTGGCGCATAGAGCCTTGGAATTCGCTGAGAGAATCGTGAGGCAGAAGAAGCCCGACCTGCTCGTTTTAGACGAGATCAACCTGGCCTTGTACTGCAACCTTTTGAACGTGAAAGAAGTTGTCGATTTCTTGGACAGGCTCCCGAAAAGCACCGATGCTGTTCTGACGGGAAGATACGCACCCGACGAACTTCTGGAAAGAGCAGACTTCGTAAACGAGGTCAAAGATGTCAAGTCTCCCAAAGAAATGGTCATGACAAAGGGAATACAGTATTGAGCGAAGACGAGGCTATACTCAAACCGTTCGACTTCATCAAATACGTAGCAGAGAGCAGAAAAATCCGCGTAGACTCAATAAGAACGCCAGAAAACCTCGTAATAACCTATCAAAGACACACGTTCGAATATGGAAAGAAAACTATCAAAGGCAAGCAAGTTGACTGGTGGCCGTACGGAGAACACCAACCTTTCTGCATCGGGCGATTCAACAAAACCGAAATCGGCCTAAGCCGGCTCTGGATCGGCGCAGCAGCAGCCGTTATGACACTTGAAGAACTCATCGCATGCGGCACCAAGAGAGTCTTTGAAGTCGGTTTGGCTGGCGGCCTGCAAACGTTCCTTCAACCGCGGCAACGTCATCGGTGGTGACCGAAGCAATCCGCGACGAAGGGACTTCCAGCCACTATTCTCCGCCCCGAGTGCGACTTGAGTCTTCGCCTTCTCTGAGAGACAAGTTGATTAAACGTCTGGATGCGAGACAAGTCAAACATTATGCCGGTTCTGTCTGGTCGACAGACGGCGTCTACCGAGAAACAGTCAAGAAATTTCGCAAGTTCAGAGACACAGGTGTCCTAGCCGTTGACATGGAGACTTCAGCCATTTTCGCCGTTGCAAAGTACAGGAAGATTGAAGCAGCTTCAGCGACGGTCGTATCAGACATTCTCGCGGAGACAGGGTGGCTACAAGCTTTTGAACATGAATGGGTCATAGGCAACGCAGAACTGCTGTTGAAGACTGTCCTAGAGGCTCTCACTTCAAACTAAACCCCATTGCAATTTGAAAAAGCTTAAAGAAGCCATGGCCGACTTAGTGTTAATTCTCAACGGTGACCATGTTGGACAAGGGCAATCACCCATACATTCCCAACTCGTTGCAGGAAATCAAGCAGGAAATGATGCGAGAAATAGGCATAAGGAGCATTGAAGAGCTTTTTTCGGACATTCCAGAAAAGTTCCGCTTGAAGAGAAAACTGAACGTGCCCGAGAAGGGCCTGTCCGAGTTTGAAGTGAAGAAACACGTAGAGGCGTTGCTTTCTAGAAGTGAAACATGTAATGATATGCCCGTGTTTTTGGGCGCCGGTTGCTGGCCACACTACGTGCCAGCGGTTGTCAAAGAAATCGCTCAACGCAGCGAATTTCTCACTTCTTACACACCATACCAGCCTGAGACATCGCAAGGCATGCTTCAGGCTCTTTTTGAATATCAGAGCATGATTTGCGAAATAACCGGCATGGGCGTCGCCAACTGCTCCATGTACGATTGGGCGTCAGCCCTAGGCGAAGCCGCCCGCATGGCAGCGAGGGTGAAAGGACGACATGAAATCTTAATCCCCAAAATAATCAGTCCAGAAAGAGCTGCAGCGCTGAAGGTTTACGCGGAACCGGCTGGAATATCGGTTAGGCAGGTCGAATTTGATGCAGAAAAGGGACACATTAACCTAGAGGATCTGAGAAACGACATCTCAGACAAAACAGCGGCAGTCTACATCGAAAACCCTTCCTATCTTGGCTTCATTGAAACACAGGTTGATGAAATCAGCAAAGAAACGCATGCGAACGACGCTCTTTTCATCGTTGGAGTGGATCCAACATCACTTGGAATCTTGAGGCCGCCAGGTGACTATGAGGCTGACATCGTTATCGGAGAGGCACAGCCGTTAGGGAACCCCATGAATTTCGGCGGGCCACTCTTGGGAATATTCACCTGCCGCGAAGATATGGCCCTTGTTAGGCAGATGCCTGGGCGCATAATTGGCATGACCACAACCCAAGACGGGACGAAAAATGGTTTCTGTATGACTCTGCAGACCCGTGAGCAGCATATAAGGCGTGAAAAGGCAACGTCTAACATCTGCTCCAACGAGGCACTGTGTAGTGTAGTCTCAGCCGTGTACATGGCTCTGCTTGGACCTGAAGGCCTCAGAGAGCTTGGAGAAACTGTGATGTACAACGCCAACTATGCGGTGCACCTACTCTCGAAAATAGGTGGAGTCAAGGCTCCTGTCTTCAAGTCGGCCCATTTCAAGGAGTTCACGGTCAACCTTGACGAGACAGGTTTGAGCGTCAAAGACGTTAATCAGAAGCTCTTGGGACGGCGAATCCACGGAGGAAAGGATGTTTCAAGCGAGTTTTCCGAACTTGGCCAAACTGCGCTGTATTGCGTGACGGAGATGCATTCGAGAGACGAGATTGAGAGTCTGGCAGCTGCCTTGGAGGGCATTCTGGGTGGAAGGTGAGAAGATGTTCAAGCAGGCAAGCTGGAACGAGCCAGTCATACTTTCAAAGGGACGAAAAGGGCGCAGGGGCCACCTTTTGCCCAAGGCGGAAGAGCAAGTCAGGCAGACTATAGGGGACATCAACGCGCTGATACCAGACAGAATGCGCCGCAAGACCTGCCCCAAGCTGCCAGAGCTTTCTGAGGTTGAGGTTGTGAGGCATTTCACTCGCTTGTCGCAGATGAATTACGGCGTTGATTCTGGATTCTATCCGCTCGGAAGCTGCACAATGAAATACAACCCAAAGATAAACGAGTCACTGGCAAATCTGGAGAGTTTCAGCATGCTGCATCCCTGCCAAGATGAGAGCACGGTGCAGGGCATACTTGAGATTCTCTACAAGCTTGAGCGCTGGCTTGCGGAGCTGACCGGAACGCATGAGGTTTGTCTGCAGCCTGCTGCTGGAGCCCACGGCGAATTTCTGGGTACTCTGCTAATACGTACACATCATGAATTGAATGGCGAAGGCGAAAAACGCAAGGAAGTGATCGTCCCAGACTCCGCGCATGGAACCAACCCAGCAAGTGCGGCCATGGCAGGTTTCAACGTCGTAGTGGTACAATCAAACGAAGACGGATGCGTGGATCTGCAAGCTCTGAAGGCAGCTGTTTCTGAACGCACGGCGGGACTCATGCTTACAAACCCCAACACCCTTGGACTTTTTGAAAAGAACATCGAGGAAGTGGCCAAGATTGTTCATGAAGCTGGCGGCTTGCTCTACTATGACGGTGCAAACTTGAACCCGCTTTTGGGCAAGGCAAGGCCAGGCGACATGGGTTTCGACATAGTTCACATAAACATACACAAGACGTTCAGCACTCCGCATGGCGGCGGCGGTCCTGGCGCTGGACCCGTCGGCGTCTGTGAAGAATTGGAGAAGTTTCTGCCCGTTCCGCGCGTGGCCTTCGACGGTAAACTCTACCATCTAGACTATGACAAACCACAGAGTATTGGCAAGATTCGTAGCTTCTACGGGAACACTGCGGTTTTGTTGAGGGCGTATGCCTACATCTTGAGCCTAGGACTCGAAGGGTTAAAGGAAGTAGCCGAAGTATCGGTTCTGAACGCCAACTACTTGATGAAGAAACTCAAAGGAATCAAAGGCCTTGCACTCCCATACAACAGTGAAAAACCGAGAAAACACGAGTGTGTCTTCAGCGCCAAACCTTTGAAAGGTGACACTGGAGTCACGGCTTTGAACGTTGCCAAGCGACTGCTCGACTATGGATTGCATTCACCAACCATCTACTTCCCACTGATCGTCGAAGAAGCTCTGATGATTGAGCCTACGGAGACCTTCGAAAAGGAAGAGCTTGACCGTTTCGTTGATGCAGTGCAGGACATATGTGAAGAGGCGTACACGAATCCCGAAGCAGTCCTTAAGGCACCGCAAAACACGTCTATCCCGAGGCTTGACGAGGTCAGGGCTTCTCATCCGAGAACCATGGCATTGAGTTGGCGAATGTACCTGAAAAAGCAAAAGCAAGAGCAGTGATCCCACGTAACAGCTTATATATGATTCAAACGTGCTTATTCATGAAAAACTGTTGGAAGTGAGAAACTTGACAGAGCTAGAAGATAAGGTGCGAGAAGCCGTGGGTCAGGTGGTAGATCCTGAGACAGGCTTGACTTTCGCTGAGATGCAAATGATTACCAACGTCAAGGAAGAAGAATCAGGCGTGGTCAAAGTGGAATTCATCCCGTCCAGCCCTTTCTGCCCCATCGCGTTCAAGTTGTCTATGGACATAAAGAACGCGGCGATGAAGGTTGCAGGCGTCAAGAAGACTATGATCTACTGTCGAGGGCACATGATGGAACAGCAGATCAACGAAATGACAAACAAGGAAGACCAAAAATAGAAATCAGCTTCTCACTCATTTTGTCTCCTTCGGCTGTAGGGACACGTATAGCGATGATTGAACAGTAATGGACGTCGGTGGCAAGATTGGTCCGTCCTCAAAACTCGTGCAAGACAACATGTCCCGTGGGTGAACATGAGATTTACTGTTGCGGCGCCAGAGTGCGAATCTCGAAAAAAGGCGGCGTGGAAGTCTTGACCGAACCCACTGTTGAGTATTGCCCATTGCATGAATCATTGTATGGAACGAAAAACATCGATAAGGAGTCGGTGCGAAGAAGCGTGGAAATGAAGGTTGCCCGCGCTGGGTTCTGTTGTCCGAACCGCGCTTTTGATGCCGAGCCTATAGTCGCATACGGAGCTTCTGAAATGATGCGCATCTGGCTTGAAAAGCGACTGATAGATTGTGCAATAGTTGTTTGTGAAGGGGCGGGCACGGTCATCGCAACTGACGGTGAGCTTGTCCAATCAATCGGTGCTCGCCTGACAGGCATCGCAAAGACATCGCCGATTCCGAGAATCATCAAACACATCGAGGCCAGGGCCGGAGTCGTCTTAGACAAGACCACTGGCCGAATTGACCAAGTTGAAGGCGTAAAACGAGCTTTCGATTTGGGGCTGAGGTGTGTTGCAGTCAGCGTCGCAGGGTTCCAGGCGAAGGCCATCAGTGAAATCAGAAAGATGGAATCAAGTCTCAACATGAACGCATTGATTTTCTCGGTCTGCAACACCTGCGTGACCACTATGGCTGTGCAACACATTAGTAAGGCTGACATTGCCTGTGCGAGCGCTTCGAAGATACTTCGAAACGAAATAGGAAGCAAGGCAGTACTGCAGCTCGGCGCCACGATTCCAGTTTATGCTCTTACGGATAAAGGAAAGAGGTTTATTTTGGCTTATCTAGCTGAGTTTGACCACAAGCTTGTGGCTTTCAGAACGGGCAAGCTGCCCTATTTGCCTGAAGGAAAAGGGCCGAGACTCAGGAGTTGTGCGAGAAACCAAAAGCCTTAAGTGTCGTTGCAATGTTATGTGTGTTGTCAAATATATAAGGTGTTGAAATAGATTGGCAGTTGAAGGTTTCTCAGGAAATAGACAGCCAGTAGACGTGAAAGTAAGCGAATTGACCCCAGACTCAAGAGCAGTAAACGTGGTGGCTAAGGTAGTTTCAAAAAGCGAAATCAGAAACATCGCAGCAGGAAGAGACGGAGCAGCTCACCGCGTGTCAGACGCTTTAGTCGGCGACGAAACAGGCTGCGTATACCTGACACTGTGGGATGACAACATTGAAAAAGTGAACGACGGCGACACGATAAACGTCAAGAACGGCTACATAAACTTGTTCAGAGGCAACATGCGCCTCAACATTGGCAGATACGGAACACTGGCGATTTCAGAACAAGCACTCGCGGGTGAGGTAAACACTGAAAACAACATGTCAAACAAAGTGTACGAACAAGAGAGACGATCATTCGGAGGACGAGACAGAGGAGGCTTCGGTGGCGGCGGAAGGAGCTACGGCGGAAGAGACAGACGCGGCGGCGGATATGGACAAAGAAGATACTAAATGCGGCTTGCTGTCTGAAGGATTTCCAGCCCTTTTCTTTTAACCATAACTTCTTTTCAATTCTTGTGGAAAGTTTGCGCGTGCTTCTCTAAGTCCTACTTGTTGGCCGTTTTTGCTGCATCGCTGATGTAGTTTGCGAAACCATAGTTCTTCTTCTCAATGAAGTCGATTTCGAGCTTGGAATAAAGCTTCTTCACGACTGACCTCTCGATAACCTCCGCTCCTACTCCGAATATCTTCCTTAGGGCTTCGTCGAAGGCCTGTGGCCTGTCTGGAAAATCCTCCTTCTTCAAGAAATAGGTATTCTTGAGATGAAAGTATACCGCTTCCCTCCCGCTTTCGCCGAGCGTGAGCAGGCCTTCGTCTACAGCCTCAATCAAAGCTTGTCTCAACCGATCTCCTTTCCTAGCCAACTAGTTTCTGACCTCACAGCTCCTTGACATGAACGTAGAAGGCAAGCAGAAAGAAAACGTAAGCAAAGTCGAAAAGCAAATCGACTGGATGACCTGCATAATAGGTTCCCCGCGAAACCGTGTAGCTGAAAAGCACATCTCCGAAAACGTTCAGCAGAATACCTGCACTTATCAAAGCCCATGATTTCCCCAAGTCTCCTTTGAGGAAGACCAACAGACCCAAAGCCGACACAGACAACAAGACAAGATCCAAAACAGGGTAAGCAAGGTCGACAATCATGGTGACCAGCTCCGTTTCAGCTTGGGTAGTCGGCGCTATTAGAGCTGCTGAAACGAGGATAACTGACACAGCGGTGATTGTTGAAGAAATGGCTAAGGTCTTTCGGGACAACGCAGACCCGAAGGTCCTGACGTACAGGTAAAGCGCTACGAAGAATGGAACATATCCACTCAACCGGAACACATCTGCGACAGATGGGTATGGTATTTCAACACTCAAAATAAGCGCGTAGCCTGCCCAAATCGTTTCTCCGACGAACCACATGAATAGTCCTACCGTGAAAAACAGCCACACAACGGAAAATCGCTCCTTGGCTCGACGCCAATATTTTTCCAGCGAAAAGCCAGATGAAATGACGGCTGCGCCTGCTATGAGTGGTAGGAAAGCTTCAGAGAAGAAGGGCATGAACTCTGGATAATAGCCCTGAAAAGCGTACAACAGTAACAAGCCAGTCAGCAGAACTATAGATGTCTTGTAAGCGGCCAGCATGTAGACTGTTTTCCTTACTCTTTCTAGAGTCTGCAATTGCTCCGATCGATATTTATGCCTTTTGAACTGCTTGCAACGCAAGCGAGAAACAGTGTAATTGACGTGCTAACAACCTTGGAGTCTTTTTCAGTAGTCTACCGCAACACTTAAAATCTATCGTTCAAAACATCAACATCACGTTTAGTAGGAGACAAATAGAATGGCGCAACCAAAAAAGGAAGAACGAAAACCAACAGTTGACGAATTGCTCGCCAAAGCCAAGAAACCATCGCAGTTGGCCTCTCCGCTTCACAGGTTCTATGAAGGCAAACTGCAAGTGATGCCAAAGTGCTCCATAACAAGCCCAGCAGACTTCGCAATCTGGTACACGCCAGGCGTCGCCACGCCGTGCAAGGAAATTCAGGCGAACGCTGACAAATCCTTTGAACTGACAAACCGATGGAACAACGTGGCCGTCGTAACAGACGGCACCAGAGTGCTAGGATTAGGCAACATAGGCCCAGAAGCAGCCCTACCGGTCATGGAAGGAAAAGGCTTGCTGTTCAAATACTTGGGCGGCGTAGACGGATTCCCAATCTGTTTGAGAACCAAGGACCCAGACGAAATAGTCAGGGCATGTGAGCTCATTGAACCATCATTTGGCGGCATAAACCTAGAGGATATTGAAAAGCCGAAATGCTTCTACGTGCTTGAGAAAGCAAGAGAACGCCTCCAAATTCCAGTGTGGCACGATGACCAGCAGGGAACAGCTACAGTGATTCTCGCAGGTTTGATGAACGCATTCAAGATAGTAGGCAAGAACCCGAACCAAAGCCTGATTACTCTGGTCGGAGCAGGCGCAGCCAACCTGCGGACGGCGTACGTTTTGATAAGATGGGGAATGAAACCAGGCAACATAATAATGGCAGACACCAAAGGCGTGATCTACCCGGGCAGAGAAGACATAAAGAAAGAGGACGACCCTTGGAAATATGAGCTTTCACAAAAAACGAACGCGGAAAACAGAAGAGGCGACATAACCGAGGCTTTCAAGGGCGTTGATGCAGTTGTAGCCGCGTCGAAGCCAGGACCGGGAACGATAAAGAAAGAATGGGTGTCAATGATGGCAAAGAACTCGATAATTTTTGCCTGTGCAAACCCGATACCTGAGATTTGGCCTTGGGAAGCCAAAGAAGGAGGAGCCCGGATAGTGGCAACAGGCAGAAGCGACTTTCCAAACCAAGTGAACAACAGCCTCGGATTTCCAGCAATATTCCGAGGAGTCTTGGATGTGCGGGCAAAAACCGTGACCGATGACATGTGCATAGCCGCTGCCCAAGAGCTGGCAAGCTTCGCCGAAGAACGCGGGATACATGAAGAAGACATTTTGCCCAGAATGGAAGAATGGGAAGTCTACCCGCGAGAAGCCGTGGCATGCGCATTGAAATCGATAGACCAAGGAGTGGCACGGATCAAGCCCAGCAAGAAGGAACTGTACGACAAGGCCGTTGCAATAATCCAGAACGCCCGGGAATCTACGAGACTGTTGATGAAAAACGGGCTGATAAAGCAGGCACCGCCAGAAGACAAACTGTTGAAGTGAAAATAGGCTTATGCAAGCAAGGATTTGCGTGCAAACACCTAATCTTTCCTCTTTTTCACTTGAAAGTTTCAGAAAATTATTTAAACTCTTCCATAGAGAATAGGGAGATCAGGGAGAAGCACAATATGCGTTCGGATTATACCTTATACGTAGTGGCTGTAATATCCTTCGTCTTGACCACTGTAGTGCTAGCATATCAAGTGGAATTTAGAGAAGTCTGGGTCGTCACAACCGCTGTTCTCGGGCTCCTCTTCATAGGACTGGGCCATTCCCAGAGACCAAAACCACAGTCTATAGCTGCAACAACAGCAGTTGAAACGTCAACGGCGATAGCTCCTTCAGCACCACAAGCTGTTCCAGCTGTCACCGAAGTCATAGAACCGAAACCTGCAACAGTGACAGAAACCATCCCGCCAAGACTGAGGGTTACAAAGATAAGAGGCATAGGAGAAAAGCGCGCAGGGCAACTGAAGGCTGGGGGCATAAACAACCTTATGGATTTGGCCAACGCTTCACCGAAGGATTTGGCAGCGAAGCTGAATGTCTCGCCGAAAATGACTGGAAGATGGATTGACAGCGCCAAACAGCTTACTAAGAAATCCTGAGACGTTTGCTTAAAAGTGCGCTAGGTTACAGCATCGAGATTCTTACTATATTCCTTCTTTCCAATCGCCTTATTGCATCCAGAAACTCGTTCTTCTTCTTGCCCGTCAATTTGAAATCCTTAATCATCTGTTTCACTGGTGTGGCCGCTTTCCCAAAATTTGCGTTTCTCTTGTAGAGGTTCCTCACTATCGAGCGTTCAAGTCTCCCGCACCGCCAAGTAGTGTTCCGTATGAGGATGACTATGGCTCTGACCAGCTTCTGAGTTTCACGATCTTTCTTCTCAGTCAAGGACTTTTCACGATTAATATTTACGAACATGGAGGCTTTTAGAGTTTACGTTCACAACCTTTACAAGCTCAAAAGTGAAGAGAAAGGCGTAGAGTATGAAGCATTCGAGGGAAACGAATGTTGCAAGGTCAAACTGGAAGAATCTGTTTCGCTCGCATCCTTGAAGGCGAGGATTTGGCTGAAGCCGTGAAGAAAAGGATGGAAGAAAGCAACGTTAAAGCTGGCCTGTTCATTCTAATCGGCAGTTTGAAGGATGCGGTCTTGGGATATTACAAAGATGGAAAATATGATTATGTTCGGCTGGAAGGGCCATTAGAAATAGCATCATGTACGGGAAATGTGGCAGTCGATGAAAAAGGTGAAACCGTTATACGCGCTCACGTGGTCGTTTCCAACGAGAAGTGCGAGGCTTTTGGCGGGCACTTGGCGAAAGGTTCTCACGTAGGGGCCACAGCGGAGCTCGTCATAATCGAAGGCTCAGACGTGAACCTCTTGAGGGCGCCCGACGAGAAGACAAAGCTGAATCTTCTTAGGTTAAGCTAGAACCTTCCTAAGGCATATGCCGTTAGCATTTCCGTAATAGTTCTTAAGCTTGTTGACCTTCCTATACCCAGACTTTTCGTAAAGCCTCAGCGCGGCAAGGTTGTGCTCTCGCACTTCGAGGTGGCATGTTCTGACGCCTTTTCCCATAAACAGCTTTTCAATCTCTTGCATAAGCTGCAAGCCAATTCCTTTCCTGCGATACGCCGGCGACACGTCGACTGTGAGTATGTGTCCGACAAACGCATTTCCCTGGCCGTATATTATGCCTATGATGAAGCCAGCGATTTCGCCGTCTGCTCTTGCCACTAAGCTTATTGAATCATAGTCAGTCAAGAGATGAGCAATATGCTGCTTTCCAAAAGCCTCTTGTTTGAAGCATTCCGTCTCAATTTCATACAACCTGTCCAAGTTCTTGGTCAAGGCGCCTTCTATCGTTATAGGCATTTGGGACATCATGTCAACATTAAGCAGAGCGGAATTTAGGTTTTTCCAGTGCTAGGCGCAACGGCTGCATCTGGGGTCGCCACTATGGATTTTATGCCGATCCACTGCTGTGCTAGAAAGCCGATCAAGAATCTTAGCCACAACGTTAGAAGCCGCCAAAGGATTGTAACAGTGAAGCTTATTTCGTACGGTATTCCGAAAAGCATCAGCAAGCTTGAAAGGGTTATTTCCGGCAGACCCACTTCAAAGGGAACGCCGACTGGTATGGATTTTGCGGCTGCGAAGATCGTGCAAATTATCAATATTGCGCTCCAGCTTATTTGCGAATACCCTATCGACAGGAATGTCAGGTAGAAAACGACCAGCGAGAGTATCCATGAGGTGATTGAGAAAGAGGACGCGATGAACAGCGTTTTAGGCGCGTGGCCGTACTCCTTCATTGCTACGTGGAAAGCTTTCGTCGATTCTATGACCTCCTCTCTGAAGCTATCCAACTTCCAGTGGCCTCTCGTTATCCATTCGGCGAAGCTGATCACTGCGTCTACTATGCGCATGGTCCAGTTTTCTTTGACGCACAAGAGAAGGGTAAGGGCGAGGAAAAGGAAAGTTATCGCAACGATGAACAGTATTAGCGTAAATATCACGCCATAAAGCAAGTTCTCAGCAAACAGCAAGATCGCGCCTACCAACAGCGTCACGATGCTCATCCCCATTCCAATCAATCGCTGCGCCACGATGGAAGCCGTGGCCTTGCCTGCACTGCCGTTTTGCTCCTTATTCACCAGGTATATCTTTGTGATCTCGCCGCTCACTGATTCTGCAGGAATCAGTGTGTCGATGAATATTCCGACCCACACATAGGTGAACTCTTTGAACCATGAGATTTTCACGGAAAGGAATCGGATCAGCGAATGCCATGCGAGAGTGAAGAAAGCCGTGTCAAGCAGAACGGTTATGGTGGCTAACAAGTAAAGGTTGAAGTTGATCTGTCCAACGGTTGTGATGATTTGCGGAATGTTAACGTTGAAAAGATATATGTAGACAAGGAATGCCCCTAGTCCGATGACTGGCAGAAGGAAAGTCTTCCACGTGATGCAGTACTTAGGCGACGTCAAAAGCGTGGACACCCACTGATGAAAGCAAGAAGGCACAGAACATGATTATATATTTTGTCAGTCTTCGCCGCGGATAAGTGGCGCTCCAATTCCTTCGGCTTGGTACAAAGTTTAACTACGCTACGGCGACATTGTTTGATAGGATGAGTTGCCGATGTTGAAGGGTGTTCATTTTCTTCTCACATACAGGTGTGACTTGGAATGCGACCACTGCTTTGTATGGAGTAGTTCCAAAGCGAAAGGTGTGTTCACCATGGAACAGATAAACAACATTCTCACTGAATCAAAGAAGCTAGGAACTGTAGAAACAGTCTCAATAGAGGGAGGTGAACCCTTCCTGTATTACCCAATCATGGTGAAAACAGCAAGAAGAGCCATGGAGCTCGGTTTCCGCGTTGAAATCCTCTCAAACTGCTATTGGGCCACCTGCGCGGAGGATGCTCAGGAATGGTTGATTCCATTTGCTGAGGCCAAGAGCGTTGAACTGACCTTGAGCAGCGACCTTTACCACGGAGAGAAATGGGCAACTGAAGAGGTGAAAAACGCCGCGAAGGCGGCGAAGGCATTGAACTTGAAGGCTGACATATTGGCTGTCAAGTACCCCTTTGCCGAGATTCCTTGCCCAAGTGAGATTGAAGGAGCGAAGGTTGGCCTCTGGGACCTAGCTTACAGAGGTCGGGCCTTCTCAAAATTCACGGAAAAAGCAA
>JALHSY010000213.1 GCA_022865455.1 Candidatus Bathyarchaeota archaeon
CTGCAACGGCGACGAACACTCCCCTTTTTCTTTTCTTTATTCTTCTTTCGAATCCCAGTGTTCCGTCAGCCCGCTCCACGTAAGGCATTAAGCAGTTGCAGCGATCTATCATAATCTTGGTCTGCGCGGTAACAGTGTCGAAATAAACAGGTGACCCCAGCACTATGCCATCGCAGGATTCGAGCATCGCGTAGATTTCTTCCATATCATCGTTGAAGAGACAGTGTTTCGGAGCGGGGTCGACCCCGCAGCTTTGACATGGCTTGATATGCAAGCCGTTGAGATAGATTTTGCGGGTCTCCGCTCCCCGACTGCGCGCACCGCTCAGCACTTCAGAGACGAACAGATCCACGCTTCCGTTCTTCTTCGGGCTGCCTACAAACGCACAAACTTCCATGATGCCCACTTTGAGCCGAGGCCCATTTGCCTATTACTGCTTATGACCGGGGTAAGCTTTCTGCTTTTCCAACTTTAACTAGATTCGCAACCTTCTTTCCAAGCACCTTACAGGTTTCAATGTCTTTCTCGCGTGGTGACCCCACCGCGGCGGCTCCATAGTGCTTGTCATCTGATCGCCCCTGAACGACCATTCCGTGAACGAGCATAGCCTGCAGTATAGACAGCAGGGTGGTTTCAGCGCCTGAAGCGGTTCCGCCTGAGCTTGCGAAGGCTGCGCCGACTTTTCCTTCGAGCTGTCCATGGATTTTGACTGACTTGTCAATGAATTCCTTGAGTTTGCCCGACATGCCCCCGTAGTACGTAGGCGAGCCCATTATGATTCCGTCTGCGGCCTGCAGATCCTCAAGCGTTGCCTTTTCAACCTTTTTCACGTCCACTTTGACGCCTTTCACTTGTTTGGCGCCCTCGGCTACTGCAGATGCCATCTTCTCAGTGTTTCCTGTTCTGGAATCGTAGACGATTAGTATCTTGGCCATTTCATGTCACACTCAAGCGATTCAAATGGTGCGAGCGTTCGTTTCTTAAGGTTTGTTACCTTAGATTTTGCCTTTTCACATAAAAGTGGGCAGATAGAAGATTGTTCCATAAGCTATAAGTGCAGTCAAACTGCATTAGGACTGTAATGAGGAGAACGGCGAACCACTTACGAGGGGAGAAAGGAGAGAAGGGAGAAATATTATGCGCCGTTCTCCTCATACATTCTGCATAATGCATGTATAGGTTGCTTTTAAATTTTTCCTCCGTTTTCGAATTAAACCTCAAAAATAAAGGGCTCTAAGGCCTTAAGCTCAATACTTTGTCCATTTTTCTTCATGTTTTTCTGCATCGATCCAAAAAGCCCTTGCTGGGTCAAATTGACTGTCAAGTGGCAATTCCTGCGCTTTCCGAATTCTTCCGTTCCAGCTCAGCCCAGCTTTTTTTCTTATCCTACGTCTGCGGCGAGTTCAGACGCTATTGCGCAGCCGTATTCTTTTGCGGGTTTCCTTCTATTCGATTTGCAGTGAGTATGGTCCTTGCGTCAGTTTCTCGGCGTTGCGCTTTCGGACCAAGACGGTGTCTTCTATGCGTATGCCTCCAAAGCCAACGATATAGATTCCCGGCTCGTTTGTCACCACGTTTCCAACCGTCAGCTTTTCCTTGCTCGCCTGACCCAATGTCGGTGCTTCGTGAACTTCTAAGCCGACTCCATGACCTAGGCCATGGACAAAGTATTCACCGTATCCAGCGTCTTCTATGATCTTCCGAGCAGCGGTGTCGATGTCTTTGGCTCTTGCCTTGGGTTTTATGGCACCATGGGCTTTTTCCTGAGCTGTCCTGACTATTTCGCAAAGCTTCTTTTGTTTTTCTGAGGGCTTTCCAGCCACAACCGTTCGAGTCATGTCTGAACAATAGTGGTAATAAGTAGCGCCTATGTCGATCACCACCAACGTGCCAGCGCGGATCTCGCGTTCGGTGCAGCCTCCGTGGGGAAAAGCGGAGTGAACGCCCGAAGCCACAATGGTTTCGAAAGCCGTGCCCCAGCCCCCTTCCTTGCGCATGGCATACTCGATTTCAGCGGCAGCCTCAATCTCTTTCACGCCTGGCCTTATCGTCTCGTAAGCCACCTTCATTCCCAGGCTGGTTAGTTCCCCAGCTTTTCGCATGAGTTCAAGCTCATGTTCATCTTTCACGCTTCGAAGTTTCGAAACCAGATTGCCTTGCATTTTCAGCTTTGCCTTGCCTCTCAGCCCTTTCGCAAGATTCCGATAGCTTTCGATGCCCAACGAGTCGAAGGCAAGTTTCTTAATGCTACATGTCTTGGCTTGCGCGGCGATTTTCTCCATGAGGTTTTCGCCACGTTTGACCAATTCGACTCTGAACCCTTTTCCGTCGGCTTTAGCCTGTTCGTAGTTTACCCCGTAAACGTAGATGGTGTTTTCGCCCTTATTTGGGATAAGGAGACAGGAAGCGCCCTGCACGCCGGAGAGATAGAACAGGTTGGTTCCGTTTGTTACTAGGAACCCGTCGAAGCTTTTTTCTTCGAAGGCTTTCTGTTTCAAGGCGACTATTCGGTTCAAGACTCTCACCTTTCGGGCTGAATTTGATTTTCATGGCTTAAATGTGTTGCTAGGGTTTCCGTTGGTTCTTAGCCATATTTGTCAGCATGGAAATGTTTAATTGTGCAATGTTGCATTGTTTGTAAGCTCGTGAATAATGTTGGAGAATTTCGTTGAAACCAGAGGCCTTGTGAGAACGTTCGGGAAGAAGAATGATGTAGTGAAGGCTCTGGACGGCGTCTCCATTTCAATTCGCGAGGGAGAGATTTTCGGGCTTCTCGGCCCAAATGGTGCAGGCAAAACTACAATCATAAAAATCTTGACAACGCTACTGCTTCCGACAAGCGGCGAAGCCTACGTTGGAGGATTCAGCGTGGTCAAAGAAGCAAACAAAGTGAGGAACATAATCAACCTTGTGTCGGGTGGTGAAACGCCGGGATACGGCATACTGACGGTTAGCGAGAACTTGTGGTTCTTCTCTCAGCTCTACGGGCTGCCTTCTTCAGTTGCCAAGGAGAAGATTAAGCGTCTGACGGTTGACTTGGACTTTAAGAAGTATGCAACCACTAGGATGGCGAAGCTGTCAACGGGGTTCAAGCAGAGGATGAGCCTCGCCAGAGGCTTGTTGAACGATCCGAAGATGCTGTTTCTGGACGAGCCGACGTTGGGACTCGATGTTCTGACGGCAAAGAGGCTGCGAACCTATGTGATTGATTGGGCAAAACGCGAGAAGAAGGGGACAGTTCTTCTGACGACTCATTACATGGCTGAAGCCGACGAGATGTGCGACAGGGTAGCCATAATAAACAATGGGAAAATCTTGGCTTGTGACAGCCCAACAGCACTCAAAGAGAATCTGAAAGCAACTCCAATAGCGAAAATTGACGTTTCTTCAATCCAAGCCGATTTCAGTTTCATACAGAAAATGCGCGGCGTTGTGGGTTGCTCGGAGACACGCAGCATTCAGACTGGGGTTACTAGCCTGAAGGTCATGGCTCAGAATGAAAAAGTGTTTTCCGACATCATGTCAAAGTTGAACGAAGAAAAGTTGAAGGTTCTTTCGATAAACGAGACTGAACCGACTCTTGAGGACGTTTACATAAGGCTGGTTGGAAAAGGATTCGAGCAAGCTGAGGAAAAGGCCAATGCTTGACAACCTAGTCCTTAACTTGCGCGTGGCCTACGCGAGACTGTGGGTCAGAGTCAAAGGTGGCAACCGAGAGCCAGAGTGGCTTGTTGCTGAGATGTTCATTCCAGTCTTGACGCTAAGCGCCTACGTTTTCATGTACAGGATGCTTCATGCACCTCCTGAGTTCACGGGTTTTGTTGTCATCGGCGGGACAATGATAGCCTTCTGGGTGAACGTGTTGTGGAACATGTCTGCGCAGTTCTACTGGGAGAAGGAAACCGGGAATTTAGAGATTTACCTTGTTGCTCCCATTTCTAGAATGGCGATCCTGCTAGGCATGGCTCTAGGCGGATTCGTTAACACTACCTTGAGGGCTGTGGCGATTCTTGCCGCCGGCATATTGATTTTTCAGGTTCCGTTTTCGCTGAGCGAACCTGTCACGGCGCTGTTGATGTTCTTTCTGACCATCGTGGCGCTGTACGCATTAGGCATGCTGTTTGCATCGCTGTTTCTGCTGTACGGCAGAGAAGCCTGGCACACCGCGAATCTATTTCAGGAACCAGTTTATTTTCTGTCTGGCTCCTATTTTCCGACAAGTAGCTTGCCGTTCTTTCTTCAGCTCTTAGCATCTTTTATTCCGTTAACCTTCGGATTGGACGGTATAAGGCAGGTTGTGATTTTGAACAAGGGGATAGCGGACGTCTGGCTGAATGTGCTTGTGTTGGTAGTTTTCATTTTCGTTTTGTTGCCATTGTCTAAGGTCGCCTTGAACTACATGGAGAATCTGGGCAAGAAGGAAGGGAGGCTAACGCTGAGATGGCAGTGAGCACCATTTTAAAGGCTGTTAAACAGGCCATCTGGGTGGGATGGAAAGTTGAGACAAACTGGGCTGACCCACTAGTGTTCGCCATCTATTACCTGATTCGACCACTTGCAGGCTTGCTCATCGTGGGCTTCATTTACCTAATTGGTAGCGGGGCTACAGGAGTGTTCAATCCTAACTATTTCGCGTTCATGTTCATCGGAAACAGCTTTTTCATCTACGTTGTGCAGATAATGACGACAATGGGCATGCTGATTCACGATGACCGCTCACACTATGAAGTGCTGAAACACATCTATTTGGCGCCAAGCTCATTATGGTGGTACATCCTTGGAAGAGCCCTCAACGGCGTGGTGAACGCTTCGATTTCGCTGCTGCTCACGCTGGGGTTTGGCGTCGCAATCTTCCAAGGCTTGCTGCATCAGCAAATCCCAATCAACTGGTTCAGTGTCAACTTTCCAGTTTTGGCTTTAAGCCTAGTTCTTGGGATGATCTGTTTCGTGGCACTGGGGTTCCTGTTGTGCGGGATAAACATCATGACTTCAAGAGTTCAGTTTATGCTGTCAGAATACGTTTCAGGCATCCTGTACCTTTTCGGGGGAGTCGTCTTTCTGCCAGAAATACTTCCCTCTTGGGGTCAAGCAATCTCAAACGCGTTGCCAATCACATACTTCCTCAGAACCATAAGATTCGCGTTCCTCAATCAAGCAGGCAGCGCGTTCCAAACAGACCTGCTGTACCTGGCAGTCACGACGCTCGCAACCATACTCGTAGGCGTAGGCGCATTCAAAATTGCCATGTACAAGGCTAGAAAAGATGGCTTAATAGACAGGAAGGAAGAGTACTAGCCGCCGCTTACCACAGGCATCAGGATCACGCGGTCGCCCTGTTTGAGCTTGGTTCTGACCCCATTCAACTGGTTCAGCAGATAGCCGTCCACCGTTGCCATGAAGTTTGCTTTCACATCAGCGCCACCTGTTTCGTAGACGGCTTTTTTGAAGGGTTCGCCATACCTTTTTGAGAGCGCCGCAAGCAGGTCTCCGACGGAAGCGTCGTCTTTGAGGTTGATTTCCTCTTCTCTCTTGTTGCCAAGTATGTTTTTGATGTGCCCGAGGTACTCGACTTTAACCTTCAAACCAGCCACCAGTACTTCTACGTCTTCTTAGAGTTTAGCTTGTTATATATTCGTTTCACTTTGAATGGCTGCTTTGGCAATTCTTTTATGCTTCTCGAACTGACTAGTTTCAAGGTGCAGTTTGATGGCGTTTGAAGAGAAGAAGCTGGATGAGATTCGCCGACAGAAGGAGAAATGGGGAAAGGAGACTTTGAACAAGAGTTTTGACAAGCTTCCTGAACGAGGGCAGTTCCGCACAAGCTCAGACATTCCGGTCAGCCAAGTCTACACACCCGGTGATATTGCAGAACTTGACTATCTGCGCGATTTGGGGTTTCCAGGCGAGTATCCGCTTACCCGCGGTGTTTATCCGACGATGTATCGCGCGCGGTTTTGGACGATGCGCCAGTACGCGGGCTTCGGCACGGCAGAACAGACGAACAAGCGCTTCAAATACTTGCTAGAACATGGACAGACAGGTCTAAGCGTGGCTTTCGACTTTCCAACACAAGTCGGATATGATTGCGACCACCCGTTGGCGCTCGGCGAGGTCGGCAAGGTCGGAGTCAACGCAAGCACGTTGCGAGACATGGAGGTTCTTTTTGAGGGAATTCCGCTTGACAAGGTCACCACATCTATGACGATTAATGCGCCTGCTAACGTATTGCTTGCAATGTACGTTGCAGTCGGACGGAAGCAGGGCGTCGAACAGTCTCGGCTTGGCGGCACTGTGCAGAACGACGTTTTGAAGGAGTATGTGGCCAGAGGCATGTACATTTTTCCGCCGAAGCCGTCGATGCGTATGGTCACAGACATCTTCGAGTATTGTAGCCAAAACATGCCGCAGTGGAACACGATCAGCATAAGCGGCTACCACATTCGCGAAGCTGGTTCCACGGCGGTTCAGGAAGTGGCTTTCACGTTTGCAAACGCCATCGCCTACGTCCAAGCAGCCATTGACCGAGGCCAGGATTTGGACAGGTTTGCAGGACGGTTATCGTTCTTTTTTGCAGCTCACAGCAACTTCCTTGAAGAAGTCGCCAAATTCAGAGCGGCCCGTCGGCTATGGGCCAGGATTATGCGAGAGCGCTTCGGAGCCAAAAACCCCAACTCGTGGATGCTGCGGTTTCACACGCAAACCTCAGGCGTTTCACTGACGGCCCAGCAGCCGTACAACAACATTGTGCGCGTGGCTTTGCAGGCGTTGTCAGCCGTCCTAGGCGGAACACAATCGCTGCACACAAACTCGTTTGACGAGGCTTATGCCTTGCCCAGCGAGCAGGCTGTGACCGTTGCTTTGCGGACGCAGCAGACAATCGCCTATGAAAGCGGCGTCGTTGACAGCGTTGACCCACTCGCAGGCTCGTACTATGTGGAGCATTTGACGAATGAGATTGAAGAGAGAGCTCAGAAATACATTGAACAAATCGACGGCATTGGCGGAGCAGTGGCAGCCATTGAGAAAGGATTCATGCAGCGTGAGATTACCAAGAGTGCCTACCGCTTTCAGAAGGAAGTTGAGGCCAAAAAACGCGTCATCGTGGGTGTGAATGACTTTGTGAGCGATGAAAAAGTGTCAATGAAGCTTCTCCAGATTGACCCAGCGATTGAGAAGAAACTGGTGAAACAGTTGAAGAGGATCAAGAGAGAAAGAAACAAGGAGAAGGTGAATGAAGCGCTGAGTAAGTTACGTGAAGCTGCTGAGAAGGAAAATGTGAATTTAGTGCCTTTCATACTTGAAGCGATCAAAGAGTATGCGACGCTGGGAGAAGTCTGCGGCACCTTGCGGGAAGTGTTCGGCGAGTACAAACCGCCTTCGATTTTCTAGGCAACTATGAAGAGGGTCTCACCCTCGTTCACTGGCTGGCCATCTTCAATGTTTACTTCTTGAACTGTCCCAGCCCTGAGTGCGGTGATCTCGTTTTCCATTTTCATGGCCTCGATGATACACAGAACCTGATTGGCTTTGACAGTGTCGCCCTTCTTCACTTTGACTGAGACTATCTTGCCTGTCATAGGTGCGGTTATCGCTCCTTCTGCAGTTGCCTGCTTGGACGTAGCAGCTTTTCTGGCTGGTGAGGTTGGGGCAGGTTCGAAACTTGTGAGTACCTGTTTTCGGCTGGGCGTTTTGACTTCCACCTTGAAAGTAGCTTCTTCGACTTCAACCGCGATGGTCTTCTCCTGCTCGATCTTGGGCAGTTTGACCTTGTAGGTTTTCTCGTCAATCTTTATGGTTAAGGCTTGTTCAGGATCGATTCTGTCAGTTTCCAACGTGATCTTGCAGGGTTTGCCGTCTATTTTGGCTGCAAAGGTGTTCTGCGCCGTTTTGGTCAGCTCGATCTGGCGGGGTTTGCCGTCCACTTGGGTTTCGTAGCTTGGCATTTCATGCACCTCGCTCGGCTGCAGACTGGCGTCCTGCAAGCACCCACGGCGACATAGCTGACCTTGGTCTTGCAGACGTGATAGTTAGTGCTTTGGCTCCGTTTGAGCTTGCCAGATAGGCAGCAACGGCGACTGAAAGTGCGGCGACTTCCTCAAGCTCCTCAAGCCTTTCAGGTGCGATGTCTGTTTTGGCTTCTTCTTTCTCTGTTTTTCGTTTCTTGAAGAAGTCTATTGCGGGCTGCGGGAACAGCGCGTAAGTGATTTTGTCTTCCTCGCTTTCGATGTAAGGTTTCACGTTTTCTGGGATTTTGTCAAGCGCAGGCTCCAGCAAGTCGGCTGGACGCACAGTTATGGGTTGTTCATCGCCGATGATTTTCTTCTTTATTTTCGGGTCAATCGGAGCTGGCGGTTTTCCGTACAATCCTTTGACGTAGTCCTTGACTTCCTTTGGCACGATGCTGTACCGTTTGCCTGAGATTACGTTCATCACAGCTTGGATGCCCACGAGCTGACTTGTCGGCGTCACGAGCGGCGGATAACCGAGTTCTTTTCGAACTTTGGGCACTTCTTCCAAAACTTCGTTCAGCCTGTCGAGCGCTTTCTGCTCGCGCAATTGTGAGAGCAGGTTGGAGAACATGCCGCCTGGGATTTGATGGACGATTATTGAGGCGTCCACTCGCTCCGCTTTGGGGTCAATTAGTTTCAGCTGGTCGTAGTATTTTTCGCGAAGCTCTCGGAAGTATTGGGCTATTTCATTGAGCAGTTGCAGATCCAATCCCGTATCATATGGCGTGCCTTTAAGCGCGTACACGATGGGCTCAACTGGAGGCTGGCTGGTTCCGCCTGCGAGTGGCGAGAATGCTGTGTCGAGGATGTCTACGCCCGCCTCGCACGAGCGCAGATACGTCATCATGACCATGCCGCTTGTGCTGTGAGAATGCAAATGCACTGGGAGGCCTACTTCCTTCTTCAACGCCGTTATCAGCTGGTAAGCTGGTTCAGGTGCAAGCATTCCAGCCATGTCCTTGACGCAGATGCTGTCACAGTCCAAGCTGGCCAGGTTTTTTGCGAATTCGACGAAGTGCTCTACCGTGTGCACTGGGCTGATGGTGTAGCTGATTGTGCCCTGCGCGTGTTTGCCCTGTTTTTTGACGGTTTTGATTGCGACTTCCATGTTGCGGATGTCGTTCAATGCGTCGAAGATGCGGAAGATGTCTATGCCGTTGTCTGAGGCTTTTTCGATGAACTTTATGAGAACGTCGTCTGGGTAGTTGTGGTAGCCGACTACGTTTTGTCCGCGCAGAAGCATCTGCAAGGGTGTTTTTTTGACGTGTTTTTTGAGCTGGCGGATTCGTTCCCACGGGTCTTCGTTCAAGTAGCGTATGGCCACGTCGAATGTGGCTCCTCCCCATGCTTCAAGACTGAAAAAGCCTACTTGATCTATTTTGTCGGCGATCTTGAGCATGGTGTCAGTGCTCATTCTTGTGGCCATGAGGCTCTGATGCGCGTCTCGAAACGTGGTGTCTGTTATTTTGACGGTTTTGCTCGGCAACGCTGTTTTGACCCCTCTACACATAGGTTCAACGCTAGTGTAGAAAGGTTGAGAATAGCCGTATTAATCAGTTTAGGTAACGCAAACGCTTTTGTTTCGTCCAGTCCAGCGTTGAGGAAACTAAAACTTAAGAGAGACGGAGAGAACTTTTTTCTGGAACGAAGAATAGTAACGTATGAGGAGAGGCAGGATCGATGGATAAGAGTAAAATCAGAAAGGAAGAAGATGTTGTTCGTCTCTTGCCGGATAAGACAGAGTTCGAAAAGAAGGTTCTCGTTGCCACTTTCAAGATTCCACTGGGAAAAGTCAGCACCTACAAGAGAATAGCAGAGAAGATTGGCAAACCACGTGCTCATCGGGCTGTTGCGAATGCATTGCACAAGAATCCGCTTCACCCTGTT
Source organism: Candidatus Bathyarchaeota archaeon (assembly GCA_022865455.1). Lineage (GTDB taxonomy): Archaea > Thermoproteota > Bathyarchaeia > Bathyarchaeales > Bathycorpusculaceae > 20-14-0-80-47-9. Next base: position 9,897 of record JALHSY010000213.1, read on the forward strand.
GTTCCATGCCATCGGGTTGTGAAGTCTGACGGCAGTTTCGGAGGGGAAAAGAAAGCGGCTGAGAGCAGGAGGAGGCTCGTTGAGAAGGAAGGCGTGCCGATCGAAAATGGAAGAGTCAAAATGAGTAACGAGATTCTGTTCTAGCGCCAGCAAACAGGACACATATATTTCAAGAAAACATAAGACGGTATTTGCCGACCAACTGCATTTCGCGTTGCAGTGGAGAGATTGCGAATGAAGATCGAAGCTGACAGGATAATGTACCGCAGAGCTAACGTCAGTGATGTGGAGGTTTTGGTTGATTGTAGAATACGATTTCTGAATGAGCTTTACCATCGTCCAGAGGACAGCGAGACGCAAGTCCTGAGAGAAGCCTTGCAGGAATATTTCTCTGAAGCTATTCCACCCGAGAGTTTCATTGCTTGGCTGGCAGAATACGATGGAAAAGTGGTAGGCACAGGCGGGATGGTTGTGTGGCAAATACCCGGGAGGTACGGCGGACTGGAATCTGGAAGAGCAGGATACATTCTGAACATGTACACGACTCCGGAGGCAAGAGGGAATGGGATTTGTACGCGATTATTGAAGGAGTTGGTTAATGAGGCGAAATCGCTTGGAATAACGTATTTGCATCTTCATGCTTCTAGAGATGGTGAAGGTATCTACAGAAAGGCGGGATTCGCTGAACCTAAGCAGCCAGAACTAAGATTGAGGCTTGAATGAAAAAGAACAGCACATGAGTGAAGGTTCTACTTCCTCACGAGTTTTTCTGTCTCTCTACGGTCGATGTTCGAGATTGTTTCACGGAACCATTTGGTTGCTTCGTGGTATTTTTCCTGCAGATCCTTCGGATCCTTGACGAAGTAGAGACGTTCAAGCTTCTTGATCGTGTCAGGTGGAAGCTCGTAGTGTACGTAGCGCATTTTGAAGTCGTAGTGAATGGGCTTGTGTTTGATTCGCAGGGCTTCGACCAGAGTGGCAAGCGTGAGACCGTAGTATAGGTCTAGGGCTTCGAGGCTGTTCCCTCTGTTGATTTCTTTCTGGACGAAGTTGTTGAACATGTCAAATCTGGCTTGCAGTCCTTCCAGTCTTGCCTGTAGTTTTTCTGCAAAGGCCTCTCTGTCGAACAGGGGAAGCTTGACTTTGTCCGATTTGTTGAAGTGGAACACGGCGTTGCCATGTATTCTTGGTTCGAGGAACTTGTCTGGGCAACTGATTGTGAGGATGGCAAGGTCGATGATGAGGTATTTGCTTGCCTTTTCAAGTCTGTAGAATGCTTGGAAGACTCCTGCCAGCCTGTTTGCGGCACGTCATACTTCTGCTTGATGGGAGACAGGGATTGCAGAGTTTTTTCTACGTCTTGGAAGGCTTGGTTGACTCTGTCGTCGTCCACGACCAGGTAGAGGTCGACGTCTGACCATTCGTCGATTCGGTCGAAGGCTATTGCGCCGGCTTCGTAGAAGGCGTGAACGTAATTGAGCGGTTTCAGCGTCTCGGTCAGAGCCTGTGTTATTGTGTTGCTTGTCAATTCTCTCTCTTTGGCCATAGTCCCACCTTAAAGATGCACAAGAGAAGCGTGTGTTCATATAAGATTCGCGGAGTTGAAAGAGGATTTAGCATAGCAAGTTTAGTTTTTTGTCAGCGTGTGCCTATATTTGTTTTCTATCCATTTCGTGGCGAGTTTGGCGAAGCCGTCTGCGTCGAAAAGGTATGATTGTGCTTCTCCGACTTTGCCTGTTCGCCCTTTGCCTGAACCTAGGTATTCCGTTGGGATGGCTTCGAAGTTTTGCCCGGCATAGCGCGCGCAGCGCGCGCACTCTGGCGATATTCTGCGACCAGTTCAGCGCGCTTGTTTCTGTTCTATTTTCTGAACGTTGCTGTACTAAAACATAGGATTATAGAACCGCAACAACATTGTAATTTTTCAGGTGAGTCGCATGAGATGGTCAAAATTAGGCAAAAAGATCAAGATAGAAGTTGCGTCCGCTGCTGTAATGGCAATCATTCTTTTGGCTTGCGTTGCTTATTTCAGCCAGCCAAGATCCGAGGAGGGAGGATATTCGTATCTTTTGTCCCAGTCAGAAGCTTCTCAACGTAGCTACCTTTCGACACAACAGGTGATTTCTGAAAATGTCCAAGGAGAATTGAACAGTGGCTCCTTCGAAGTTGTAGTCCAAAGTCTGAAGAACTTGACCTACTATTACGATGGGAAAATGCCTTACTTGAATATGCTTTATCAGGATGGCCTCTGGCATGGGGATATGAACTGCAAAATTCCGACTGAAAACGTGACCACATTTACGTTTGATGTTAGGCAATTGATAAG
>JALHSY010000214.1 GCA_022865455.1 Candidatus Bathyarchaeota archaeon
CATCAACCCGAAGGAAGACCTAGTGGCTCTGCAGTACACGGGCGGAACCACGGGAATCTCGAAGGGAGCCATGCTGACGCACATGAACCTTGTTTCGAACGCTGTCGCTTGTGACGCTTGGCTCAGAGGCACGAAGGGCGGCGAAACCTTCCTGACAGTGCTGCCATTGTTCCACATTTACGGCATGACCACGGGAATGAACGCGCCGATTTTCCTAGCTGGAAAAATGGTGATGTTGCCACGGTTTGACGCGGTGAGCACTTTTCAAGCCATCCAGAAACACAGAGTGACCGTCTTCTGCGGGGCGCCAACGATGTATGCGATGCTGCTTGCGCATCCAGACTTGAAGAAGTACGATTTGAAGTCGATTCGCTTCTGCATTTCAGGTTCAGCTCCGCTTCCGCCTGAGGTTCAGAAGAAGTGGATGGAAGTGACAGGAGGAGTTCTAGTTGAAGGTTACGGGCTGACAGAATCCTCTCCTGTTACGCACTGCAACCCATTGGACAAGTCGATGAAAACGGTGAACGTGGGCTCTATCGGCTTGCCTTGGCCGGACACTGATGCAAGGATTATGGACATTGAAACCGGCGAGAAGGAGCTGGGCCTGAATGAGGATGGGGAACTTGTGGTTAAAGGTCCACAGGTCATGAAGGGTTATTGGAGGATGGCTGAAGAGTCAGCCTCTGTTCTGCGAAACGGGTGGCTCTACACTGGCGACGTTGCAAAGATGGATGTGGATGGGTACTTCTACATCACTGACAGGAAGAAGGACTTGATCAAGTACAAAGGCTACAGCGTCTATCCGAGAGAGATTGAAGACGTGATTTATGAGCACCCTGCCGTTAAGCTGTGTGCAGTCGTTGGCAAGCCAGACCCAGTGGCAAGCGAGATACCGAAGGCTTTCGTGGTGTTGAAAGAGGGAAAAGCCGCTACGGAAGAAGAGATCAAGCGGTTTGTGAACAGCAAAGTGGCACCGTACAAGGCAGTCAGAGAAGTCGAGTTCCGAACCGAGCTACCTATGACTCTGGTGGGCAAGGTGCTCAGAAGAGTGTTGCAGGAAGAAGAAAGACAGAAAGTAGCAAAGACATAGTGCGGGTTTTCTTCTCTCTTTATTCTGAACGTCTTCTCTTGTGAACTGCAACCGCGACCAGCGTTGCCATCAGGAACAGAGGCATAGCTATGAATGATGCAAACTCCGGAACCACTCCTGTTCCTTCGATTTCTATGTTGTGAATACAGTAGGTGTAGGTGACGTAGAAGGCATAGTGAGTGCTATTGTATGTTTTGATGTAGTCGACGCCTTCAGTCAGTCGAACAGTGTCTTTGTACAGTGTGAAATCGCCCCAAAGCAGACCTTTAGGAAATGTGACATTGCAGTACCCCGGCTTGCCAGCAGGTCCAGTCACGTGGAAGCTGATTTGCATTTGTGATTCGTTGAAGCTGAAGTCAGATATTGAGGAATTGGTTGCCATGGTTACGTTGAAAGCGTATCCATCGCCGACGGTGAAGACTGCAGGCCACATGTTAGTTGCTGTCATCTTCTCTGACAAGGACATGTTCAGGTAATAGTACGTGGAATTCTGCAGGTATGATTGCTCGGAGCGAAAGTCATATTCGCACAGGAAACCGGTCTTCTTGTCCCAGTAGAAGCTCATGTTCATGGTGCCGTACTGTGTTGCGTTGAGCATTAAGGCGTAAGTAACGTTTGCATGGTTCACTTCCCTGTCCGCACCAGCATAACTTTGTATGAGGGTTTCGTTTAC
>JALHSY010000037.1 GCA_022865455.1 Candidatus Bathyarchaeota archaeon
AAGAGCATGTCGGTTGACGAGCTTGTCCTGCAAATGGAGAGGGGCTGGGGGTTCACGGCTGGAAAACTGGCAGTGGGTGTAAACATCCTAGAGAGCATGGTCAGAGAACGCGGATGTGTAAAGTTTCTTTCCTTCACTGGAAACCTTGTTGCTACTGGAACGCGAGGCGTGTTCAAAGAGCTTGTGAAACGTAAGCTCGTGGACGTTGTAGTCACTACTTGCGGGACGCTTGACCATGACGTTGCCAGAAGCTGGAAACAATATTTCAAGGGTTCATTCGTGATGAATGATGCAAAGCTTCGTGAAGAAGGGATAAACCGTCTTGGAAATGTCTTGGTTCCGAACGACAGTTACGGCATAATAATAGAAAAGAAAATACAGACGCTGCTTGATAATTTGTGGAAGGAAGGCGTCAAGGAAGTTTCATCCAGCCAATTCTGCAGGGAAATAGGATTGCGAACGTGCAACGAAAGCTCAATCCTCTACTGGGCTGCCAGAAACAACATACCAGTCTTCGTGCCCGGCATCACAGACGGCGCAGTAGGCTATCAAACATGGCTCTTCTCGCAGGACCACGACTTCAGACTTAACCTGCTGAAAGATTCAGGGCAACTCAACGACATCGTTTACACGGCGAAAAAGACGGGCGCACTGCTGGTTGGAGGAGGCATTTCGAAGCATCACACGCTCTGGTGGAACCAGTTCAGAGACGGCCTCGACTACGCCGTGTACATAAGCACCGCAGACGAGTGGGACGGAAGCCTTTCAGGAGCAAGGCCAACAGAAGCAGTGTCATGGGGAAAAATAAGCGAAAAGGCGAAACGCATCATGATCGAAGGCGACGCTTCACTCATCCTACCGATAATGGCAAGTTCTCTACTAGACAGAATTGGAAAGGCTTAGGAAACTGATTTGAAAAGCCAAGAAAGGTCAGGGGCCTTCCGCTTAAACTTCACCCTTTCGTTTAGCGCATGCGTTATCAACGGCAAAGCAATCGTGGCATCGCAATAGCATACTGCCCTCTTTCCTTCAATGTCAATCTTGCCCCAGCTTATCGCCTCTTCCAAAGTGCAGCCTGACAGGCCTCCCCACTGAGGTGAATCCGTCGTTATCTGAATTGCGTAGCGATGAGGATAGTAATACTCTTTTATGCCCTTGCGCAGGTGGCCTTTCCTTCCTGGAACTCCTTCGTCCATCGTTTTAGGCGAGACTGATATGGCCAGAAGCTGTGTAAAGTCTTTCGGCACTCCGCCGCCGATGTAGACCACGCCGACTTCTTTTGTCTTCTCGCCGATGCTGACGAACTGGTCAAATTCCTTCACGCTGTCCAACACAATCGGATGCCCCTGATTCTTTGCCATCAGGAACGTCTCGCCGTAGGCACTGTCGGCTATTGCAGGACAAAAGACCGGAACCTTCTTTGCTGCAGCTGCCGCGACTATGCTTTTCACGCCTTTCTTGTTCAAGTAGTTGCCCAACAGGTACAGGAGCTCCGCAGAAGTGTACGGGTAGTCCTTCTTCACAGTCATCAAGAAGTCGGTTAAGAGCAGTTCCATCTCCCTGTAATCCGTTTCCTTCCCGTAAACGTCATAGTACCTGTTCACATCGTCCTTCAGAAGCTGCTGGTCGTCTACCTGATGCGAACCCTGCCAATAACCTAGCCCCATCGCATCAACAATGTCTTCGGAGACGTTTGCTCCTGTGGAAACAAGAACGTCAATGTAGCGGTTTTTTATCAGCCAGTTAACCATCTTCCACTGTCCAGCCGTGCTCATTGACCCAGCAAAACCCATTATGATTGTCAGGTCCTTCTCCTTGAGCATGGCCTCCCAAACGTCAACCGCCTCGCCAAGCTTCCTTCCCTGATAAGCAGTTCTGCCCATCTCGGTTAGAAGCTTGGAAACACTTTTCTCCCTAACCTCAATAGCTTCAACTTTCTTCTTAAAGTAAGAGCCAGCCATCCACCCAAACCCTCGCGTGTTAGATTAATAGTGCGGTATAAGAGATTTTCTTATTCAGAAGCGAAAGCGTACGAATGCTTTTCACATTTTCTCTGGCGCTACTATCCCAATCAGGTTCAGCGCGTTCCTGAGCACTATGCGCACAGAGTCTGTCAGCGCAAGTCTTGCGTCGCTCAGCTCTTTCGGCTCTGCCTTTATCACTGGAAAAGCGTTGTAGAACGTGTTGAACTTGTCAGACAGGGCATTGGCATATTCTGCAATAAGGTTGGGTTTGAGGTATTCTGCAGCTTCGATGAACGTGTCTGGGAAACTGGCAAGCGCCAAG
>JALHSY010000215.1 GCA_022865455.1 Candidatus Bathyarchaeota archaeon
CAAGCTTACCCCTTCTCCAACGTCGAAAACCGCTCCGTCAGCCGCTGCCAGAATCCTGTCTTCGGGAACAGGCTCAGGTTCACCGTACAGTTCAGTTATGCTTCCGAGAACCATCTTTGACTGTTCCCAAAGCTTCTCAGGGTGAGCCAGATGAGCCGCGCCTCTGGGGTGAACTATGACCTTGGCGTTGGGCAGATGCTTCAACAAGGTTCCGACTCCTCCGGCGTGATCAAGGTGGATGTGGGAAACCGCAATGTAGACGACATCTTCAGGCTTCACGTTCAACTGTTTCAAGCCTGCAAGCAGGTTAGGCACAGAAGACGTTGGGCCCGTTTCAACCATTGCCACTCGCTCACCTTTCAAAACGTAGCTTGCGATGAAGTTCTTGATCCGCGCAGTCTCAGCATCGATCAGATAGATGTGCTCCTCAAGCTTTGCTACAGACGTTTCTACAACCCGCCGCAGATGTTGGTTGGAATCAGAGTGGTAACTAACTGCTTTAAGCGTTTTCATCACGAACGTTTTAAGCGAATCACGGCACAGCCTTATCTGTGAACGCCATACGACTCAGAACCATCCGGGAATCGACGTTAGAAGAAGTGGAAGAAAGAATCAAGTCGCTGGAAAAAGAGTTCGGCATGAACTCTGAAAAGTTCGAGGAGCTTCTCCTCAAGCAAAAACTCGACCCCAAATTCGTGAAGGCCGATTTTGAATGGGATGAGCTTGTGGACAGCTACAAAGGATACATTGAAGACGGCGAACTCGATTACACCGCTGAGGAGACGAGGGACTTTAGGCCAGAACAAACGGCCATGCTGACAGCGAAAAGACTGGAACTTCTGTATCGGCTTGCCGTTCTGAGGGTTGAGTCAATAAACGACTTGGCGCAAAAAGTGAAGAGAAACGTGAAAAACGTCTACCAAGACCTAGAAGTGCTGAAGCGATTCGGCTTCGTCAAACTGAACAAACGAAGAGGAAGGGCTCTGACCCCAGAAACCCTCGTGAAAGAAATAACATTCCTGATTCGGTGAACAGATAAGGCAATCACTTATATGTCAAGAATGAATTTCAACGTGACTCTATCCGGGTCCTTGACTATTTCCATACGATGATAAGTAACAGCCTTCACGCCGACTTTCTGCAGATGCTTCGAGGGATCAAATTTTTCTCCCCAGATTCTAGCCTGAAGCCTAAAACCCTCCGAGGTCTTGTCCAATCCTAGGATCTTGAACTTGGAAAAAAGCATCCTGTTGACCTCTGATTTCACGAGCAACGCCTCAAGCCAGCTGTAGAGCAGAGCGTATTCATCTTCTGCAGCAACCTCCACACGATCTTCCACTGCAGGATTGACTTTTGCCACGTTCGTCATGACGTCAAACATTGCAACAGCCGCACTTTCAAAAGCCTCAGCCAAATCTTTCCCATATGCAGCAACGTAAGCGTCTGCCGTGTGCTCAAGAAATTCGAATCTCTTCTTTCGACCCATCTCTTCAGCCTCTAAACTACTGAAGGCTTTCGTTTTAAAACAGTTTTCCATCTCGTCAGAAGTGCAAAGTTTAATTGTGCATCCACTTAATGCAGGTTATGCTCTGAGAGGACTTGAACTTCCTTGGCGCTGAAAACCATTTTGGGAGTTGTAACGGCATATTTCGCCACCTCGTTTGTGGTCCTCCTATGCGGATATCTGTTTCTAGCCCAAGACGAGTTCGTGAACTCTGTTCCAATACTTGTCTCCTTACTCTTGCTGATTCCAATTTACGCATGGCACAGAAGCTACAGCAGGAAGGCAGAGCTTTCGAAGGAAACAGTGAAGAATGACAAAGGGGTCATGCTCATGTGGATTTTGGCGCTATTCGTCTTGGCCCTATCCGTCCGCGTTCCATCCGTGCTCTTGTATGGGATACCCCTTGAAAAGACTCCAGTGATTTTGCTCACAATCCTAGTGATAATAGTCATCGAGAAAACTGATGCTTCCGCCTTTGGCTTTACGACCAGAGGATTTGGGAAGTCACTGTTCTATGGATTGTCGTTCTTCGCGCTTTTCTACGCAGTGGCGCAGGCCATCTTTTGTGCATTGGCCTATGCTTTCACTAATCAGCTACTTGTCCAGTCTTACAACCCTACGCCTTTCCTGTCGACACTACCCTTCATGACACTCTGCGTGGGCATCAGCGAGGAAGGACTTTTCAGAGGATACATGCA
>JALHSY010000038.1 GCA_022865455.1 Candidatus Bathyarchaeota archaeon
CACCTCACAAGAACAGTTTCAGCGCCACGTAGCCGCAAAGCATCAAGATCAGACTGTGCTTTAGCCCTGCGTTTATTGTTCCTTCACCCATTTTTCCAGAGACAAGTCCGCCGAAAAAGGCTTGAATGGCTGTCATGTGGAAGAATATGCGGGACACTTGCTCTGGTGACATTACAGCTGTTCCCAGCATCGGTAAGCCTTCTATGCTCACAAAGAAGGACTTGAAGAGTAGTATGATGGTGAACAGGAACACGAAAAAGGCTACGTAGATTATCGCAATGTACGGTCTTGTCTGGGTACCGCGTTCTTTGTTGAGCAGAAGCGTGGTCTGTATGAACTTGCCCATGGGGTCAAAGACTTTTTCCACACGCCCGCCAGAACGGCTTGCCTCAATAATCATCGGAACAGTTCTCTGCATGAGCACCGTGTTAACCCGTCTTCCCAAAGCCAAGAGAGCCTCTTCAAAGCTCATTCCCCACGAAATCTGCGCAGTCATCTTCTTCAATTCGGCCGTGAGCGGGCCGTAGTCTCTCTTTGAAGCTTCCTCTAAAGCCTGAGGCAAAGTCATACCTGTCTCTTGAGCCTGAACGATGCTTCTGAAAAGGTCTGGCAAGTGTTCATCTATGGCTTTTCTCCACCTGTAGTCAACGTAATTCAAGATTGCTGGAGGAGAAACAGCGACTATGATGGCGAAAAAGACAAACTCGTCGAATGTTCTGTTTCCTCTGAAAATGCCGTAAGCAAACAAGATCATGGCCACTGCTAACGAAACCGACGCAACCCACGCGATTTTCTTCACGTTCTTTTCTACTTTCGGCATCCTATTACCACTTGGGTGAAGCAGCGTCCAGAATTATCAGGAACACTATTGCGCCGACTGGCAGGCCGATGTAAGTAAGCAATCCGAGCAGAAGGTCAGGGCTCAGGATGCCTAGGCTGCCGCCGCCGAGCATTGCCATGACGGCGAGCATTATGACGAGGAGCAATGGACCTGTCAAGAGTATGCTGACGTAGAATTCGGACAACATGGACAGCGTGTCTGAAAACTTGTGCAGGCTTATCCTCTTCAGTTTCATGTATTGCTTCGATTTTTCGCGCAGATAGGCGGTTGAGTTGCCGCCTGAATGTATTGTTGAGATGAATCCTTCGAGCATTTCCCTGAACCTTTCTGAGGGCGTGCGCTTTGACGCCTCCTCCAGCGCTGAGATGATGTCTGAGCCAAACAGGTTCACGTCTCTGACTATGTCCTTGGCTTCGGAAGACACAGCTAGTGGCACGCTGAGCTCTGAAAGCGAGTAGAAGACTTTTTCAGGAGAAACCCCGGCGCTTGTGAGAATTGACATGTACCCAGTTGTGAAGGGCAATTCGTCTTCCAATGCTCTTCTAAGCGTGTCCGCACGGTAGATCGGGTAGAAATAGAATCCGATGACTGAAAATGCAAGCGCGAAAAGACTTCCGCCAACGCCGAACATCAATGCTGGTAGAAGAGGAATCCCGAAGGCAAGGAATAGTAGCAACGGAACACATGCCAACACGCCAGATGATATTAGGATCGTGGCGAAAACTGTTAGGCTAACATATGCTTTGAAGTTCACTTTCAGCCCAGACCTCTGCAACTTCAAGTCCAGGTCCTGAAACAGTGGCAGGATACTCGCTGTCCTTTCTCCCATAAGCTGATAAGCCATGGATTGTGGATTCTCAAATGTGAACTTTGACCTTTCTTTCGGTGCCTTTGCTCCGAGGGTTGAAACCTTCGTGGAGAGCATTCTGGGCATTGCTTTGACACGATTGTGAAAGTTTCTGATTCTCTTAAGCACCCAGTTGCTTTTCATTTTAGCCCCACTCTGGCCTTTTGGAAAACTCGGTTCGGGTTGGCATAATACTCGCGTATCACGTTTGCGACATCTGTGTGCCGTCTGATGCCCTTTTGTGCCATCCATTCGAGCACTGTTTTCCTATGGTGCACTTCGCTTCTGACATCCTGTTCGCTGATGTCCATCTTCTTCATCTGCCTCTCCAGAATGGCGCTGTGACCCGAAAAAGCAAAATTGTCTTCTTTCGGGTTCCAGCAAAAAACCTCTTGAGTAAAAACATCTCTTTTCTTTTCGTCAAGCCCGGTGACTTCTGCGGTTGTGCTTGCCTTTCTCGCTGGTCTTCCTTCGATTTCGGCTCTGGTCATGACCATTATTACGTCTGCCGTGGCTACGAGCGAAGGAGGAATGTTCATAGGCTCGGATTCCAGACGGTTTATGACTGCCTCAACCGACTCTGCATGTATCGTGCTCATTCCAAGATGGCCAGTTGCCATGGCTTGGAACAGCGTGTATGCTTCCTCGCCTCGGACCTCGCCTACGATGATGTAGTCCGGTCTTTGTCTGACCGCTGCTTTCAGCAGGTCGAACAAGGTTATTGAGCCGCCTTTCTTGTCTTCGTGTCCAAAACCTAGTCTCACAACAGAGGGAATCCAGTTTTCATGTGGCAGGTTGAGCTCCTGCGTGTCTTCTACGCTTACTATTTTCATCTCGGGTTTTATGAACATTGAAAGGCAGTTCAGCATGGTTGTTTTTCCAGACGCTACACCGCCTGCCACTATGACTGAGGCTCTGTTTTCTATGATGTACCACAGATACGCGGCCATTTCAGATGAAATCGTTTTGAAAGCGATCAGATCGGAAATGGTTAACGGGTCAACTTTGAAACGTCTGATGGTGAACGTTGAACCTCTTCTTGTCACCTCATTTCCGTAGGTCAACTGTATTCGGCTGCCTTCTGGAAGCGATGCATCCAGGATCGGCGATGCAATCGAAATGTTCTTTCCCGCCAGATAGGCTAGGCGAATTATGAAGGAATTGAGTTCTGTTTCATCCTTGAATATGATGTTCGTAGGCAGCGACTCGTACAATCTGTGCCAAACGTAAATCGGGATGTTTACTCCGTCTGCGGATATGTCTTCAATCAGGTGGTCCCTCATCAAGGGGTCGATTCTCCCGAAGCCTATGAAGTCTCTCACAACATAATAGATCAGTTTGTCAACTGCTTCAGGCGGCACTTTTATGTGGTACTTCTTGATTATTGCCTTGGTCTTGTCTTTCAGGTAGTTTTCTGCTTTCTCTCTGGTTTCTATGTCCTTCAGGTTGACGTCCACTTCTTCCATCAAGAAGATCTTGATTTCTTGCAATCTTTTCTTTTCTTCCTCGTTAAGTGTGGGTTCTATGATCTCATAGAGTATTTTCTGCGTTTCTGGGTCTTTGACTATGGCGGCGTAAACATAGGGCTCCTGTATGGGGTAGGCTTCTCTGAAGGCGGTTGGTTTTCTGCCTTCTTCCTTTATGATGAGAGGTATTTCTGTTTGTTCTAGAGCTTTGGAAGTTTCTGGCTTCTGCTTCTTTACCGTTGATGTTATCCTCCTTTGTTCAGAGTGTATAGTGCTTTTTCAGGAGATATAGTGTGTCGTGAGTCTTAATAAGGTGTGTGCACAGACAATCTTTAGCATGATTAACACTAACCAGCTTAAATAGCACAAACAGCGCTGTACTCTATGGAGATACAGATTGAGCACGACGGATGCTCAGCGCATTCGAAAACCCAAACTGCCAAAGAAACGGCTTCTCAAGAAACCCAAGAAGGGAAAGTCGGGCGGTTCGCGGGCTTTTGACGGCGGAGAACCATCCGAACCAAGGCAGGGAGCTCCAAGGAAAGGAGTGAAGTTCTGCCCAAAATGTGGATCAATCAACATTTTTTGGGCTTCTGGCCTGCCGCAATTATGGTCAATTTGGGAGTGCCGAGACTGCGGATACCGGGGAGCGCTCGTTCTTGAGGACAGCAAGCTAGCGGAGAGACTACGAGAGGATTACGCTAAAAAGAGCGTTGAACTATAGGCTGTCTCATTCAAGCGTCGCGTGTCTGCGTTTCAAATCGGCTTCGGTTCGTCCCAACCGATGCATCAGCTCCACGATCAAGCTGTCTAAGAACACCATGCAGTTGTTCTCGAAGATGCTTCCAAGCGGAGTCAGTGGTTCGCGTTCACCAATGATCTGCCTAGCTAAGTAGTCTTCTTCTCTCGGCAACCCTGCCTTCGTCCTTCCTTTAACGGTTACGACAAGGTCGGCCAGCTGACCTAAGGAAGATTCTGGAAAAGACGTGATAGCAATGACTTTGGCGCCGATTTCTTTGGCGGCTGAGCTTGCGGTCAACACCATTTTTGTTGTACCTGTGCCCGAAATGACTATCAGCAAGTCACCTTTCTCCGCGGCTGGCGTTATAGTTTCACCCAGAAAATATACGTTGAATCCGAGATTCATTAGGCGCAAGGCGAAGGATCTGGCGACGAATCCGCTTCTTCCCATGCCTACCGTGAAAATCTTCTCGTCTTTTGCCTTGAGCAGAAGCTCTATGAGTTTCTCGACCTCGTTCAGGTTGAGCTCTTCAATGGAAAGCTTGATGCATTCAATAATCTCATCTGCCGCCGCTTTCAACCATTTCAAGCGTTCCAATCTCCCGAGAGACGAGTTACACAACTGGCAATATTAAAAGGCTTGCGGTTTAAGGCAGATTTCTCAATAGTTCGTTTACAGGTGGGATTCTGACGAACAGGCGGGCGTAGACTGCGGTTGCCAGAATTCCAAAGGTTATGGCTATCAGCACAACGTCTCCTCTGTGCATCTTAAGAACGTAGAGATTTGTGCGTTTCTTCGTGGCACCCCAAGCACGCGATTCCATCGCCTCAGCCAACTCGAGACTCCTGCGGATAGCACCTATGATTAACGGTATGAGAATCGGAATGTAGTTTCTGATTCTTTTCAGGAAGTTCCCGCGCTCGAGCTCAAGACCTCTCGCCTTCTGTGCATCCATGATCGTCTGCGCTTCTTCAGCCAACACTGGAACAAAACGCACCGCAGTCGTGAAGGCAAACACAAATTCATAGGGAACACGCGTCTGTTCCAGAGCCAACCCGAGGTGATCGGGCGAAGTGGTCAAGAAGAAGACAGAGAAGGACTCGACAAGCACCATGAACCGCAGAGTCATGGCAACGGCGCCCTCCACGCTTGGTGCAGTGAACACGTAGCCGTCTCTGAAGAATGCTGCCCCTATGTTTGTCAAGAAGATAATCGTGGCAAGAAAAGCGGCTCCTCGCATTGAACGAAGCCATTCACGTTCAACGCTTGCCAAGAGAACAAAAGGGATTTGTATGAGGAAAAGTATCACCAACGGCAATAGTTCAGAGAAAAGTATTGCCGCTGCAAAGATTGCACAGACGTAGACAAACTTCATTCTCGGGTCTAGATTATGAATGGGAGAAGAGACTTTTCTGAATTTGAGTCCGCTGAAAACGCTCATTTGGTCTTTCTCTCCAAAGTTTTGAGCAATATTTCCCTTGCTTCGTAGACATCAATGACGTTCTTGGGCAACTCCATGTTAGGCAAGCATAGGAAGATTTGGGCTATTTGCGGCGGCACGATAGATGCTTTAGTCACAACATCCGTGTCCGTCAGAGTCTTTGTTGCTTCACCGTCTGCAATGATCTGTCCGTCTCGCATCAGCAAAACTCTTGGGTTGCATTCGGCCACAAATTCGACGTCGTGCGTGACGATGATCACCGTTTTCCTCTGGGTTCTCATCTGCAAAATGAATTGGCGAAGCTTCTCTTTTTGCTGGTAGTCCTGCCCTATTGTCGGCTCGTCCAAAATCAGTATTCGCGGGTTCCACGCCAGAACTGAAGCTAGGGCCACCCGTTTTCTTTCGCCGCCGCTGAGCATGAATGGCGAGGTTTTCCTGTACTGGGTTAAGCCTAGAAGGTTTAGTGCCCAGGTCACTCGTTTCTTGATGACGGTTTCCTTGAATCCAAAGTTTCTCAGTGCAAAGGCTATTTCTTCTTCAACTGATTCGCTGAAAAGCTGGTGATCTGGGTTTTGAAAAACGAAGCCTACGTTTCTGGCGAGTGTTGCCACGCTGACTTTCGTCGTGTTAATGTCGTCAACAAGAACTGTTCCCTTTGTTGGTTTTAGCAGCCCATTGAACTGCTTGACCAGCGTGGTTTTCCCGGCGCCGTTCTGTCCCATTATGGCTACGAATTCGCCGTTGTGAACTGCTAGTGAGATTCCTTTCAGGGCTTCTATGCCATTCGGATACGTGAAATGGACATCTTTGACTACGATCATCCGTCTTTCAAGGCCTCCGTCAGCAGACTTGCCATTTCCTCAGAAGACAAGGGGATTGTGTTGCCAAGTTTCAGCCCGTCTTTCTTCAACATCTGGTAAAGCCGTGTGGCTTTCGGAATTCCAATCCCGATCAAACGTGCCTCTTCTGAGCACAGGATTTCATGCGGATTGCCGTCTAAGACGACTTTTCCTTCATCCATCACTATGATGTGATCTGCGTATCTGGCTGTCAAGTCGAGCCTATGCTCAACCAACACCACCGTTATTCCAAGCTTTCTGTTCAGGTTGCGGATCACTTCGAAAATCTTTTTCGCGCTCAACGGGTCAAGAAATGAAGTCGGCTCGTCCAAGACCACTACTTCAGGCTGCATCGCCAGGACAGATGCGATTGCCACTCGCTGCTGTTGCCCGCCTGAAAGCTCGCTCGGCCCTCTTTCTCTCAAATCGTATATTCCTGTGAGATTCAGTA
The DNA here is from genome assembly GCA_022865455.1 of Candidatus Bathyarchaeota archaeon. Taxonomy (GTDB): domain Archaea; phylum Thermoproteota; class Bathyarchaeia; order Bathyarchaeales; family Bathycorpusculaceae; genus 20-14-0-80-47-9. The sequence continues at coordinate 6,628 of JALHSY010000038.1, forward strand.
CCTCGTCGACTCTCTGTCGCATCTCTTCTCTGGGCACTCCGAGGTTCTCAAGTCCGAAGGCAACATCCTTTTCGACGGATAGGGCGAAAAGCTGGTTTTCGGGATTCTGAAACACAAGCCCAACATGCTTCGCTAACTCACAAATCGGATGCTCTGAAACGTTCAGCCCTGCGGCGATTGTTTCGCCTTTCATTTCGCCTTGATAGAAGTGCGGTATTAACCCGTTGAAGCACCGGCAGAGGGTCGTTTTTCCACAGCCGCTTGGACCTGTGATTAATGTGAACTCGCCTTTTTCAATGTTTATGGAGACATCTGCGATTGATGGTTTCGGGGCGCCTGGATAAGTGTAAGTTACGTTTCTTGTTTCAATTACTCCCATGCCAGTGGGCCTGCCTAGTTTTAAGCGGGCTGCAGGCTCATTTAAGAGTAGCTACTTAATTGTGGTTAGTCAATCTCTGCCTCAAAAGACGCAGGCAATACTTGAGCCCAGTTCCGATGTCCCCGGTGCCATTGACGCCAGCGGCTGTTGCATGTCCACCGCCCATACCATGGAGGAATTCGCCCAATGGCCTAGCGATGTCCTTGCCTAGGTGAAGTCCAGTTTTAGTGTAGAATTCCCGATTGGCGCGCAGACTGATCTCTATGCTTTCATTCTTCTGTCCGGCCACTACGGCAACATGTGCGCCTAGGTCGATTATGGCTCTGGCTGCCGAGGCTTGGTAGGCACTGACATGGGAAAGCGCAACTATCCAATCTCCAACTTTGAGAAGTTTCGCCCTTCTGCAAGCCTTCAGCCGAGCAACGCGTTCAGAAAAATCCATCGGCAGGGCAAGCAATGGCAGTGTTTCTTGTGCGTTTACGCCGGCGTCGATGAGTTCTGCGATGTTTTTTAGTGTTGATGAATTGGCTAGGATGAAATGGCGCGTGTCAAATGCTATGCCCAGGAACAAAGCTTTTGCCTCGTTTTGGCCTGGTTTGACGCCCGTTTGTTTGTAGAAATTGTAGACTATTTCGCAGGTTGAAGAGGCTTCTTCGCTGGTTATGCAGATTTTGGCTGTCTGCTGCGTTTCTGGGTGGGCTGCGTGGTGGTCAATCACTATGATTGGAACCTTGGAGGCCTTCACCTTTTCAGCCAAGCAGTCCAATTGCTGGATCGTGTTTGTGTCAAGCAGCACAATCGCATTTGCCTCATCGACCCTAGGTTCATTTTTCATTTCTATAGGCAAATGATTGAGAAGGTGTTTTGAAAGCCGGCTTATTCCATGAGCCGCTCCAATTTCAACTTCTAGTCCCGGCCTCGAATACTTCAAAAGACCTGCAAATGCGTAGGCCGAGCAGATTGCGTCAGGGTCTGCGTTGTGGTGGCACAGCAGAACAACCAGTTTGGCATTCAGCTCGTCCAAAACTTGGGTTATGTCTGTGAACTGCACGCTAGTTCCCTCAAATACTTTTCAGCTGAGTTGAAAGCATACTTGACTGCTTCGTCTGTCAGCTTCTGCACGTCACAGTCCTTCATTGATGATGACAGGGCGATGTCCACGTCGATGGTGAGCTTGACGGGTTTTGTGCCTTCAACCTCGGCGCATACGTTCAATGTCTCAATGTCTTTCGGAGAAATCTTGGACAAGACGTATTCTCTTGCGTTCTCCTCTGCGATAGCGCACAATTCTTCAACCTGTTCGCTGGTTAGTTCTGATATGCCCAACTCTTCCACAAATTTTCACCTGAACAAACTATTGTTGAGGAGAAGGTGAAACCGGATTCAAGTCTTGTTGAAGCTTGGTCTGCAGGTCTTTCAGCTGACCGCGCAGGCGTTCCTCTTGCTTAGCCAAGATTGACGTTCGAGTGCTCAGCAGTTCTTTTCGCTCAGTCAACTCCGTGCTTATCTTGCCCTTTTCTGTTCTTATCAGAAGCGAACCCGTTGCCTTATATATGACCGCATCGTCGGCAAGTTTCTGCAACTCCCCCGAGGCTTGGTCAATTTCCATCATTTCCAGCTCTACTTGCTGTTTCTGCGCCAGAACCGACTGAAGCGTTTGTTGAAGCTGCTGAAGCCTGAGCAGGCGTTCCTGAACCTGCGGCGGAAGATTCGAAATGTCTTCGCTCACTTCATATTCCTTCCATTCTGCACAGCAAGTAAGCTGAGCTATTAATTAAGCATTTTCTACTATCATACAGCATTCTGTTTTCACGGCGTATTGAGGCATGGGTGCGGAACTTATGTTTCTATGACTTCTAGGACGTCGATTGTCGAATTTATCCATCTCAGATAAGCGTTGAGGGCTGCGCGTAGGGCGACCGTGTCTTTCGCTTTGATTTTCAGGACTAAGAATGAGCCGTCTTTTTCCATAACTACCTCGGATCGTGTTGTAGCCGCCTTCTTGGTCTCTGGTTCCAAAGCTTTGAATGCTGTTTCCAAGTGCTTCTCTGAAGCGAATCTCAATCGTACATTGGCCGCTGCTTTCATTGCTTTGGCTCCCTAACAAAAACTGGTACGTTGGCTATGGTTGATTTGAACACAATCTCTTACTCTCGAATCGAAGGACACGGCAACTCCTTCAGAACGTAGACGGCATTTCTTCTATGTCAAATGAAAGGTTGTCGAAAAGTGAGGGTCAGGCTCTTTTTTGGGTTTCTTCTTGAGCCTCTTCTTCTGCCTTCAAGACTTCCTCAACAGGTGCGCCTTTGGCCACGCGTTTCGCCACTATTCCAAGCTTCGTTGTCGGAGTATACGCTCCGCCTGTGAATGTGAATCCGCATTTTCTGCATTTCCACACGCCGACGCTTTCTCTTTTTACTCTTCGAAATCCGCATTGTGGGCATGTGTGAGGGGTTCTGAGCTCAGTGATTACCTTGATGTACCTTTTCCTGACCGTGACTCCGTAGCGGGGTCCCAGCCCTCTTGTAGGACCCACTTTCTTGGTTCTCTTTCCCATGTTCTGTTCACCAGTCTAGTTTCTTGCGCAGTTGTTTGGCCTTTTCTTTTGCTGTTTTCGCTGCTTCCTGTATTTGTTCAGGGGTGAAGTATCCGTTGCCTCCTTTCTGGATTGCGCATATGTTGTCGTCGTCATCGAATGCCATCGAAATTCTGGCATCCATGACCTGTTCTTCTTCCAGCCACGGGTCAACAACAAGCTTGTTGCCTATTTTTGCGAAAGTAACCGTTATGGGATGTTTCTTCATCGGAAGCTGAGTGTAGCCTGAAGTGAGTTTCACTTCGCCCTCTTCGATTTGGTACTTGCTCATTTTCGTGTTAAGCAAGGCAGCTGTGGCGGCAAGTGCTGAGGCGTCTATCAAGTTCCCGTCGTGGTTGAGCACGTAAACGTCCACGAAGATCACAAACACTTTCTTTCCCGGCTCTATGCACAGTTTTTCGGTGTCGATGGCTTTTGATTCTCGTATTCCTCTGTCAACGATTCTGGCGAGTTCTATGGAGTTCTCGCCTGGTGGTCCCGGCTCAAATGTGGGTGAAGCTAAAGGCACAAGTTCAGCGTTTACTGTCAGGACGCCGTCGTTAGGAGTGTCTGGGAACGGTTTGCCGAGTTCAACTTTTGTGCCAGCCATGACTTCGGTCTTTCCTAAGAGCACTCTTGCCGACCCTTCTGCACGTTCGATTATTCCCTGTTCAATGGTTATTTCTCGGTAGTCTGTCAGTTCTCTTCCGTCTAGGCGTTTTCCCTTTTCGATTAACTGTGCTATCTGTTTCTGTTTTAGCCGGGTGATTACTGATGACATTACTCTTCAACCTCCTTCACATCTACGTACTTGGCTTTCAACGTCTCTTTCTGGATTGCAGAGATTTTCTTACACCCCTCGATTGCCAAGTTCACAGCCTGCTCGAATTCTTCAACAGTGAGTATCCCGTCCATCTGCAGCAACGTCACCGCGTTCAAGTTCGGCATCAGAGCCAAGGGGACGTCAGCTGAACCCAACTTGTCTTCCTCATCCATCAAGTCCAACACTATGGTATCTTCGACTTTTCCAGCTGCACACGCGACCACAATGTCTCGCATGGGGATGCCTGCATCTGCAACGGCTAGAGCTGCGGCTGTTATACTTGCGCATCTTGTTCCGCCGTCTGCCTGCAGAACTTCAACGAAGACGTCCAGGGCTGTTCGAGGGTAGTATTCCATGAAGATTGACGGTTCAAGAGATTCCCTGATGACTTTAGAGAGTTCCACTTCTCTTCTTGACGGGGCAGGTGATTTTCGTTCTTGAACTGAGAATGGCGCCATGTGGTAGCGGCATCTCAAAAGCATTCGATCCTGAAGTGCCAAGTGCTTTGGGTGCACTTCCCTCGGCCCGTACGCCCCTGCCAGAATCTTGTTCTTTCCATGTTCAATGTATGCTGACCCATCGGCGTTTGACAATACGCCTACGTCAATTTTGATCGGTCTCAGCTCGTCTGGTTTTCTTCCATCCAGCCTTACACCTTTCTTGTCGATTAATTTTTCAGGTTTATCATTCATTCTTGTTTTCCTCCATTTTCGCTTTTTCTTCCTTAAGCATTTGGGTTACGCGATCGGTTAACCCACTTGTGTGGGATTCTTCATCGATTTTGTGAATGGCCATTAGGGCCAACTGCTCACTTTCAAGGGTTTTGCCCGTGACCAATATGACTCCGTTTAGTCCGAGGATAATGTTGCATCCTGTTTCCTGTTTTATCATCGATACCATTGAGCCTTTTCTCCCTATTACGCGCGGAATCTTTGTCGGCGTGATTTTGAGTATTTGGCCACGTGTTATCTTTCCCAATCCGGGTTCTCCGACAGTCAGTTGTGGGTCGTGTGTCCTGTCGTAGGAGGCGACTTTTGCTACGATTAAGTCTCTCATGTCGAGGACCTGTGACAAGTCGTCTTCCTGCGGTCTGAACGGCCTGCCCAGCACGTCTCCCGCTCTCAGGATAGCTGGATACGGCGCGTTTATGTCAACCGTCCAGCCGTTGAATCCAACTTCCGCAACTGTTCCTATTACTATGTCCCCTGCTTTAGGGATGTAAAAGGCTTTTAGTGCTACAACACTGACTTTCTTGTTTTCGGTGTCCACAAGTCCGAGGCGTGAAGCGTAGATTTTCTCGTTTTCCTTATACGTGTTTTCTCCAGCAATATATTCACCCTCGGCAATCAAGTCTCCGGGCGTTACAATCTGTCTTGTTTCAAAAAATATTGGCATAATTTCACACCTAACCGTCATATGTTAAACATTCAACTATGAGATTATTTTCGCTTCTCCATTTCCTTTCGTTGTATCGCCTAGCTTTCCTAGGAATGGGGCATATAAACCTGCTGGCATTTCTACCACGCCATACCATGAGCCGTCTGCACGCCACTCTTCGCGTTTTATCGTTCCGAGACCTTTTATCGTTCCGTAGGCTCTTGCAGAGTATTGGGCTGGCACCGTGACGGCCACGGATACCTGTTCCATTTTAAGAGGCAGGATGATTCGTAAAAGTTTGATTATGTCTTTTGCCTGTTCTTCAACTGGTTTGAACAGGTCTATTGAATAGTGGATTTGCTCCATGGCGTTTTCTATTCTTAATGGCGGGTGCGGAAGGTTTGTCTTCGGGTCGACGCATTGCCTTGTTATGAAGTCAACAATCTGCCTTCTCTTTTCGTCAACCATTTTTCTGCGCTGTTCGGTTGTGAGCTGCAGCGTTCCTGTCTTCAGGATTGTTTCTGCGATTTTGAGCGAGTCTATCGTGCCGAAGGCCTTGCGCAGGTTTTCTTCCGAGACCTTTGTGCCTTTACTTGCGTCTGAATATATGGTCTCGCTGACCAGAACTTCGGTTATAGCGGACATTTTTCCCATGCGGTAGTCTAGGGCTTTTTCTGGCTTAACAAGAATTTCGAAGTGGTCGCTGCCTTTTGTGATGCGCGCAGTGGTGTATTTTTCACCCATCCCCGTTTCACTTGCCCGCGCCTAACTCTTTGACATAAGATTCGATCTTGCTATTGCTCAGTATTTCCATTTTCTTGGTTTCCGAGGGAATGACGGCTATCTTCATTCTGGGCGGTAACTGTCTTGCTTCTAGGGCTTTCGCCAAGCATTTCACGGCGAGTTTCGTGGTTTCTTCTAGATTCATGTTTTCCTTGTATTCCTCTCTGAGCATGCCTACTACCGTCTCTCTTCCTGCACCTTGTGCTGTGGCTTTGAATCCTCTATATGTTCCGCTGGGGTGGGTTCCGAAGACGCGGGTTCCAGTCTTGTCAACTCCAGCGAAGATTATCGAGACTCCGAATGGTCTTACGCCTGCGTGTTGCGTGTAGAGCTGCTTGATGTCGCATATCCTTTTGGTTATTACTTCCACATCTATCGGTTCGTCATAGGTTAGTTTGTTGCTCTGGGCGTACACTCTTGCTTGGTCTATGAGTATGCGCGCGTCTGAACTCAGGCCGACTATGGCTGAGGCGACGTGCTCATCAATTTTGAAAATCTTCCATGAATATTCTTCCTCTTCGAGAGGTTCAACATTTTCTTCTGCTCCTATAACCACTCCTTCAGAACATCTTATTCCTAAGATTGTGGCTCCGCGGTTAACGAGCTCCATCGCGTACTCGACTTGGAACAGCCGTCCATCTGGCGAGAAAACCGTTATGGCACGGTCGTATGCTCCTGGTGCTGCAAATATTGACATTCATTCCACTCTCACAGTATCATTAATCTTTCGCATGTTTCATATGACAACTTGACTAAAAACCTTTTCCTATGTCGCTTTCCTTTTCTGAGCTTGACTCAGAGGCGCCTACTGCCTGTTCAAATGCTGTGTTGAGCGCGCGATATCCATTTCTTGTTTCAGGCGTTGACTGAAATCTGTTCTCCGTCGACTTTGACTTCAAACTGTGGCTCTGGTCTCTTTGCTGGTCCAGCCATGACTATGCCTGTCTGAACGGCGAAATGTGACCCGTGGCGTGTGCACAGAACCATTTCTCCTTGGAGTTCGCCATCTGATAGCATGCATCCCGTGTGAGTGCACTTGTTTCCTATGGCATGATACTTCCCATCCAAGTTGACGAGGAGCATCTGTTTGCCGTTTGCCTCAACGCCTAGCATTTTTCCCGGCGCTAAGTCTTTTGTGGATGCAACTTTGACGAATCCCATATTCTCATCATCCCAGTTACACTGTTCTATTTGCGGGTTAAGGAGATAAGAGATTTGCTGTCGGCGCACAGATCAGAGAAGAAGCTCTCAAGCAAGTTTCATGACTTGCGCTGTCATTGTTGAGTTAATGCACTTGGCTCCGAGTGTTAAGCTAGAAAAATGTGGTTTGGATTAGAGCTTTTCTGGTTCGTCAGCAATAGTGCCTTAGCTGGGCATGGCTCTCACTTTGACAGCTTATATGCCCTGCTTGTCATAATAGTTTGCCGTGAAGAAACATGCATCAAGGACATAGCGTTGAAGAATATCACGGCCATGGTCAATGCTGTTGCCGCGAGAACCATCATGGATTCGGGCAGTTTCCCAGGCGCTTTCTGACGAAGGAAGAAAAAATCAAGAAACTAGAAGGCTACGCTCAGGAACTCAAGAATGAGCTTGCCGCGGTCCAAGAGCGCATCAAAGAATTAAAACCTAAGTAAGGAAAGCCGAGTTTCACAATACAAACCCCGTCTTTTTCTTGTACTCGTCAACATCTATGTTGCTGTTTGGATTATTCTTCCCAGTCTAGGAGTCTCTTTTGCCCCTCGATTTTCTTAATGTCTGTCAAGTCCTGCGTTGCTTCCATGGTTCCAAAGTACCTGCCGTCTTTGTCTCTCACGGCGAAATATCGTATGTGAACAAGACGGTTGTCCAGCGTGATCCAGAATTCAGCCGAGTCCTTTTCGCCCTTCCTGAAGGCTTCGATAATCCTGTTTACAATGTGAACGCTTTCCTGTGGATGGCACATTTGCACTGTTCTGCCGATCACGGCTTTGGTGCGCACGAAGATTCTTTTCTCAGCCTTGTTGAAGTATTTCACGCGGTCATCTTTGTCTATGAAGGATATGTCGATTGGGAGCGTGTCGAGAATGGCTTCGGCTTCTTCTTTTGAGAGGCTTCCCGTTTCGAACTGCAGCAGACCTTCAGGGGGTGTTTGGGTCTTTCGTTTTTCAGTTTGCAGTGCGACTGTGACATGTGACGGCGTAAAGCAGCAGTATCCAATCTCGTCAAATCCTTTCCTAGCCTCTTCCCACTCTTCGCTCGTGACCACCTGTAAGGCAGCGGGGAAGAGTATGTTGTTCTCTTTGAAAAAGTGACTTGGCAGAATGCTGCATAAGGGTTTGGCAACTTCGCCTAGCTGTGTCTTGAAGTCGTAGAAGCTTATGGCATTCCAATTCTCAACCAAGCTACGAAGCCTCTTCTTTATGTCTCGTATCTGGTTGTGTTCCATCCACATTATTGCAGGCGGCTCTGTGATCCCGTGCTTTTCCAGCATGGGAAAGAGGACGTTTTCTTCTCGCAAGTAATGCTTCTCTGCATCGACAAAGTCCTTCACTATGCCTTGCACTTCTGTCAACACATCTCCAACATAAACCACATCACAGGCTTCTTCAATCATCTTCGCCAAAATCCCTAGCCTCTCTGCGCGTTGTGTAAGAATCTTGTGTTCTTCCATGAGAATGCTGATTGGGTGTCCGGGAGGAGTCTGCAATTCCTGTTTTTCCAGTTGTTCGCCGAAAACTGCAAGATGGACGTCGCACAGCCTTTGAAGTTCTTCCCTCGGCATTCCTTCCTTGACAAGCTCCTGCTCAATCTTTGCAATGTCTTCGGAGCTTGTGTCCTTCAGGATTTGTTTGAACTTTTCTTTGACTTCCTGCGGCGGAACGCCGTCGTGCAACTGCTTGACTATCTCTTTAAGCATTCCTTTCTTGTCCGCGCTTAGCTCGCTCATCTACTGTTCACCTTTAATCTTCGCTGCAAGAGCCTTGCCGAGTTCCTCAATCTGTTTAACATTACTTTCAGACGGTGGGCCATTGATTTCCAATGCTCCAACGACCTCCATCTTCGATGGACCTAACACTTCTTGAAAGTGCTTTATGGCTCCCCCGCCCCATCCGTACGAGCTCAGGACCACACCATATTTCAATGGCGGTCTCAGTGCTTTCACCAAGTACGTGGCGTACACTGCAAGCGGGTGTGCGCCGCCCAGCACTGTGGGCGCGCCTAGCACAATGGCCCTTGAGTCCACTAAGTCTTTTGCCACATCACCTATGTCTGCAACAGCCAAATTGTACTTGACAACTTCAACGCCTTCAGAAGCCAGTACATCTGTAATTGGCTGAATCATCTTCTCCGTGCTGTTCCACATGGTCACATAGACTATTATCGCCTTTTGCCTAGTCTCACCGTTTGACCATTTCCTGTAAGCACTGAGGATACGTTCGGTGTTTCTATGTATCGGTCCGTGGCTTGGCGCTATCATGTCAATTTTCAAGTCTTTTATCTTTTCCAGCGCCTTTTGAGCCATGACTCTGAACGGCATCATTATCTCGCCGAAATAGCGTTGAGCATAAACAATCAAATCCTCTACCTCGTCATCATACAATCCTTTTGCGGTGTGGGAACCGAAGAAGTCGCATGGAAACAGTGTTCTGTCCTCGGGCACGTAGGTGAACATAGTCTCTGGCCAGTGAAGCATCGGAGCCTCAATGAACTGGAGAGTCTTGCCGCCCAAATCGACCATTTCTTGGTCGTGAACTATTTGAATCCGCTCGCTGGGCACCTTGTAGAAGGTCTGCGCCAACTTGGCACCTTTCTCCGTTGTTATCAGCTTGGCCTTGTTGTTCATCGACATGAAGTACGGTATGGCGCCTGCATGGTCGGGTTCGGCGTGGTTCATAACTAGATAGTCAATATCGCCCATGTCTGCAATGTTCCTTATCTTCTCTTCCCATTCCTTTTCAAAACCAGGATTGACCGTGTCAATCAGAGCCTTCTTGGCTTTGCCGATTACCAAGTACGAGTTGTAGGTTGTTCCATGCGGCAGTGCGATCAGAGCGTCGAAAAGTCGGCGGTTCCAGTCTCTGACGCCTACCCAGTAGACGCCTTCAGAAAGTTTAGCAATGTTTCGCCAACTCATTTTCACATCTCCAACTTGTCAGCTTCATTGAAGTGGCGGTATGACAATTGTAATAAAGTATATTTATGCCTTTCGACAACAAGAGAGCGGAGCATACCTACATGATAGTTCCTTGCGAAGTTGCAGTAAAATGTGTTCTGCCTGTAGTACGAGCCATGATAGCCAAAGAACTCGTGACAAAACATGGGCTGAACCAGGTGGAAACAGCGAGGCTTCTGGGAGTCAGTCAACCAGCGATAAGTCTCTATTCCAGAAAAGCTCGAGGAAACGCCCTCAACCTTGAGAATGATCATGACATTGCAGTTTTGGTGGGAAAATTGGCAGACTCGTTGGCCGAGGGCAGGTTGCCACAGAAGAGCTTCATCATCATGTTCTGCGAAGTCTGCAGTACAATCAGAGCCAAAGGCCTGATGTGCAAACTGCATAAGACTTTCGATCCAACGATCAACATAGATGAATGCGAACTGTGCGCAGTTGAAACACCTAAATGCTTATGACAAAAGCAACGGTGGTATACAGGAGGGCTATCAGTGGGGTATCTTGATGTTTGGAGGATTTTAGAGGAGATTGTTGCCGATTTCCGAAAGAGAGGAAGAGAAATTCCGGTCGAAGTCATGAACGACCTGAAGTCTGCAAGAACGATGATCAGAATTCTGAGCGCTGACTCAAACCGTGAGGATACTGTTCAAAAGATTGAGGAGTACATTGGAAGCTTGGAATCATACCTTGTTTCTGAAGGGCAAAAACAGTTCGGAACCGAATACGTCGACGAGAAGCTTAAGCGACTAAGCGAAGCGAGAGGAAAGACCTCTGAAGAAGAAGTAGAGGAGGTGCGGTTTGTTTTCGGCGTGCCGCGCGAACACAAGTGGGTTCGTGCGAGGCCAACAGCTGAATTATCGCTTGAAAAACTGAAATTGCTGGCTGGAGAATCACGGCTTTCGCACAAAATTCAAAACGATGGCACTCTGCTGGTCCATGGCAAGGACGAAGACATAAAGGGCTTTGTCAAGAAGATGACTACAAAATACAAGTTGGAAACCGAAAAATAGCGTTAAAAAAGAGCATAACCGTTAAAACTTTACAATGCCATAGCTTTTATAGAAAAGCTCAACAGGTTTGCTGAACAATCAATTCACACGCTTCCGAGAAGGTGAGGGCGCAGGCTGAATGCCCTACATTAAAAAAATCGAGCTAAAAGGCTTCAAGTCATTCGGACCGCAAGTCGTTAAGGTAATCCTAGGTAGGGGCTTCACAGCCGTTACAGGCCCAAACGGTAGCGGAAAAACAAACATTTTGGACGCGCTTCTGTTTGCCCTAGGCGAACTCAGCACGAGGCGGCTCAGAGCGGAGAACGCCGCCAAACTGATTTTTCACGGTTCTGAAACAGCCGGGCTGGAAAGGGCGAAAATGGCCAAGGTGATAATTCAATTTGACAACACCGATGGGCGCATGGCGGTTGACACAACAACCGTCACCATCTCCCGAGAGGTTTATCGAAACGGCCAAAGCGTGTATCGGCTTAATGGTCGAAGAATATCAAGACAGCACATTCTGGAAATTCTTTCAATGGCTGGGATAAGCTCCACAAGCCAGAACATAATCCTGCAGGGAACGATCACGCGTCTAACTGACATTGCGCCGATGGAGCGCAGAAGGATAATTGAAGACCTTGTTGGAATCGGCCAATATGACGCTGAGAAAGCCGAGGCTGAAGAGAAACTGCGCGTTGCAGACATGTCAATACGCACTGCCATGGGCAGAATTGACGAAGTACAAAAAAGGTTGGACGATCTGGAAAGGGAACGCAACGAACTCTTGCGAGCCACTTTCATCGAAAACGAGATCAAAAAGTTTGAAACCGTCAAAATCTCAAACAACATGGCCCGGATACAGGCAAAAGTAGATGAGGCTTCCTCGCAAGCTGACAAGGTCAGAAGCAGAGTTGAGAAGTTCAGAGAGCTGCGTGAAGACCGAAGGTCGAAGAGAAGAGATGTCGAAGGTGAATGGCGAAAGCTGAGTTCAGAAATCGTTGAAGAGGGCGGTTCGCAGGTTCTGAAAGTTCAAATAGGAATCGGCGGATTGAAATCCAAGCTGACAGAGTTAGCAACCAAGATAAGTTCTGGAAAAACAAGCCTTGAAGGCCTGAAGCAGATAAGAGAAAACGATCTTCAACAATGTCAATCAATACGAAAGGAAATCGGCGAGAATCGTCACAGAATCAAGCAGCTTAGAAGCGGGTCTGAACGAATTTGCGCAGAGATAACCGCAAAGCAGGCTGAACATGATTCCCTCGGGCAGGAAACCGCTCACCTCTGGGAAAACCTCGGAGAAAACAGCAAGAAAATCCGAGAAACTGAGCTGAAACTTGACAGCGACTACAAACGACTCACACACTTAAGGTCTGAATACGTGAAAAGCCAGATAGCTATCAAAATCCGCACAAGAAGACTCAGAGACCTAAGCGAACGCAAGGAAAGGTTTGCCGCAACATTAAGCGAGCTGGAAAAATCCCTTGCCGAACTTGACACGGTGCAGAAGGAACAGAAGACTCAGCTGAAGAATTTGGAGCGGGCGCTTGAGCGGCGCACGGCGCAAAAAGAGGCCACGGAACAGGAGATGGCTGAGGCTGGAAAAATAGCTGACTCAGCGCGAAAAGCAGTGATAGAGTTTGTGACGCAAAAAGAGCTTGCAGAAACTGTGGCTACTGAAGAAAAAGCCTTACGAAGCATAGAAGAACTCGGTGATCTGGGCGTTATCCAAGGAGTGTACGGCAGGCTACGTAGCTTGGTTAAGTTTGACAAAACCTATCAGCAAGCAGTTGAAGCCGCGGCTGTGGGCTGGCTTGACGCGATGGTTGTGAAAGATTTTGACGCAGCCTTCGCGTGCACTGAAACGTTGAGAAGAATGAAACTCGGGAGAATAAAGATAATCCCAATCCAAGGAGCTGTAAGCCCCAAGTCCTCAAAAGTGCCCGAAAAAGAGGGCGTCAAAGGTGCAGCTTCCCTGTTCATAAGATCTGAAAAGCACTATGAACCGGCTGTCCACTTTGTTTTCGGGGACACGCTGATTGTATCAGATGACAAGACGGCTTTTGCCTTGTCAACTGAGGGCCACCGCGCGGTGACGGTCAATGGTGACTTGTATGAGGCAGGTGGTGCCTTCGAAAGCGGTTACTACCGGGCCCCTATAGACTTTTCAACCATAATCCCAAGTGAAACTGCCATCAAAAGCCTCGATGAAGCCGTTAACGCGTTGCAGCAGCATCTGTCAAGAAGAGGAAGCGACATAAGCTCTTTCAAAGAGGAAATAGACAAGACCCGCGTCGAAATAGCACACTTGTCCGGGGCCATAGCCACACTCGACCGAGAAATCATCAGAGTCAAACGGAGCGGTCGCCGAACAAAAGCCAACTCAAGACGCGTAGACAGGTACATCGCGCGTTTTGAGAAGGAAATAGACAACGAGAAAACGCGGATGTGGCTGCACAGAGCTGAAAGAAGCACCATTCAAAAAGAAATGCGAAAACTCCAGACCGGACTTGCCATGCTGAGACGGAAAACAGACCCTGTAAGCATTCAAGAAATGGAGGTCAAACGGGGGAAGCTTGCTGAAGAAACAATCACTTTGAGACAGAAACTCGGTACAGTTCAGACAGAAGCTTCAACGCTTCAGTCCCAATTTGACAACGTCTTGAGAGTCGGATACCAAAACGCGAAGATTCAATTTGCGAAGGTTGAACAACAGCTGAGAAGAGTTGAGAAAGAAGTAGAAGTCGCGCTGCAAGAGAGAGAATCGCTGAAGCAGGAACTGTCTGAACTGGAGAAAAGCCGCGTTGAACTCTCCAAGAGTGTCTTGTCTGCAAGAGAAGAATCGAAGAAGTTCACGAATCAAATAGATGAAATAGACAAGGAACTGCGGAAACTCGACTCAGAATACGAGCAAACTGACCGCTTGCTGAACCAGCTTCAGCTGAACATGCAGACCTCCATGATACAGCTTGAGCAGTACCGAAACCAACTGAGACAATTCGGTTTTGAACAGCCACTGTTAGTGACGCTGAAACAAGTTGAAGAAGCCGAAACATCCATGAAGATGATGCAGCTTGAACTTGAAAGAATAGGCGCCGTAAACCAGCTTGCGCTGTCACATTATGCTGAGCAAATTTCGCGGTACAAGGAACTATCGTTGAGAATGAACGAGCTTGAAAAGGAGAAACAGGCCATACTGCAGTTCATGGAAGAAATTGACCGCAGAAAACGCAGGGTTTTCATGGACGCCTTTGAGAAGATCAACCTTAACCTGCAGAGATACTTCACGAAAGTGACGGGCGGCGGTAGCGCTGACTTGAAACTCGAAAACCTTGATGAGCCATTTTCCGGCGGCATCGACATGCTTGTCCAGTTCCCCAACAAACCTTCCATCGTCGTGAGCGGGGCCAGCGGCGGTGAACGTTCAGTTGCTGCCATATCCTTCTTGTTCGCTCTCAAAGAATTCACGCCAGCTACCTTCTATGTTCTGGATGAAATAGACGCACACCTAGACGCTTTCCACGTGTCGAAATTAGCTGACCTTCTCTTGGAAGAATCTGAGAAAACCCAATTCATAGTCATTACGCTGAAACCTGAAATGGTGAACAAGGCGCAAAGAGTCTACGGAGTCTATGAACGCAACGGAGTTTCAAGCGTCATATCCGCCAAGTTCTTGGAGGTGCCAAGCTAACGGGATCCAAGACGATCAAGAGACCCTTCTATCTGCTTCCTCCTTGGAACATATTGTTCGAGTTTCACAAGCTCGAAAAACTCACGCCTTGGAACATCAACATAGCCTATTTGCTCGGCTCATTCCTCAAGGAAATGGAGAAAACCGGGCAAGTGGACTTCAGAGCGTCAGGCGTAGCGCTGGATTCCTCGGCCCTCATTTACCTAATGAAGTCCAAGCTTCTGCTGCAACTTGAAGAGCCACCACCGCCGCCCAAGGCACCAATGGATTTTCTTCCCCCGCCATTGTTCCTGCCGCTCAGGCATGAGTTGACCTCAACGACCATAAGACACTTGCTAGAGGTTTTGGACGACGTTTTGAAAGGCGAAAAGCTCATCCGCCCAGAGAAAATTGCCGAGGAACCGCTGCTGCCAACACCTTCCGAAATTCTGCCACAGCTCGACCTGTATCTGATGGAAATTGAGCTTCAAATGGAAAAGCTCTACGCTTCTCTTTCAGAAAGGGTAAAGGGCGCTGGCATAGTTGAGTTTTCAACCTTGACAAAAAGCGCAACGCGGCTTGAAGCCATCCGCACATTCATCCTGCTACTTTTTCTGGCACAGGAAGGGAAGATAAATCTGTGGCAGAATGAGGAATCTGAGGAAATATACATAACTGTAGGAGAGTTGAACCTTGCAGGAAGCGGAGAAACAGGAGCTTAACCCAGACATACCTCTTCCTCAGAAACAGTCTGGGGAGAAAGTGCAGAACGACCTAGCCTTGGTTGAAGCCGCATTGTATGCGGCTGGGCGCCCGCTGGACCTGAATGAGTTATGTTCAATTCTGAAAACCCGCTCAAAAAACAAGGCTAGAAAGCTTGCAAAAACGCTCATGCAGGGATACGCAAGCAGGGACTCCGCGCTTGAGATTTTGGAGCTGAAGGACGAACGATATGTCTTGCAGTTGAAGGCTGACCTCACCCCGTTCGTCAGAAAACTCGTGAACAAGCCGCTGCTTTCTGCGGGTCCTCTGAAAACGTTGTCTTACATAGCCTACAGGCAGCCGGTTTCCCAGAAAAGGGTCATAGATCTGCGGGGGCATCACGCTTACGGCCATGTCAAGCAGTTGAAGGAAATGAACCTCGTCGCCAGCGAAAGAAGCGGTCGTTCATACCTTCTCAAGACAACCGAATATTTCGCAGACTATTTTGGGCTGAGCCATGACGCTGCAATTATGAAGAGGGAGCTGAAGCATGTTTTCGAGGACTTTTCCAAGCAAGAAGGCTCCGAGTCTCAAGACGGATAGGTTTATATGTAAAACAGCCGTGGTACTCCACACCAAGTCCTGAAAATCAAGGGAAATGCAAAATGTCGGTTTGGCACGGTGACCTGAGAAAGAGAAAGCGTTCCGGAGGCAAAATTAGAGCCTACCGAACAAAAAGGAAATTCGAGAAAGGCTCGTTCCCAGCTGAACCACTCCTAGGCGAACTGAAACGGAAAACCGTGAGAGGAAGAGGCGGAAACCCCAAGTCCAAAGTTATGAGAGACAAACAAGCATGTGTGACCGACCGAAAAGGCGGTAAGACTAAAAAAGTGGACATTATCCGCGTTGTGAAAAACCCCGCAAACATCGACTTCAACCGCAGAGGCGTAATGACGAAGGGTTCATTAATAGAGACTTCGTTGGGCGTAGCCCGCGTCACCTCGCGTCCCGGACAGCACGGCACAATAAACGCGGTTCTAGTAGGCGAAGGAGAAAAGAGCTAAGGCATTACTTCTTTTCATTGGCGCCCCGAAGACTTGGGAGTTGCTTTGCAATTTTTCTGATTGTCTGCTCTTTTGGTTCCTTCTTTTTGACGAGGAGCATGCCAGTTTTCAACCAAGGCGTTGCAGGATAAGCAACATCCGCAACGAGCTCGCAGTCCAGCCGAAGCTTGTCCGCTGCATCCTTTATCTCTGCAATTCTTGGCAAAGGAATCGCCAGGTTCTTCGGGATTCGTCTTCCTTCATTCCGCGTTTTCGTAGCGTCGAAATAGGCTGGCCATATGATTGCCTTGTCTTGTTTCCGCATTTCTTTTCACATCCTATTTGTGGGCGTAGTAAGCTGTCAGTTCCGTGTTTACGCTGTCGATTCTGACGAACCCAAACCGTTCAAATTGTACTGTGTTGTTCGGTTTTAGCCTTTTGCAGGCGCTCTCAGCTATTCCTTCAAGCGTTGTTGCGTCTGACATGACGACTTGACAGGGCATGTCCTGTCCGACCGGTATCCAGTGGATCAGTTGCACTTTGGCTTTTCTTGCTTCCTCGTAGGATTCGCTTGTGAATGAAGCTTCACCAGAATACGCACTTGCACTTTGGATTTCTACGTTGAAGAGCTCCATCAGACGGATCGCGTTCCCCGTTTTTGACGCATCTACGTCTCTTTTTGAGACCCAGAAACTTGCTGAGCCACTGTCCTCGTTCGGCTTTATCGTGTACTCTCTGAATCCTCTTTCTGAGTGTTCTGGGTGCAGGTGAAGCCTTGCCGTGAACGTTTTGGGGATTTGTTTCACGGTCAACTCTATTGGGTTGGGCACAAAGAAGTACCTGTCGGCTGTCGGGTCAAGTATTTTTCGGTTGATGGCGTACAGGTTTTCCCAACTCAACGTAACGTCTGAAGTTTTAGGTCCAACGTCTATTATCATCTTTTTGATTGCGTCAGCCGTTATTCCCCGCCTTCTCAGAGCCGCGAAAGTTGCCAGTCGTGGGTCATCCCAGTCCTTGTAAAGCCCTTCCTTCATTCCTTGAACGATCTTCGACTTGCTCAAGCTTGCACCAGTGATTTTCAACCTGCCATAATGTGTGGCTTCTGGATATTTCCAGCCCAAGTGTTTGTACATGTATTCTTGCCTGACCTGGTTTGTCAGGTGTTCCTTTCCTCTTATGATGTGAGTTATGCCAAGCAGATGGTCATCCACGCCGCAGGCAAGGTTGTACAGTGGCCAAACCTTGTACTTGCTTCCGACTCGTGGATGGGGATACTTCTCGATATCGATAATGCGGGCTGCAGGCCAGTCTCGAACCGCTGGGTTCGGATGGTTCAGATCGGTTTTTATGCGAAGTACGACTTCCCCCTCTCTATAGCCTCCTGCGAGCATGCGTTGCCATCTTGCAAGATGCTCCTCTGGCGGCCAGTCGCGGCACTCGCACGGTTCGCTGGCCAGAATTTTCCTACGAAGAAGCTCAGGGTCACACGTACACACGTAAGCGTTGCCGTCCTTCAACAGTTTCTCAGCATACTCGTAGTAGATTGGGATTCGGTCACTTTGGATGTACTCCTCATCTGGCTTGCATTCAAGCCAGTCAAGATCCTCTCTGATTCGGTCATAGAACTCCAAAACCGGCCTCTTCAACTTCGGGTCTGTGTCCTCGAAGCGTAAGATGAACCTTCCTTCATACATACGTGCATATTCATAGCAGAGGACTATCGCTCGGGCTGAACCTAAGTGCAAAACGCAGTCTGGGTTCGGCGAATAACGCGTCACAACTTGAGCATATCTGTCCGCATTTGGTAGGGGTCGGAGGCGCTTCTCTTCGTCAACCTTTTCTTTCACGAGGGTTTCAGGCCATTTCTCAACAACAATTCGCCTCTGTTCATCGTTTGAAAGGGCGTTGACCTCTCGGACAACCTCGTTGATAAGTGCGGATATTTCCTTAACCCTCGTTCTGAACTCTGCCTTCTCGCCCAATATCGTACCCATAACTGGGCCTGTCTGCGCCTTGCCGTCGTGCTTAACAGCGTTTAACAAAGCGATTTTTCGGATGAGCTCTTTGAGTTCAGCATCCTCTTTCAGTGTCAATCGTTCTGCACGCTCTCGCTTAGATTTTTCTTTCAATCAAAAACGTGGCGAAGGCATTTAGTTTTTCCTTTGCTTCTGAGGCGAGTAGAAGCCCTTCAACGTTTTTCCAGCTTTCCTTGACGATTCTTTGTGCAAACCTTTTCACATGGTCTATAGAGCCATTTTTCTTCATTATCGCAATAGCTTCGTCTCTAAGCTTTTGGTCTGACGTGTGCATGTTGAGGATTTTGACGAGTCTTTCCCTGTCTCCCGCGCTAGCAACTTTCAAGGTATGGATGACTATAAGGCTTCTCTTTCCTTCAGTTATGTCTTCCCCAACTCTACCCTTCTTCTCAGTAAACTCTGCGCTCGTCAAATCTAGGATGTCGTCTTGCATTTGGAAGGCCACGCCTATGCTTTCGGCAAAGTGCCCAAGCTTCTCAACGAGTTCTTCACTAGCATCCGCCAAAACAGCCGCGATCTTTGCAGACATTCTTGCCAAAGTTCCCGTCTTGTAAGCACACATCTGGAGATAGTCATCTTCAACTATCTTGTCAGCATTTGCCATGCCTCTATGCCATGCAATGTCCATTGCTTGTCCAAGGCTGAGGTTAATCATCTCTTGGACGTAAATCTCATAGATTCTGGTAAGTTTCTGTGCTGGAATCTTGTTTCTGTTTCTTATCAACGGCAGAAGCGGCAAGTAGTACATGGCGTTTCCAGCGTTTATGGCTATGTCTAAGCCGTAAATCCTGTACGTGCAGGGTTTTCCCCTGCGCAGCTGGGATGAATCTTCTATGTCGTCAACCATCAGCGTACCATTGTGAATCACTTCGGGAATTATGGCAAAATCAACGAAGTCCTCGGAATTCTTGCCCAAGGCTTCACACATCAACAGGAACAGGGACGGGCGCCATCTTTTTCCGCCTCTGTCCAGAAACTCCCAGATGGGATCGGCAATTGCTTTGTCTAGGGTTTCTAAGTTGTAACCGTAGTTTGGAGGATTGATCCGAAACAGAACAGCGTTCTTAGAGAACTTTCTTGGAATGTACTTCTCAATGGCCTCGTCGATTAGCGCAGCTTTCTCGCCTAGAAACCTGTCAACATCCAAGGCTTAGTTTCTCCCTCGCCGCGCATAGTCTTCAATGTTAAATCCTCTCGTCCTCAGCCATTCTGCTGTTCTGCCAGTTACCACAAGTCGTGCTTTCTGCAAGTCTCGGGCTGATTCTGCTCCTACAAGAAACATGGCGTTTCTCAATTCATCCATCAAAAGAGTAAGCGCTTCAACTGTTTCTCTCACGCCTCTGATCGCCGCGTGCAACATTGGCTGAGAAAGACTTGCTAGGCAGGCGCCTAAACCCAGAGCCTTGGCCACATCTACTCCATCGCGCACGCCACCCGAGGCAATAACCGGAACTTTCACGGTCTTGCTGACTTCGACAACGCTCGCCGCGGTCGGGATTCCCCAGTCCCAGAAGACATCCCCCAGTCGGCGCTGAGAGCTGTTTCTACGTTCTTTAGCACGGTAATACTCAACTGCTGCCCAGCTGGTACCTCCTGCCCCGCTGACATCTATGCCTTTCACGCCTGCAGATTCAAGTTTCCTCGCTTCTTCTGCAGCAATGCCTGCGCCTGTTTCCTTGGCTATCACAGGCTTGTCTAGGTCTTCTGAGACTTCACGTATTTTCTCTAGTATCCCTTCAAAGCGTGTTTGGCCTTCTGGCTGAACGGCTTCCTGAAGCGGGTTCAAATGTATGGCTATCGCGTCTGCGTCGATCATTTCTATGGCTTTTCTGACTTCCTTCAGGCAATATCCGTTAACAAGTTGCACGCCGCCCAAGTTGGCGATTAGGAAAGCTGTTGGCGCCTTTTTTCTGACCACTGCAAAGGTCTTCTCAAGCTTCTTGTCTTCTATTGCTGCTCGCTGGCTTCCGACACCCATTCCTAAGCCCAACTCTTCAACGGCCTCGGCTATCACAGAATTGATTTTCGTTGCTTCAGAAGTTCCTCCAGTTATCGCACCCACAATCAACGGCGCTGCAAACTTGTGTCCAAAAACCGCTGTAGACAGGCTTATTTTCTGCTTGTCAACTTCAGGCAGGGCATTGTGGACGAAATGCACATCTCCGAAGCCCGTGGTGATTCTACGCGCCTGAACATTGTGGTTCAAAGAAATTCTGATGTGCTCCGCCTTGCGTTTTTTCGTCTCTTCAGCCAAACCTTCATTCCTTCTCTATCACAGTACTTTTCACGTTTTCTCCTTTAAGAGCCTTGCAAACAAGGTTCGGCTCCGTAGCATTCACTATAGTCACTGGGATCCCCTGCTCTATTGCGAACAAGAGCTCAGAGACCTTGCCAAACATGCCGCCTGTGACGTCGCGAGTCGTTGACTTCCCAAGTCCGCCTTGGAGTTTCTTCAATTCTCCCAACGTCAAGTGAGCGAGCATCTTTGCTGCCTTGTTGGCTTTCGGGTCAGAGTCATACAATCCGTCTACATCGACGCCTATCACGATGCGTTTTGCGTCAAACTTGGAAGCGAGCGTTGCGACCAGTTGGTCCCCTGACAGTATCGTGAACCCCAGCTTCGTATCAAAAACTGCGTCTCCGTAAAGAACCGGCAGAAATCCCATTCTCAATAGTGCTTTTAGAGGTGCGTCCTCGAAGTTTTTGATTCTGCCGTTCTCTGTTACTACGCATGAAGATGGTGCTATGCTCACTGCTGGGATGCTGTGCCATATCAGTGAATCCATGAACAGTCCATTGAGCACGGTCATAACGTGATGAGTCTCCGAAAAGCCGATCTTCTGAGTCTCCTCCTTAAACCCCTCTTTTATTCCGTACTTCTGTGCAATTGGGTGGCCGAAGCTTCCGCCTCCGTGGACAACTATCAGGTTTTGAACGCTTGCCTCCTGTATCTCTTCTGCCAAACGGTTTATGACAGCGGTTCGCGCCGCAAGCTCCCCATCCTTGTCCGTGATCACGGAGCCGCCGATCTTCAAGATCGTAGATCTAGGCGTGTTCAATCCTGACACCTTCATCAGTTTTTCTAGCCATGAAAGGTCTCCCGCCAGCCCTTTGAATGGCTTCTGAAACCTGCCCAAGCTTCTCATTGCCTGCAAGCGCTATCATGCATCCGCCACCACCTGCGCCGGTCAATTTCGCACCTAGGGCTCCTGCCTTGCGAGCGGCATTTATGAGCCACTCTAACGATTCGTCAGAAACACCGACTCCATAAAGCAGCGCTTGATTGAGATTCATTAACCCGCCAAGCGTTTCCAGATCATTCTTCTTGAAAGCATCTAAGGCTCTGAGGACGATTTCGCGCGCCGCAGACATCATAGGCTGCACAATCTGCGGGTATCTCTGTTTCACTTCCCTCACCTTCTCAACCTGAACACGCGTGGACCTTTCGACTCCTGTGTCGCCAATGACGAGCGGAATGTCCGCCTTCACTTCCAGCGGCTTGAACCCCGTGTCCATTTGGTACAAAAGCGTCCCGCCAAACGTTGAAATTGCAGGATCCACCCCAGATGGCGTGCCATGCACAAGCTTCTCAGCTTCATATGCAATCTTGAAAATGTCTTCCTTCGACATGTTCATGTCCAAAAGCGCACCTACCGCAGTCGTCACGGCTGCGACCACCGCCGCGGAAGATCCTAGCCCTGCTGCAACAGGAACTGTTGAGGTGATTTCGACGTTTATGCCGACGTTCTCCCCGTATTTTTCCAGCACCCTTCCCACAGCCAGCTCCACTGGTTCAAACTTCAGCTTTGCTTCCCTTGGGTCTCCTTGCTCCACCTTGAAGCTTCTGTTTTCGACACTTACTGCAAGGCCTAGGTTTGTAGAACGCAGGAAAACGCGTTTGTCGGTGCGGTTTTCGGCTTTGGCGTAGGCTCTCTTGTCTATGGCTAAGACGATGGCGGGTTCACCGTAGACTACAAAGTGTTCTCCGAAAAGGATTACTTTGGCGGGAGCTGAGGCAACTACCCCCATTCTGCACCACTATTTTTTGAAACAGACGGCGGCGTACCCTACCACGCTTGAATAGTCGCCGCCGATATCACCACTGGTCTTATAGCATAATAATTTTGCCTCTTTCACTCCCAAAGCCTTTGAAGCGGTGATCAAAGCGGCTATGGGACCGTATCCGCAGGCAGTGATGTTTTGTGCTTCGACAGTTGAGAAGAACTTCGCTTCGTCCATCGCCTCAACTGCTTCCAGAGCCATTCTGTCCTTCCTCTCTGCCCTTTCTTGCGGTTCATAATGCGTCATGTCTGAAGAGGCGATGACAACCGCGTTCTTGCCAGCCAATACCTTGCCAACCGCTTTTCCAACTTCCCTGGCTGAAGACAGGTCCTGCATGAGAAAGCAGATGGGCACAATTTTGAACTTGGAATCATAAAGGTACTGGAGAAAAGGAAGCTGAACCTCGATCGAATGTTCCATGCTGTGAGCGGAATCGTCAACGTCAACTATGCCTGAAACCTGCACGATCTGGTTGGCTGTTGCATTGTCCACTTCAACGTCGCCTGACGGCGTGCGCCAGATCCCTTCATTCATGACCGCCAACGCGCTACCATAACCCGTGTGGTTCGGGCCGAAAAGAACCACGATGTCCGGCTTTCCGTCAATGGCTAGCTCGTAGTAGGCGTGGGCTGCGATTGGACCCGAAAACATGTAGCCTGCATGCGGGCAAATTAGGCCTACCACTTGTCTTGGACCAGTCTCTGCGACTTCTGGGATTTTTCTGGGTCCAAGCTCATGCGAAAAGCATTGCTCTACCTGTTTCTTTAATGACTCACGTGTTCCAGCGTAGAAGGCTCCGGCTTGACATGGACGCCGAACCTTCACCATCCCGTTAGATTTCCTCCTCCTCCCTTGCGATTTTCGCTTCAAAATCGTCGACGGTCAGAGGCAGATCCTTGTTGGACGGAAGCTCTCCTCTCTCTCGCAACACTTGTCTTGCCATAAGCCAATAGATCACGGCCAGAGCGCGCCGACCCTTGTTGTTCGTAGGGATGACAAGGTCTACACCTGTAAACTCGCTGTCGGTGCTGCACAGAGCAACAACGGGTATGCCAACCGAGGCAGCTTCCTTAACTGCTTGAGTGTCTGCCTTTGGATCAGAAACTATAAGCACTTCAGGTTCAATCCGATCGGGATGAAGCGGGTTCGACAGCAGCCCCGGAATAAAGCGCCCGGCCACCGGCGTCGCGCCGGTTACTTCACAGAATTTGCTGACTGGTTCTTGCGCGTACAGTCTCGTAGCGACCGCAGCGACCTTTGACGGTTCGAATCGTGCTAGGAATTTGCCTGCCACCCTTATGCGTTCATCGGTTCTCTTAACGTCTAGAACGAATAAGCCATCTGGTCTGACGCGGTATATGAACTGCTCCATGTCCAACGTTTTCATTCTAGTTCCGATGTGTATTCCCGCCGACAGAAGCGTGTCTCGCGGCATCAAAAGCTCTTCTACGACGGCTACTTCGGTTGTTTCCTCTTTTTCGGTGGGTTTTGCTTCTTCTTCGTTTTCTTCCTTTGCTTCTTTAAACTCTTCGTCTTCAGACAAGTCTGTTCATCCTCTCAGGTTATTTTGAGTTCTGCCATCTTGGCTCTGTCTCCTAAGAACTCTTCGATCCTTATTAACTCGTTTATCTTAGCGATGCGCGTTCCTTCAACAATTCCAGTCTTTATCACTGGGCATCTGAAGGCCACGGCCAAATGTGCTATGTGCCAATCGCACGTGTCCCCTGAACGGTGCGCCATCACAGGCAGATATCCGTTTCTTCTCGCCGTTTCGATCGTTTCCCAAGCGTCGGTTATCGTGCCGACCTGATTCACCTTTATTATCACCGCGTTGGCCGCGTGCATCTTTACTCCGCGACTTAGCCTTTCGCTGCTTGTTGTGAAGAGGTCGTCTCCGCAAATTAAACAGTTCTTCACTTTTTTGGTAAGTTCAGCGAAGCTTCCAAAATCCTCTTCGTGGAACGGGTCTTCAACGTAGACCAAATGGTACTTCTTAACAAGGTCCAGAATGAATTCCAGCTGTTCACCTGAATTTCGCTTCTTCTTTTCCCTTCGGTAAACATATTTTCTTTCTTTTCCGTTCCACAGCGAAGACGCTGCAACATCGATGCCCACACCGCATTCAAACCCGAACTCGTTGCCCCTTTCTTCGCATGCTCTGGTTACAACGTCAAGGGCCTCAGAGTTGCCAATGTTCGCGCTCCAAGCTCCTTCATCGCTTTTTCCTTCACTGAAGAACTTGTCTTTCTTCCGCAGGATTTCGCCGACTCTTCTGTGAATTTGAACGTTGGCCACCGCAGCTTCGAAAAATGATTCAGCTCCGTGTGGAAGAATCAGGAGCTCTTGTATGTCCGGCGACTTCCCGTGGGTATGCAGGCCACCGCTTATCGTGTTTCCGAGTGGAAAAGGGAGTTCATGAGCGACATGTCCTCCTAGAAACTGAAATAGAAGGGCACCGTAAGAGTTTGCGGCTGCCTCCACAGTTGCCAAGGAAATGGCGAACGCTGTGTTTCCACCTATCACTCTGAAATCCTTTGAACCGTCAATCTCGTGAAGCGTCTTGTCCATTTCCTCTTGAAAATCTGCGTTTAACCCTACAAGTTCTGGGGCTATGAGCTCCTCAACCTTCTTGAGTGCATTATCCACGCCGTCCTGCGGGTAATAGACCACTTCAGCTTTCCCGCGGCTTTTTCCCGCTGGCGCAGAAGCTCTTCCGAAACCCGAGGTAGTTATGACATCAACCTCTATGGTTTCTTCTCCTCGGCCGTTGAAAACTTTCCTTGCGATTATGTCTTCAATAACTGTGGACATTATCTTCTCCTTTCTGACTCGCCTAGTAATAGTGCCTAGCTTCTTTTCGTTTTTCGGCTTCTTCGTAGAAACGCAGAACTTCATCGATAAGCTCTACGTGAGACAATAGCATGCGTCTGCAGCAATATCTTTTGATTCCCAAGCCGTCCAGCACTTCGCCAGCATTCTCTCCGGCCTTGACCCTTCTGGCGAATTCTTCCCATTGGTCGCCGATCAGCTTGCCGCAGGTGAAGCATCTTACTGGTATGATCATTCAGCTCATCCTTCCTATCTGTAGCTCTTCTGGTCCTTGGCTCTCGCTCCAGATCCGCCGACCTTTTTGGTTTCCTTTCTCCTTGCGTCTCCCACAATCATTGTTCGGTCATACTCGGAGAAAACTGTACGCAAATGCGTGCTCTTAGTCCATTTCAACAATGCGTTTGCAATGGCCACTCTTGCCGCTTCTGCTTGGCCCATGTAGCCTCCGCCTAAGACTTTCACGTCCATATCCAGTTGTTTCCAAACATCTTCCCCTGCCTGCAAAAGAGGCTCCATTATTTTTTCGCGTGCAATCGTAGGCTCCAGAATCTCTATGGGAGTTCGGTTGATGCGTATCCTTCCGATTCCGGGCCTAACCACGGCTCGTGACGTGGCGGTTTTTCTTTTTCCACTAACTACCAAAACTTTTTTTGCTGGCATGATCATTCACCGACATTCCAACCTATTTCCTTAGCGTACTCGCCTACCGTGAAGTATGGGCAGGTCAGTCTCTTGGCTTGAGCCTCTTCCAAAGTTTCCATCTTCTGGTCTTTGAGCTCGTCTGGTATTCCCATGAAGACCGCGAGACGCTTGTATGCTTGCACGCCTTTTGGCTGCTTGAACGGGAGCATGCCTCTCACGGTTCTTCTGACAATCCTGTCGGGTCTTCTCTGGTGCAGCGGGCCTCTTCCTGGGCTCCCCACCTCGAGGAACTTGTGGCCTTCGATCACCTCGCTTTTCTTTCTGCCAGAAAGCACGGCCTTCTCGGCATTTACGACAATGATTCTTTCGCCATTGAGCAATCTCTTGGCGATCTTGCTTGCCATTCTTCCCAAGACAAGGCCGTCCGCATCTATTGTCACAACTGGTTCAGTTGTTGTCTGCATTTTTTCACCCAATTATCTTGACGTTTGAGCCTTTCGGGTTCTTCTTGACAAGGTCTGGAAAGGACAGGCACTTGCCTCTTGCGTCTGCTATTTTCTCCTTTGCTCTTGCAGAGAAGGCGAACGCTGTGACTGTTATGGGATGGCTGATTTCGCCCGACGCGAGAACCTTGCCTGGAACCACAACCATATCCTTCTTCTGCGTGTATCTGTTCAAGCGGCTTAAGTTGACAGCAATACGCTTTCTTTTCGGCCTAATCAGACGTTCAGCTATGTCGCTCCAGATTTCGGCCTCGTTTTCTCTGCCTTGGCTTTTCAGGAAATGAGCTAGCCCTATGAGTTCTGGGTTTACCGTCTTAGCTTTCTTCACTCTTCTTCACCTTGATTTGGCTTTCAAGTTCCTTCAGCTGTTCATCCAAGATTTTGACAGCTTCAGTCAATATCTTTTCAGGCGGAAGCGCACCCGTAGAATCCAGACTGAATATAAAAGCATTTTCTTCTCCGCCGACCTCTATCGCTGGAGGGTTTTGCGGACAAGCGTTAACGCAGTCTTGGCAGAGGGTGCACGCCATCAAGTCGCGAACTACTATCTTATTTTCAGACTTGGCCAGAACTCTCTTGGGGCAGATTTCAGCACATTTCCCACATGCGTCGCAACGTTTACTGGCGATGGTCATCCTTGGAAAATACTTGTATGCGCACATTGAAACTGGCTGCCACTTGGCGTGATTCTTTCCTTTACCGAGCCTTACGTAAGCCTCTAACCTCAGCTTCTGTTCTTTAGCCAGCTTTATCAGCGGAATCTTGTCGCTGACTGGCACTATCTCCGGGTTTTCGGAGACCAAGTCGCCTGAATAGACTGTTCTTGTTCCTTCTTTTGCCTCAGCGTCTAGAGTAAGCGTGACTCTGCAGAGGTTGCATCCGAACTCGCTCTTGCACGAGCACTCCTCAGGCAAGTTGTAGCTTTTGAGGTCAGTTTTGAGAGGGACAAGCCCAAGCCTATGAGCTATGATTTCGTCTTGAAGCACCGAAGAATTCTCGAGCACTACAATGTCATCCACAGCCATGGATGGGACTTCAGAAGTAACCGTCCGTCTTAAGGCGTTCATGAAAGGGATATCAACGTCCCGGATAAGTAAACGTATGTTTCTATCGTCTCTTTCAAGCACTTTTATTTCCACTTGTTTGGACACTCCGTATCGTACCATGTTAACTGCTGTGCCGTTCAATAGAATATTGGTGCATTATTTCAATTTTTCTATTAACAGAAGAAAAGCGCGAATCTGTTAGACTCTTCTTCCTCTTCTGCCACCAGGTCTGCGCGTTCCATCATGCGGAACAGGCGTAACCTCTTCGATACGTTCTATGCGGAAACCTGCCCTAGCTAGGGCTCTTATGGCTGCTTGTGCACCTGGACCTGGCGTTCTTGGCCCCGATCCTCCAGGGGCTCTCACCTTGATGTGTATGGCTGTTATTCCCTTGTCCTTGGCCACTTCAGCTGCGGCTGAGGCTGCGCGCATCGCAGCATATGGTGAAGATTCCATTCTGTCCGCCTTCACGAACATCCCGCCAGATGTTCTGGATATGGTTTCTGCACCTGAAATGTCCGTTATATGGATTAAGGTGTTATTGTACGAGCTGAAAATGTGAACAACGGCCCATTTCTCGTTTCTCTTGCTGGCTCCGCTCATCGCTCTTCCCTCGTTCGCGCTTCTTCTGATGGTCTTTCAGTTGTCACTACGGCAGATACTGTTTGGCGTAGAGGATGAC
This sequence comes from Candidatus Bathyarchaeota archaeon, assembly GCA_022865455.1. GTDB lineage: Archaea > Thermoproteota > Bathyarchaeia > Bathyarchaeales > Bathycorpusculaceae > 20-14-0-80-47-9. Next base: position 34,925 of record JALHSY010000038.1, read on the forward strand.
TTGGGATTGCAAACGGGCTTTGAGGTGTGTATGTCATCTGGCTTTCTTCAGCCTTTGCCACAATATAACTTGGCACGGTAATTCGCTTCTTTCCTATCGTTATGTGGCCGTGAGTTATCAGTTGACGAGCCTGATGGATGGTTTTAGTCAAGCCTTTGCGGAAAACGATTGTTTGCAGCCGGCGTTCAAGGACGTCTTCTATCGTTAAGTCCAAAATGTTGTCCAAAACTGCTGTTTCGCTCAAAACACCAAGTTTCTTCAAGCGCGCCAGACGTTCGTCTTCCCTTCTCTTCCGCATTTCGGGTGGTTCACCTATGAGCGAACGTGCTACACCTCTGAAATTGGACAACATCGTCTCATGACGCCACAGCTCATGCTTGTTTCGCAACCCGTACTGTCCCAAAAGCTTGAGTTCCTCTTGCAGGGTGTCGGTGCGCCATGGGAAACGCGGCGTGTCATACTTCTTCCTTTGCTTTTTCGGGTCACCCATAGCTACCTGCTCTCCGTTGCGGCTGGTCTCTGCATGAGCGTCTTCTTTTTGACTCCAAGGGCTTTCCCTGCTCTTCCAGTGGTCTTAGTTCGTTGTCCACGCACCTTCAAGCCGTAGGCGTGGCGGTATCCTCGCCATGACTTTATTTCTTTCATCTGTTCTATGTCCATCTTCGTTCTCAAGACGAGGTCGGCGCTTATCAGGTGCACGTCTTTGCCATTTTCCACATCTTTTCTTCTGTTTAGAAGCCAGCTTGGCAGTCCGAATTTAGCTGGATCCTTGGCTATCTCTTCGACTCTTTCAATTTCCGCTTCTGTAAGAAATCCTGCTCTCTTGTCTGGGTCGATCTCTGCTTTCTTTAATATTGCGTTTGCCAGTCTTGCGCTTATCCCTTTAATCTTCGTTAATGCGTAAGATGTTTTCAGAGTACCGTCTACGGTAGCATCAATTATCCTCAATATGTAACGGTATTCTTGTGACATTGGTCGACATCCGTGCGATTTGCCTTAGGCTAACAACGAAATGAGACCTATTTTATTTAAATCTTCCTAACGGGAGAGACATGACAACCTGATGGAAAGCACATTTTCACTTCAACCGTGCTGGTTTGTCTGCTGGCGCCGCCGTTATTGACGGATCTACATGCAACGAGGAATAGCCGTCGATATCAGTGTGGCTGATTGAAAATTCTCCAAAATTAACGAGTGGAGTATTGCAGAAATCAAAAGCCAGTCAGCTTCTGAAATTCATGGGAGACAGCGACACAATCAGAAGGGAGGACGAAGGAAGTCTGACGGCAAAAGCAAGCATTCATGGTTTAAGCGCCACTTCTCATGCCATAGTACAAAAGGGAATAATAAGTCATAAATCGTATCGTTCTTGTGAGAGCTTTCAGCTCACAAACGTAACGTTTTGGGACTTTACCCGGGTGAAGCTGATGTCTTGCAAGGAGTGTTCTGTAGAGGAGTACATTGCAGCTTGGCTTAGAAGTAGTAGGCCTCGAGAATTTTTCAAATCCTACTACTAGTTACTTGTAAGAAGAAGAAGAGGGTTGTTTTTTTCACTCTCTTCTTCTACTTGTCACAATCAAGTTTTCAGCCGGCCCCCATGGTCGTTGAGACTAGTATCGCATAATAAAAAAAGAATCCTTTTTTTTGATGTTTATACAATTTATTAATACACTTTGTTGATACTTATGATGATGAGTCTCTTCATTGCCCCGGCTAACGTTTCTTCTTCAACTCATTCTCAATCTCGTTTCTCAAAGCGTCATCTTCTATTCTGGGAAGCAACTGCAAAAGCCTTCCTAGCACGCTGTATTCATCATCCTCATTGCCCAGGTGATACCAGAATTCTCCCTGACGCAGCCACGCCAACAACACACGGCCTTCAGTTTCAGCTTCACCCTTGCGAGCTGCAGGCTCTGGAAACCTCACTGCCCCAACTTCCACGCAGGCCCTCATGAACTTTTCAAAAGCCTCAGTAA
>JALHSY010000216.1 GCA_022865455.1 Candidatus Bathyarchaeota archaeon
AAAACCTACTGTCCACGATGCGGAAGCGCAGAAATTCATCCATCCCGCAACCTCGACTATGCGCTGAACTATGGTCTTGCGTCTAAGAAATATGCGTGCGAAAAATGTGGATATGATGGTCCCATAGTCATGGAGCTTGAAAAAAAGGAATGCTGACGCTCTAGTATCTTCTAGTCTGGAAGTTCCAGACTCAGCTGCTTCTTCAACGACTTGTACCGGTTTCTCACTGTGACTTCTGTTACTCCTGCTGCCTCAGCAATGTCTTTCTGCGTCTTCTTCTCATTATTCTGTAAACAAGCGATGTAGAGAGCAGCAGCAGCCAACCCCATCGGGTCCTTGCCTGCGGAGGCCCTTCTTTTTCTGGCTTCTCGGAGTATCTGAATGGCGATTCCCTGAGTCCTGCCTGAAATTCCAGTTCTTTCAGCAATCTTGGAGACATATGTAAGCGGGTCAGCGATGGGCATGTGGACGTCAAGTTCACGCAGCAACAGCCTGTAGCAGCGGGCAACGTCCTTCTTGTCAACCAAGCTTGCCTCAGCAATCTCACGCAGGGTTCTCGGGGTCCCGCATGCGCGGCAGGCAGCGTAGAGCGCAGCTGCGGCAATGGCGGCGATGGATCTTCCTCGAACCAGACCCTTGTCCAGAGCCTTGCGGTAGATGACTGCGGCCTTTTCCTTGATTGGCGGTGGAATGTAGGCCTTGTCTGAAAGCCTGTCAAGCTCTGCCATGGCTTGCGCGAGGTTTCTGTCTACAGAAGAATGTACTCTTGAGCGTATCTGCCATTTTCTCAATCGCCACATTTGCAGGCGCGTGGATAACGGGAGTTTTCTTCCGAAAGCGTCTCGGTCAACTTGGCTTATCGCTGTTGACAAGCCTTTATCATGAACTGAATATGATGTTGGTACTCCAACCCGGCTTCTTGACGCCTTCTCTTCTTGTGTGAAAGCCCGCCATTCCGGTCCCTTGTCCATCATCTGCTCGTACAGGACGAGTCCGCAGTCGCCGCACACGGTTTCGCCTGTGTCGTAGTCGTGGACGAGGTTGCCACTTCCGCACTCGGGACATTTGTCGACTAGGCGTTGATGAACGCCGCTTTCTTTTTTGCTCAAGCCTTCTTCGCCTCGGTTAGTCTGACAGCGTAGAACCGGCGCGCTCATATTCTCCATCAGTGATTCAGAAAGCAGTATTTACGGCTCACGCGTAGCTACCCTAGTGAAATGTTTCAATATATAAATCTTACGGTCTTGTCAAGAGTATCTTTCTCACGAATTTTGAATACTTAAGCCGACTATTGATTTGTATAGAGGCAGTGAGCCTGTTATGATAACGTTTTTGAAAAAGTGCGGCGAACGTTGGAGAGAGTAGTCAAGGAAATGCGCGTTAAGGAAAACGTTTATGGCATAGGTTTGTTCGGAGCTGGAGCCGCGGAGACGCTGCGTCATCGAGGGATGTTGACCTGTTAATCCTTGACAAGGCCAAGGAGACAATGCGCAGAATCCGTGCAGATAGGAAGGCTTTAATTGAAAATCGCTCATTAAAAAGTTAGCTTGGAAACATGGTGCGCGAAGCCCGGTGGTGTAGTGGCCAAGCATAGCGGGCTTTGGACCCGCCGACGAGAGTTCGAATCTCTCCCGGGCTACTACTGCCCAGGCGTGAATTCATACTTTTTTCGGGTTGATTCTCGCGGATTTCTTTAAGCATTTGCTGCCTTGATGCGGAAGTCAGTTGGTTTAGTTGATGGTTTTCTAACTCTGAGCGGTCTATTACGGTTCTGTGTGGTTCTCTCATTGCGTCGCGAGCTAGGATTTCTTCTGGGTTTAGTCCCCATGCGCGGATTATTTCTTTTAGTGCGTCGATTTTGGTGATTTTTGTTGTGATTGTCATAATTGAATCTTGAACGGTGCTTATGAATAGCTTGGAAGTGTGTTGACAAGCTGTTTATAAATTGCTTGTCAATGGGGTCAAAATGGCATGTCACAGTAGGCCGACCTAAAATGTTCAATTTTGTTGAACATATGGAAAATACTGAACAAGTTCAAAAAAAGTGAACATATATAAGCACTAGTGAACAAATAACCTAACATGGTCAGGAATATATTTGCGGGGAAGTCCACCCGAGTAGTTCGCGTTTTGCTTTCGAACCCGTCAAAAACATGGAGAGTCAGACAGCTGGCGACGGAAGCCAAGGTCAGCCTGGGTTTGGCCTCAATAGTAACGAACCGACTAATTGACATGGGTTTCTTGGCTAGAGGCAGGTCAATGAGATTGAAACTGCGTAAAGAAGAGGAGCTCCTCAGACGATGGGGGGGAGTCTACGATTCAAGCACATGGGTGCACAGAGCGTACTATGCACAAGGCACGTTGTACGATATCGGACGAGATTTAGCAGAAACTGCAAAAAAGCACTCTATAAAGTACGCATTTACTGGCCCATTCGCCACGGACCTTACCACCCAGTACATCAGACCTGCAGAGATACACATGTACATTACCAACGAAAATGGAATGAAAAGAATAGTTGATGATCAGAATCTCGAAATCGCCGAGATTGGGGGAAACATAATCTTCCTAATAGCTGACGACGAATCAGTCTTTTACGGAGCAAGAGAAATAACGGACAACAGAGTTGGCACAGTTACCGTAGTCTCAGAAATCCAGCTCATCTTAGATCTATACAACTATACTGACAGGACAAGAGAAGCAGCCGACCGACTTTTATCCAAAGAGTTTGAAAGAAAATCAAAAGAAGAAAACACAATTGAGATGGTAAAAAAATTCTTCGAACAAAAAGGACTAATCGCCAAAGAAGTCGCAACTACAGGATTTAGATCACAACCTGATCTGATCTTCTTTGACCCAAAGACTCAAGAACAAATTGCCGTCGAATACAAAAACTCAACTGCAAAACTGGACTCTGTGGATCAGTTAAAGAAAGCTGTTTTGTTCTTGGGAGAAAAAACAAAAGGTGTTTTAGTGGCACCCTCAATAACCAATGCCGCAAGGAAGGAGCTAGAAAAAGCGCACCTGCGATTTGAGCCTATGGAGGCAGTTGAGCGTAATCTACACAAAGGAACAAGTGGAAGTCTCTCATAAAGCGCTGAACGAGATTAGCGAGACGTTCAATCGCAGCAAGAATCTTCAGAAAAAATTCGTCCTTACTGGCGGCTGGGCTCCATATTTCATCACTTTTGGCAAATTTGAACATATAGGTTCCAGAGACATAGATTTGGTGCTTTCCCTTGAACTGATGAAGACTTATTCAAGTATTGAACGTCTACTGACCGAAAAACTCAAATACAAACAAAGTGGACCGTTTGAATTCATAAGAACAGATGGCGAAGTTACTTTTGAAGTCCATTTTCTGTGTGAACCAGAACACATTCCTTCCAACTCGCCAACTTACAGGATACAAACCGGTTTATCTCCAGTCATAATTTCCGGCTGCTCCATTGCCTTCGAAGACAGTTTTACTCAAAAGCTTGGAGAAACTGAAATTCTCGTTTCAGGACCAGTCGCTTCTATCTCCCTGAAAGCCCACGCATTTGACAACAATGCCAATAGAATCAAAGATCCCTATGACATTTACTCAATCATGGTTTCAGTTGACAAAATCGACGCGCTCTTGTCAACATGGGCATCAAGCAATCCCTTCGTTGCAGAGTCTATCGAATTACTAAGGAAAGCTTTCGCTTCCGAGGCCTCAGCAGGACCAACCGGTGCAGCGGAATATCTTATAGAAGCGCCCTCTGAGAGAGCTACCTATGCAGCTCGTGTTTTTACGTCAGTTAACAGTGTATTGAAAAAAATACTTTTGAAATAAAATAGCGAAGAACAAGCTTTCTGCTTTGCTAGCCCTGCAAACAAAGAACGGGAAGAATGCGGGAGAAAAGTTTGGTGGCTTTAGAGTTCCTCATTGTCTAAATTATCGGGAAGCTAAAAAAGAAGAGATTGTGATGTAGAGACGCTTTGTTGACCATGAGCCAATAATCGTGTTTGTTTTTGCACATTAGCCTTTGTAAACAAATGTTTTACTGTGTTGTTCCACCATCACGCGTGTATTCGCTGACTCTTTCAGCTAAAGAGTAAAATCTTGGCACTGTGCGTTGAGGATTAGCCACAATTTTGCCTTTGCGCTTTAAGCGCAGTATGATTCGACGGAAAGCGTCATGCCTTATTTCTAAAAAGTCCCTATAGCTGAATTCTCGCGTTATTTCTCTTGCTTTGTTGAGAACGTAGGCTTCAAAAAGAACACTACTAATTGTTTTCTGATACTCTCTTTTTACACAACTCAGGGCGTAAGGCTCTCGGCGGGGTTTGGAAACCTGATACTGAAAAACATTGTTTTGTTGAATGTTTACCGCCTGTTTTCCGTTTCGAACCTGAGCCGCACCCTCTATGCCTCTCATAAAAGAATCAGTCAAACTGAGCGTTAAGTGGCACATGTCCATGCCGTTGTCTTTAGCCCACTGAACATAAGCCTTCCAGCGTTGATACTCCTGCAAATTGGGAGCGCGAAAATTACAAATCAGATTTTTAGGCTGAATATCGGAAACTGCTTGACCCTCAACCAAGCTTTGCCCTCAGCCTCGCCAGCCGAAAAACATTTGGAATGAAGAAAAAGGGGAAATAGAGCTGTTTCTCCGAGGCCTAATTTCGTATGAATTCATGCCTGGGCGCCGGTCTCTCCCGGGCTACTAAAACCACTCCAAGAATCACTGTCGTCCACTGAATTGACGTTTGAGAATTGAGTTATTAGCTGTTTCAAGTGATTTTCGGAGGTTTTTGGAAGGTTGAAGCCAAGTTCACGAGTCTTTTCAGCCAAATCCTTGTCCAAATAGAGAACAACGTTTCGTTTGTTGTTCATTTTGCGTTTGCAGCCCCGAAATCTGCGTGCATTTTCGGAGGCAAAACCATTGCGTGCATTGACGAACATCTCAGTTGCATGGCTAGAATGGATCTGGCGTGGCCATCCAAGATGTAGCGCGCCTGCCGAAAAGCTAAAAGCCAGGGTGTTCAGAGAGAGTGGAAGGTGATTTGCATGCCTATGGCCTATGTGTTGGTAAGCACGGAGGAATTCAGCCAGCAGCTGATGAGGGCATTGAGGCAGGTTAAGGGAGTTGAAGAAGCTTATGCTCTCTATGGCGTCTACGACATCATTGTGAGAACGAGGGCAGATACTATGGACGAGCTTAAGGAAACACATGACAAGATAAGGAAATTGGAGAAAGTCAGGCAAACATTGACAATGGTCGCGCACGAAGGGTAGAAAACCGTTTTCTCTTTTCTTCTTTTGACGCGCACTATCTTG
>JALHSY010000217.1 GCA_022865455.1 Candidatus Bathyarchaeota archaeon
CCTATGTCCGCCGTAATCATGCTTGCGTTCTGCACAGTCTGCAAGGGAATTTGGAAGGCTTTCGAAACCGCTTGTTCCGTCAGCCCTTCGTGAAAGCCTGTGCGCGTGTCGCCCGTGAAGATCTTGACCAGATACTTGGCTTCCAAGGGTGAGGCGAGGCTGAACAAGGCTTCGACTAGCCGTTCCTTTTTCTCCCGCGAGCCGTACCCCACTGTTTCGGCGATTGCTGTTAGGCTACGCCTGACCTCCGTTATTGTCAAGGTTTTTTTAAAAAGCGTTGCTTGCCTTTTGAATTTGGTGTTCTCGAAGACGGTCTTTGTTGCTGAGCCTATGTCGCCGGTCTTGCTGAACGTCTCCATGAAAACGTTCCACTCAACTGCCGTTATGCGCTTTATTATTTCGCTTAAAGTTGCCCAACTGAGGTCTAGGGTCTGCTGGCTCCACTTTGGAAAAGGTCTTCCCAGAAGCATGGAAATAGCTGGCTCAACTTCCTCAGCATCTAGGCTTTTCAGGAAATCTGCAACGAGGTCTATCTTTGGAAGCCGCTTTCTGGTTGCTTCCAGTTTCTCGCACAGTTCAGCCAAAGCCTTGAACGGTGTCTCCATGACGTTGACCTTTAGAACACGTCTGTCTTTTCAATTAATCTACCCGTGATAAGATAAGCGTTGTTTTGCTTTGTGTTGGGAAAAAGAGGTTGATGGGCAAACGTTTGCCTTTAGAAGGTTGTCTCCAGCTTCTTCTTCACTTCTTTTATTTTCTTCTCTGTCTCCTTGACCTTCTTGTCGTCCTTCAACGCCTTGTAGCAGTCTCTTGCATATTCCAGCGCGCTGACTCCGAACCTGTCAAATCCCTTCTGGAACGAAAGCTCAGCAGACTTCAAGAAATGCTCCAGGGCTCTCTTGTATCCCTTAAGGGCGTATGCACATTCGCCGGCCTTGTAAGACATGGTAGTGGAGTCAAAATAGTTTTGCACTTTGTGGTACAATTCTGCTGTTCTTACGAAAATCTCTTCCGCTTCCTTGTACTTACCTGCCTCAAAAAACGTATTTGCTTGCTTATGCATCCGCACAGGGTCTTCCTTTTCTTTAGGTGCACTCATTTCGTTCAACTCACAAATTGCTATCTATCAGCATAACACTCACATTTAGGTTTTCCCATATACGAACTTCAAACAGATTGCAGACGTGCAAAAGCTAAAAAGCATCCGGAGAGAATAATTATCGGCGCATGAACATGGAGAGACTTTCATGACCGAACCCACTTTAACGTCAACCCCACTTCGGCTTGCTCTAGCAGCAGTCTGCACATCCCTCGTTTGCGTGGCTACCATAATATTTTCCATCTACGTTCCAAGCACCGAAGGCTTCTTCAACGTAGGCGAAACCATGATATACATCACGGCCCTGTTCTTGGGACCAGCAATTGGCGCTTTCGCTGGGGGTGCCGGTGCCGGACTTGCGGACCTCTTATTGGGCTATTGGTACTATGCTCCAGCAACCCTAGTCATTAAAGCGTGCGAAGGGGGAGTCGTTGGCTTTCTCGGCTGGCGAAGACCCAAGTTCCGCTCTAGAATGTTGTGGAAGGGATTTACATTTGTTATAGGCTTGGTAATCGGTACATCGTTAGGCATTATCGGTTCCATGTACTATAGCGGTCAAGTAGAATTGACGATTGGAATCCCACCGCCTTCAGCTCCAAATCTGGTCTTTTCAGTGCCAGCCGTATTTTGGTATGCGCTGGGAGGATTGGTTGCCCTCCTGATAACTTTGGCTGGTTTTGTTTTGGAACCAGAAATCGGTTGGCTGGCCTTCACGACGCTCGTAGGAGGCTCAGTTATGGTTACGGGCTACTTCCTTTATCAAAACTTTATCTTGTTTCCATTATTTGGCATTGAAGCCGTGGCAATCGCTGAAATTCCCGTCAACATCGGGCAGATGTTGATCGGATTGGTTATAGCCTTGCCAGTTGTCAAAATCCTCCGGCGTAGCTTACCGCAACTTAAAAGATAAGACAACCCTATCAGTCTGAAGAGGGTCTGAAATGAAACTGCCAGTGGGAAAGATTCCTATAGACATCCTGCAAGAAGTTGTCTTCAGAAACCTCGGAGCTAAACGTGAAGAAGTTGTCTTGGGTCCGTCAGCCGGAATCGATGGCGCCGTCATCAATGTAACTAACAAATCCCTAATTGTTTCCTCGGACCCTATTACTGGAGCGATAGAACGGATCGGTTGGCTTGCCGTAAACATCAACGCTAACGATGTTGCAACCTTCGGCGTTGAACCAGCTTTTCTTCTCTCATGCATTTTGCTCCCCGAAAGCTCTGGTAAGAAAACCGTTGAGACAATATCTGGCCAGATGGGTGAGGCAGCAAAAAAATTGGGAATAGCGATCGTTGGCGGGCACTGCGAGGTAACGCCAGGACTGTCTAGTCCGATAGTCGTAGGCTGCACGATGGGCCTCACCGAAAGGGGAAACTATGTCACGGCTGCAGGTGCCAGGCAAGGAGACAAGCTCATACTCACCAAGAGCGCTGGAATCGAAGGAACAGCGATATTGGCCTCAGACAAGGAGGGCCAACTTAAGAAAGTCGTAAGCGCCACAACTTTGCAGAGGGCAAAGAGATTCTATGACGAAATAAGCGTCGTCAAGGACGCGATCACAGCGTTCAAAACAGGCGCTGTCCACGCCATGCACGACCCAACAGAAGGCGGTGTGGCAGGTGGAATACATGAGATGGCAGATGCATCACACTTGGGTTTCAGGGTTCATAAGAAGAAGATTCCTGTACGGCCTGAAACGACTGAAATATGCAACTTC
>JALHSY010000218.1 GCA_022865455.1 Candidatus Bathyarchaeota archaeon
GCGGAAGACTGAAGGTTTCAAGAGAGACGCAAAAAACGTTAGAGACTCAGAAGCAGTAGTCCTCATAGGCGTGAGAGGGAAGAGAAGCATATGCTTAAACTGTGGAGCATGCGGCTACAAGAGTTGCGAAGAATTTGAAGAGACCGCGAAGAAGCTCGGTGAAGACTTCTCAGGCCCAACATGCCTCTTCAAAGCCTTGGACTTGGGCATAGCCCTAGGTTCAGCGGCGAAAACTGCGAGTCTGCTGAACGTTGACAACCGCATAATGTACCGCATTGGCACGGCTGCACTGAAGCTGGGGCTACTCGCCGAAGCAACAGTCGTAATGGGAATTCCGGTTTCGGCCAAGGGCAAAAGCATCTACTTTGACCGTGCCAAGTGAACCGTTCTTAGTCTTGGCTTCTCATTTTCTCGTACATTTTCTCCAGCGTCCAGCGGATGCTTGACTTAAGCTCCCGCAGCCGGTCAGCGTCGACGTTTCTGATCACTATCTCACGAATCACGTCGCCTTCCTGAACGATATTGTAAGAGAAAATCTTGTTAGGGTCCAGCTGCCCCGTTCTGACCAATTCGTTGTCTCTCTCCTGCATCTTTGTCAACACTCTCTCCACCAGAAACTGCGCGAAAGGCGGCGTGTTGATGTCAAAGGTCTTGTCCTCTGCTGGGACTACGCGCAACGAGTTTTCACTTGTTAGAATGCTCGCAAGAAGCTCGCCTGCAACCGTCTTCAACGGCGTAACGCTTTCAGATTCCGCCGATGTCAAAGGCGGTTGGAACTCGTGTTCAGGAACAATCTCTGCTTTCGAAGACAAGGTTTCAGGTTGAGCAGCTTCCTTTGATATTTCCGCCCGTCTGAACCCCTTTTCGAGCAGTATCGAATTCACTGCCTCAAGCATCGACTGCAGATCTTCGAGCTCAGTCTCCAAGTCGCCGACCTTTTTCTCCAAGGTTTTCCTGAATGAGACAAGCCTCTTTATCTTTTCACTGTCTTCAGACATTGCCTCTCACAAGCAAATACTCTATGGGCTTTCCCCTTATCAAACCTTTGAAAAACTCAGCACAGTGTTAGGCCAGTTCCGCAATATGAAAACTCTCGGAGTTGATTTCAGGGCTAGAAAGAGGTGGGAGAGGTTTGAGATCAATTTTGAACTCGTCTCTGAGGAAATTCTCAAATTCCTGGAAAACTGGACTTTCCGTGTGATTCAGTTTCACGCACATGTTCTTGCCTTCCAACAGTGGGCTGAGATCGTAGAGCGCTGTCCTGCATGAAATGTCTGGATTCTCAAAGATTGTCCTAACCAAGGTTTCGCTGGGCGTCTTCGAGAACAACCAAGCCATGTATGAAGCGTCAACGACGCGGTAACTAAGGCCTTCTCGAACGACGCATTTTCTGTTTGCAGCTATCTTTCTAAACGAAGAAGGATGAACGTCTCTGGCCCAGAGAAAATTGTGGTACTCATCATTAATTTCAACCCAATCTTCGTGTTCAGAAATCTTCCAACCCCGCCCTCTGCACAGGTTCTTGAATTCCTTTAGAATCTCCCAAACCGTAGGCATTTTCGTCATCTTGTCAATACCACCTGATAGAATCTTCTAGAACAATAGTCTAGTAGGCGACCACAAATTTAAAGTTATTTGTCACTTAATTCGCAAGAATGTAGGTGCAGCTGTCCATTTGCTGAAGAATCGTAGCCAAAATGGTTTAGTGGCCGACAAATTTCCGACAAGTACCCGGGCGGGCTTTTTACGGGAAAAAGCTGAAAACCCTACATTCTTCCGACAACAAACAATAAATTCAGTTTCAAACAATTATCACAAGGGAAAGAGGTACGGCTGACATTGAAGATCAAGAATGATGCTTTGACTGTGGATGCCACCGATCTGA
>JALHSY010000219.1 GCA_022865455.1 Candidatus Bathyarchaeota archaeon
AACTATTGAAACGGAACGACGCAAAAGACGTTGATGCCGTTCTTGACGCTTCGTTCATAAAGGCCTGGAGCACACGGCATCCACTGGACAACCAGAAAGGCTATTCTGACGAGGAGGCCAGAGTCGGAAGAGCAGGCAGAACATTCGGACTCGGCTACAAACTTCACTTGTCCATCGATTCTCAGACCATGCTTCCTTTGACTTGCGCATTTGCTTCTGCAAACCAGAACGAGAAGAAACACTCGGTGAACATGCTGGAGAAGACCAAACAGATTCTCAAGCGGTCTGCAGCCAAACTTAGAAGCGTGATAGCTGACAGCCAATACAGCGACAGCAAACTCAGAAACGCTGTCGACGAGACAGTGATTCCGTATCCGGCAAACCAGAAACGCGACGTCAAAGGCCTCCTGAGGGTGGACAAGAAGTTCAGAACTTACGGGTCGGAAGACCAGAAAAGAGAGTATCATAAGAGGCCTCACATAGAAGCGGTCTACAGCTTCCTCAAGACGCAGTACAGCCTAGCCATAAACAAGGTCAGAGGCATAAGAAACGTTGCTTCCTACGCGCTCTACAGCTTATTGTGCTTGGTTCTGAACAGAGAAGCAGCAGAAAACATTGGAAGACCAGACAAAGCAGTCTCACCAACTTACTTCAACACGTAATAAAGGAACAAGGCAGCGCGCTACTTGCCGCGGGCATCTTTTGGGTTATTCTTCTCGCTTTTCTGGTTCTTTCACAAACACAAGTGCCAGCAGAAATGAGGGCAAAGTTGCTACTATGGCAAGTAAGAACGGTGTCTGAGGAGACACGTGCTCATAAAGATACCCGCCTACTAGGCTGCCTAAAGCCATGATTATGTAGTTGGCGAAGTTGATGAAGCCATTGACTTTCCCTCGTTGCTCTTTTGGAGTCAAGTCAGCTTGCAGTGCGCCGAACGATGCGTTCAGCATCACTTGACCTGCACCTAGGAGGATCAGCGATATGGCAACTTTCGTCAAGTCTCCATAAACGAAGATCCACATCGCCAATCCGAAGATTAGTATCGAAATGAGAATGGGTATTTTCCTTTTTATTTTGTCCACGAGCTTACCTACAGGTATGGCCAAGATTATTGTTGTTACTGGTATGATTGCGATGATGAACGCCCACATTATCTCGTCTATGTGGAGCACTCTTGTGGCGTAGATAACCGTGAACAGGTTTGTAGCCGAGAATCCGAAGATTGCTATGGAAAATGATAGGAAAAGATAGAGCATCGATTTGGGCACTTTTCTCCACACACCGAAGCTTTCCTTCAGAGCTGTTGGATAGCTATGTATTATCTCATTCAGGCGTGGTTTTGTAGCGTTTACAATGGTTTCTCTTAGGCGGAATAGCCTGAGGAACGCTGCGACCAGAAAGAGGGCAACGACAAGACCATAGGCTATCTGCATGCCGCCAATTAAACCGAAGTGAGCGCGCAACAGACCGGCGACGGCTGGGCTTGGTGTCGTGGAAGCGCTTGCTATTAGCATGACTATGCTGAATCCCATTCCTCTTTTTTCGGCGGGAAGCGAGTCAGAAATCATCGCATTCAAAGCTGGCTGATAAGTCGAGTTAAACACACCCATTAGAGTCGCACCAATAAGTATGAACGTCCATGAGGGCATGGTTGAATTGAAAGGCCATGAGGGTGCAATTGCGTAGAGTATGAAACTGAGGGCCACACCGAATGTCATCGTTGAGATGAGCCACTTTCTTCCATACTTATCTGCTAAGTAGCCGCCTGGGAACTGCATCGAAGCTAATGCTAGGAATTGAGAAAGACCTATGACGCCCAGAATTGTTTCCGTAGCGCCAAGTCCAAGTACATAGAGTCCGTAGTAGGTGGCAGGCAGTTCCATGGCAAAGTCAATCATTATCCAGCTTACTACCAAAACCGCATAGTTCCCTCTGATAAATGAGAATTCCCGTTTGAGAGTTCCGAGAAAGGTCATGCTCTCCCCTTCTTCTTGAATCGAATGACTGGACATACTATTTCTGCTTTCTGAGAAGAAGTGATCAGGCTGTTGACCACGTGTCCAGCCACCTCGTCAAGAGTGCTAGCAAGTAATGTTTCTTCTTCGATCAAGGATGACACTCTTTGATCCTCCAGAAGAGGATCGTGAAGGTTGGCATAAAAGGCGACGCACATGTCGTAATCACCTCAGGTGACTATGGAGGTGTCTGCCGCGCAATCCCCATTTTTCTGTCACATGTACCTGGGTAGCGCGCTGCCTTGTCCCGAATTTGGTCTTAAATGGTCTTAATTCTCATTTTTGGGTTTGGTGACAGTCTTGAGGTGAGTGTCCGTTTTTAGCCTTGTTGCATGCCGTGACGCTCCAAAAGGGCTAGATGTCGCCTCAACGGTTCATGGAAAAACTCTACTTTCTTTCATATTCGTTGGAACCCATGAGCTGCATCTTGACGCGGCGCCAAGAGTTGCTCATCGAACAAGCCTAAGTCAAACGCCAATAGACAAAAGAGGAATAGAAACCATTTTTAGCCATTTTAGGGACAAGCCAGCGCGCAATGCTTAGAGACTGCGAGAGAGCAACAGGCTGGAGTCCAGATGAAATAATAATTGACAGGTTTGGGTTGAATCAGGAAGGCATAGACAGGTACGAGCTAACGTGGATAGAGAACCTCCGAACGGGTTCAGGCAGAGAATCCTATGATTATGTCTACATACAAAAACACGGGAAAAGAAAATGCGAATCAAACGCGCGCGCCTACTGAGAGTACCAGTGACTTCTATGCCGTCAACGTCGGTGCCGAAAGCTTCGATGATTTGCTGGTAAGTCCATCTTAGGAAGAATCTTGCGAAGCTGATCAAATCGCAGCACCTGCTGTATGCGCAGATTTTACACACTTGCGGACTCAATGCTTCTGACCTCTTTCACGTTTATGGAGTGTTCCCTCAGAAACTTGCGGGTGATTCTGGGACGCAGCGCCATCATAATCGAGTCGCCTGCAAAAATGGGCTTCCAGCGTGTTCGACCTACTACGAGCAAAAGCACAAACCGCAAACATGGGCACAAACGACTATCTAACAAGCCTGATATTGGGACCGTCCCGAATCTGCGCGCGCGGTGCCTGGTGTTTTGTTAGGTCTTTCGTTGTTCTTGTGTGTGATTCTGATGTTTGACTTGTGAATTCTTGCGTTTGCGGCAATATGTTTTCGTCAGTAATCTGTTTTTCAATTTGTTATTTGAGGTTCTTCGCTTGGATTAGCATGCTTGAGAGCCACGTTGCGTTCATTCCGCCACTTTGTACTGGTAATGTTGCCCGTTCTCTCCAAGCGAAGTATGTCTCAGCAGAACCAAACAGTGCTCAAAGAAAAAGGAGGCGCGACACCAAGGCGTTGGACATTGGCTAAAACAAAAAAAATAGGGTGGTTGTTGCAGGATTAGAAAGGCTGACCATAGTGGGCAACTATTACTATCACGTCATACAGGTTTATGACGTTCCATGACTCCAAGAAGTTCGCGTTTGGGTTCCAGTTCAGCTCATCTTCTCTTGCGCCATAGCACGACAACGTGGCAACAGCATCGAAAAGGTCAATAGTGCCATCACAGTTCACATCGCCGCCCATCTTTGAGAACTTGACAGCTTCGCTACCTTCGAAGGATATGGTTTGGTTGAGTCTTGCGGTCAAGGTCAGAATCGCAGTGCCATTGTTCTGGCCTAGTGCTAGGAGTAAGTCTGTGATATTTGTTCTGTAGAATTTGACCTTCAAATCTGGGATAGAGTCATGGTCAAAGTCTCCAATTTGGGCTGGCATTGAGGGGTCTGGATATATGGTTTTGTTGATGGCAACGTTGGAGACTTCTGTGCCGTTTACGTCATAACCGCTTGGAAGTTCAATGTAGACTGTGGTCCAGATGCCCTTGGCGACCAAATTGAATGCCGGAGGCGTGAAGTTCACAATCGCCGTAGCCGTTTCATAGGGTGAAGGCGTAGCGCTTGTTGACGCCTTGACTTGCTTCACTGGATGAACGCTAAGAGCCCATGTTCCTGTGCACACTAATAGCATTGCTAACATCATTATCGAAACTAGTCGTTTGGACAATTCTTTCCCTTTCTCCCTGACCCGTAGATGAATCGGAACACAAATAAGACTTGTGGAGAAAGCTTCTAGAAACTTATTATCGATTCACCTATTTAGCTTCTTCACGCCTTGGCGCTTTCCAAGCGCGCGCTGGCACTCCTCGTCCTTTATGAGGCAGCCGATCTGCTCAGGGGGATGACTGTGAGGTGGGGTTGGGATTCCGGGCTCAACGGTGAGTATTATCATCATGACATCGCGATCCTACTAGCTGAACAAGGCAAGAGGCACTTACGATCTTCCTCATGCAGTAGAAGAAGAATCCACAATCTTTAAGTCAACCTGCGCTTTTAAATAATAGACAGAGGGAAAGGAGATGCTAAACAAGAAGGCAGAATGCATCAGCCTAACTATTACCGTTTTACTTCTCATCGCAACACTCACCGTCAGCCTCAACCTAACACAAACACAGGTCGCAGCCGCAAGCAACCCACTTGTCTACATAGACCCAGCCAACATAACAGGCCTGCCCGTGTCAACAAACTTCAACATAAAAGCCAAAATAGCCAACGTCACCAACTTCTACGGATTCGACATCCAACTCAAATGGGACAAAACAATCCTTGAATACAAAAACCACACCGCAAGAGTCCCAGTGCAAACATACCCCGACGGAGTCCTGAACACCCCCTTCATGCAGCTAACAGAAACCGTGGACGAAAACGACTCAATTTCTGGTGCTGAGCCTGGAACGATGGCGTGGATCGGCTACAGCTCGAAGTCCCCAGCCGCAGCCTTCAACGGAAGCGGCACCATGGTAGAAATAACCTTCCGCGTCAGAGGAACAGGCCGCTGCAAGATCGAATTCGTGGCAACAGCGATTGCAGACAAGAGCGGCATGCCAATCACGCATGGTAGACAGGACGCTTTCTTCAATAATGCTCCCCTGCCGTCACCAGTCAACATACGCATATACCCGCCCAGCATAGTTGACTCCGCTCTGACTCCGTGCCACAACACCTCAATCGACGTGAAAGTCTTCGCGGTAACAGAGCTATACACTTTCGAATTCTGGATAGACTACAACTCGACAGTCCTGAACATCACTGAAGTAACAGTCAACCCACTGTTCACGATAACAGACGTTCAGATACTGCAAGACCAAGGCAAGGTCAGAATAAACGCCACAGTCGGACCGACTCCGCAAGGCTACAGCGGCGACCTCACACTGGCAACAGTCAAGTTCCACGTCACAGACATCGGACAGACTCCCTTGGACCTACATGACGTGCGACTAATTGACAAGTTCGCCCAGAACATCCCAACACGGGAAGTAGGAGACGGCTACTTCAACAACATGCTCATCACGAAAATGTTCGTCAGTCCACCAGAAATCATCGACCCCACCATGAAGCCCGGCGACGTATTCACAATAGACATCAAACTGCAAAATGCGATCGGCATGTACGATTATGAATTCAAACTCGGCTACGACACAGCTGTCCTCAACGCCTTAGGCGCAGTTGTGCTTCCACCCAACAACGACACAAACTTCATCGTAGAACTCAAAATCAATGACACGCAAGGCGTGATCTGGGTCAAAGTCCAATACTACCAGCCGGCTCAACCTATATCCATTTACGCCGCGGCGGCTGTCACGCGAATATTCTTCCAAGTCCAATCCTATGGCCAAACCATCCTAGACCTGTACGAGACCAGAATAAGCGACCCATCAGGCAACGGCATGACTCACGTGGCGGAAGACGGATTCTTCGCCACACTACTGAGAGACGTCGCCATTTGGTCTGTGAACGTGACTTCCCCAAACAAGGTTTACCCGGGAAGAATAGTGACGATCCAAGTCCGCGCCATGAACAGAGGCAACATGACCGTTGAAACCTTCAACGTCACCCTGCACTACGACAACGAAACGATAGAAACGAAAACAGTGACACTTAACCCGTGGACAATGATTCTGCTGACTTTCTACTGGGACACCACTGGAATGGAATCTTGCCACAACCACACCATCTGGGCCGAGGCCAGCGCAGTACCTTACGAAATCGACCTAACAAACAACGTGTACTATGACGGATGGGTAAAAATCAAATACCTCGGAGACATCAACGGAGACGGCCAAGTAGACATCTTCGACGCCGTGCTTCTGCTACACGCATATGGGAGCCACGAGGGAGACCCCAACTGGGAACCCGATGCAGACATGGCGCCACCATGGGGAGTCGTTGACCTCTATGACGCAGTGACTCTGACGTCCAGATACGGCCTAGGCTGCGGCGGTCCTTAGCGAAAACATCCTTCCTTTTTTTGACAAACCCTCCACTCGTCTCAATCTTGCCCTTTCTTTGCCGAAGCAGACTGTTGTCTGAATTTTGACACAGTAAGCTTCAAATATGGAAACGGGCGATACATAGAAGAATGTTATAGAAAAAAAGGTGAATAAAAATGAGAGGAAAACTTAGATTAGGCCTTTTTTGCCTTATGTTTGCAGTAATCTCTGGAATGGCATTCACGTTCCTACCGATAGCCTTTGCGGCACCAACCATAAAATGCTACTCTGACGTCACTGAGATAGGCGACGCAGTAACCATGCCGGACGTTAGAAACACAACATTCAAAGTTGCCGTTGCAGTTGAAAACGTGACTGACTTCTACGGTTTTGATATTCAGATCAACTGGACAACCCAATGGATACACTACCTCAGCTACACCGTGACCGTACCAAGAGCCAGTTATCCAAATCCGATTCCACCAAGTCCCTATGCAGGAATTCTGAACGCCCAAGTAATGCAGCTAGCAGAAACCGTGGACGAAAATGACAACATCTCTGGGGCTGATTTAGGAGCGATGGCGTGGTTGGGCTACAGTTCGATGTCCCCAGCTTCATCCTTCAATGGAAGTGGAACGGCATTCGTTTTTACATTCAACGTTACAGACCAACCTTATGACTACGAGGCACCAACCGGCGTAACCTTGACAATACACTTCGTAGCAACTGCCCTTGCAACCAAGGCCGGCACCCCCATTACGCACACAAGAGAAGACCTTGCGATTACGTTGTATCCGCGCAAGTTCACGTATCCTGCAGTGCCAAAAATCAGAGTCTCACCTTCCTTCATCACAGGCTACCACGTCGGTGACACCTTCGACGTCAACGTCACTTTGCTCGGAGCCGACAATGCAAGCTTAGACCCGTTCTGGGATGTCGCAGGAATCGAATTCTATCTCAATTTCAACTCAACCTATCTGCAGGCCATAAACTGTACAGTAGATCCTGACGGCACCTTTGAGGCGTTCTGGTCATCAGGAACATTCGCGCTAGTAAATGACATAGAGCCGAGCTACGTGGACGTGGCATTCATGGGATTAGGCGAAACCCACACACCGGTCAGCGGCACTATTCGCATAGCAAAGATAACCTTCAACGTAACCTACCTTCCAAGCGTGTTCCCAAACCCGATTGAGCCCATATACCTAGAAAACCCCGCGTACCCATCAATCTGGTACATCTTGGATTCAGATAGCGGAATCATCGACCTATCCACACCTGTCGTAACAGAATGGACTGGAATCTACCCAAGATCAGCATACGACTACGGCTTCAACCTGACAGACTGGACTGACAAAAACGGTGACGGTGAGCTCAGCCTCGGCGACCAAATAATCCTTCTAAACAAAGCCACCATGAAAACGCACGACTACAAGGTTGACGAAATCAAAGGAACAATGAAGCTCGAGCAGAAGTTCACACACTTCTCAGAAGAACGAGCCGCGATGGACGGCCCGGTCAACAAGTACACACCTTGGCTCAAAACAGCCAGCACCGGCGCGTCAGCTGACGGAATCGGTGTTGCAGACTGGACAGGCAACTTCTCACTAACATACCCGGTGCAGTCCGTCAACTACTTTGAAGTGCACCCACTCGCACTGCCCGACAAGAACCACAATTACTATAACGGCACCGCGTACAACTTGACTGAGAACGTTGACTTCAAAGTTAATCCAGACGGAACCATAGACTTGCTAACGCCCCTTGACACTCACATCATCAACGAAACAGGTTCGTCATTGCTCAAGGGCAGCCCTGACTTTGTTGCAGGCTGGCCTGACATCAAGTACCTCGTGACTTCATTCGAACAAGTCGCTGTCGACTTCAACAACGGCTCAGAAATATATCAGGCTACGAACTACGGGTTCGAAGAAGAAGGGCCTCCACCATCCGAATATTGGTACGAGGACTGGTGGCCATACGAGCTTGAAAGCTGGTGGACAACAGACAACACAAGCGCTCCATGGCTCGGCCAGTACACTTGGCCAGATGGCTCACAACTCTACGTCAACTACACTGCCGCATCATTCATCTACATCGACTACAAGGCCCAGCCAGACCCTCAACCCTACTTCATGGAGTGGCCAGACGACTACACCGAATTCCTGACTCTGGCCGACCCGACGAACACAACTTGGATGCAGATTCATCCGGCCTACAACAAGATGTGGAATGCTACGTCGTGGGAAGACGTTGACTCAAACGGCAATCTAACCGTTGGCGACAGACTCACCATGATGTTGGGCACACTGGAGGCAGTGTTCGAGGTCAAAGCCAAAAGCACTGACATAAAAGCAATCGAACTGCCATGCGTTCAAGACGTTGACCCTGAAGCGGCATTCTATACAGAGCCAACTATAGTCAGCATCGCAGGATTCCCACGTCCAGACCGCACCATGTCTCCATGGTTCGGAAGAAACTATGCCCTGCCATTGCCTCATGAAGTCGAGAACAGCGAGTTCGAAGCGATACCTGAATTCAGCAATTTGCTCGCCGCCTTGTTCCTAACACTGCCACTTGTTGCGGTAGCTGCAAAGCTGACGCGGAAAAAACACGGCTCTCAGTAAGGGCCTTCCTCCTTTTTCTTATCATGTTTTCCGAAGCAAGACTAAAAAAAAGAGTGGGAAATGTTAAGTTTTCCGCGCGCGTCGACGACGAATGAGAACCACTGCTAAAGCTGCGATGACAACAACAATGATCACCACTGCAAGCAAGTACTCAATTGGAAATCCACCTGCTTCTTCCACGGCTACCGCCACTTCGAGCCTGTAGGCTTGGGTCCTTGGTCTATACTGTCTGAACCCAATACCGTAGCTGTCAGTGACAGAAAGGAGTACTCTCCATGACCCCCCAGATCCAAGGGCATAGCTAACGGTTATGTTTTCTGCGATATGAGTCACTGATGATGCTCCTGGCGCGAAGAACTGCCACTTGTAGCTTGTTATGTTTGCGCCACTTTGCCCATGGTAACTCTGCGATGCGTCAAACGCTGCTGTCTGGTTCACAATCGGCGGCTTCGGTGCGTATGTGAAGTTCAAGTGTGGAAGTGCGATGACAGCGAGAACGTTCTCGATGCGATTGTTCGCAAGGTTCACATCAGCCGGAATCGTTGCCACAGCCGTAAGGTTGTAGAAGCCCACAGCAAGCTGGTCACTTGCGTTTACACCAACAGATTTGCCAACAGCCAGTGTTTGGTTCCAACTTTGCCAGACAGTCCCATTACGGTAAATGATCACAGTTACGTTCTCATCTTCCGTTCCTACGTTGTGCACAGTCACTCTAGCCTTCGATGTTTCGCCATCAAGAGCCGGATGCTCAAAAACGCCTTGCCCCTCCCATCCGTACAAAAGCTGCTCTATAGCCACGTCGTCTATTGCCGTGTCGCTAATGTAGATGGAACTCGCGGAGGTCATGTTGTTGTCGGTCGTATACTTCTCGTAAGGAACCTGTGTTACGTTGGCCATGATATAGTAAGACGCGTTGACCAGTGGGACACCCGTCGTGTTCCACGCAAAAGACAGAATCTTGTCTCGATGCGTCGTTGTGAGAGATACGTCTTGCTCGTCAATCTTAGTCCAGTTGGTGTTGTAAATGCTGTTGAAGTCGACGACTGTTGTGTTATAGTACGCCGCTGCAGTGCCGTTTTCATCAGCCTCCCCGTCGTCGTTGACTGTAACAGTGACATCGACCGTTCTGTTCACGACTGCTTGGACCTGTCCCAGAGTGACACTGGTGACCTTCACATTTCTGAAGTCTACAACACTGAATGTAACGGTTTTCGGGCTGCTGTTGATTGAAGCATTGTCAGTAACCGTTAACGAAACCGACGCTGTCTGTTTTTTAGTGTACGTGTGATAGACTATCGGATCGGTCACGACTGTTATGTTTGAGTCTCCGAAATTCCAAGTATAGTTGGCAATAGTAAAGTTCAGTGGGCTGTTGCTGGCTGACGCATTGAAGATTACGGTCTTGTTTACCACTCCTACGTTCGGCCAGATGTTAAAATCGGCTTCTGGTGCGCCAGGAGTATGGAAATAACCGTTGGACTGATGCCACAGCAACCTCTTACCTGCCTGATTAGCCATTTCAAATGACGTCAAGCTCAGCAGGCTCGATCCAGCACCGATCACTTTGAATGTCGTGATGAGAAAAGTACCGTTACCGTTGAAGGGCGTCGTGAAATTCATTGAGCTATAGCCCCTCCACAACATGGTCCCGGGCTCAGCTCCAGGGATGCTGTCTCCCTGATCGGTTTGGTTTGCCAGTTCAAAGATTTGAGCGTAGAGCACACCCGCGTAAGGGCTTGGCGAAACTGGGGTCTGGAAATCGTTCCAAGGACTAGTCACAGTGCAGCTGGTGAGATTGAGGACCGAAGGGTTCCATGACATCTGAACGTCAAAACCTATGAGGTTGCCTAGAGGGCGTTGATTCAGCGGGTTGCTTGGATCAGAAGCTGTGGCGGCAGTAAGATTGAAAACCACCAAAGCAAAAGTGACCGTGTCGCTCACGTTGGCTTCCATAGGGTAGGTTTCGTTGCAGATCGGCAATGTATCCGTGCAGAAGTACACCGATGGCCAATCTGTGGGCAGGCCTGTTGCGACTGGGGCTGAAACTCTGGGGATTTGTGGTCCAGTGAAGACAAGAATCATGCTGGCGAGAAGCAGTGTTGCGATAAGCACGCTGAATGGTTTGTTGCATTTCAATTTTTTCACCTTTTTTCACATATACATCCTTCGTCTTTAATTTAAGCTTTGTTAAAAAACATCAATTCAGTGAATGTGCATTTCGGCGAGAACATTGGCTGCAAATCCTGCGATTTCAGAAGAATGCGGAACGTCAACCGATGACGTGCCCAGGTGACATGGTGACAAGCAAGCTAAAGCTGCGGCAGCCAGAATGCAGTTTGGCGGAACTTTGACAAGGCAGCCCTCGCATAGTGCCTGATTGCTTTCGTTTTGGGTACAGTGCCTCATAATCCATTGTGTCGATCTCTGATGAATGTGATAGTTAAACCATGTACTTATTGATGCATATTATTCGTTTCTCCATTAGCTTCCTTATAATTTGAAACAGAGAACTGCTCGTATAGAAGTTAGTTCCAAAAGGTTTAAATGGTTTTTACGCCTAAGATACATAATGCCGAGGGAGAAAGGCATATCATGAAGGTTCGTTTGAGTAGGTTGCTAGCTGTAACTGTTATGCTAGCCATTTCCGCACTGTTAGTACTCAGTGGGACGGTCGCATTGGTCAAGGGTGACCAAGCTCCGGTAGCTTCTTTTTCATATTCACCGAGTGTTGCCATGCCAGATGAAACAATAGTTTTCAATGCTTCGGCCAGCTATGACCTAGACGGCTGGATCACCCAGTACACTTGGAACTTTGGTGACGGCAACATAACAACAGTTACAAGTCCAACAATAACTTATTCGTATCCAATTGATGGGACTTATACGGTCGAGCTGACTGTCACTGACAACAGCGGTCTGAAAGGTGTTTCATCAGCAGTAGTCGAAGTAAGCACAGTTGTCTTCTTCAGAGTAGTAGACAAAGCCTCTTCAAGTCCTTTGCCGGACGTAGAAGTGACGGCTTACTACAACAACGGCTCTGCTTGGGTGAAGGCTCCCGTAGGACCGCAAGGTTTCGAGATAAAGTACGACCGACAGACAGAGCCTGATTTGGCCAATACACCTGGAGAAAAGTACCGGAACCCTGGATACACAGCTTCTATTCTTCGCCACGATGCCAGCAACATAGGTTTTGATCTTCACCCATCTATCTGGACTGTTTTCTTCAAGTTCCAGTGGGGCTCAAATGTGGCCTACTGGCCAAACAATGAGATCAGGGTGTACACATACCATGATGGAGTTGTCGAGGCACATGACTACTGTTCGTACCACAAAGCATACTATGATCCATCGGCGGGAACCTACGTCATAAAAGTGAACAATATTCCAAAAGACGGTGTTGACCCGACTTCAAGCCATCCTATCGTAGTCTCCGTCTTATGTCCTCCTCCGCAGTCGAAGTACTATTTGACAGTCAGAACCGATCCTGCCGGCGTTACGACTGCCCCGGGCGAGGGGTGGTACAACGAAAACACAAGTGTCGTGCTAACTGCACCAGAGTTTGTTGATGTTTCACCCGGCACGCGCTACGCGTTCGCCTATTGGGACGTTGACGGCGCGTCAAGGGGAACCGGCGTGAACCCGATTACAGTCTTCATGGGCAATAACCACACTGCTACAGCTCATTATGTCACACAGTACTCTGTCATTTTCAATCAGACAGGGCTTTCACCAGACGCCTCGGGGGCAGTCGTTACAGTGAATGGAAGTTCAAAAACCTATGGAGATCTTCCCTATATTTACTGGGTGAACGGCGGCTCCTCAGTCACCTATTCCTACAGCTCTACCGTTACGAGCAGCGTCACTGGAAAACGGTTCAGACTTGGCAGCACAAGCGGTCCCTCTTCTCCGATCACGGTCACAGGTCCAGTGACGGTGACTGGCAACTACGTGACTCAGTATTTGGTGACGTTTGCCCAGACAGGATTAGATTCCACAGCAACTGGCACAGTTGTAACTGTGAATGGCAGTGCCAAAGCTTATGGTGGCTTGCCGTATAGTTTCTGGGTCGATTCCGGCTCTTGGGTTACCTATTCCTACAATTCCATAGTTACAAGCAGCGTCTCAGGCAAGCAGTTCAGGCTTGTAGCGGTCCAATGTCCTCCGCCAGGTTTCAGCGTTACGAGTCCAACAACCATCACTGGCGTCTATTGCACCCAGTACTTGGTCACTTTTGCCCAAAGCGGGTTGGATCCGACCGCGACTGGAACAGTTGTGACGGTGAACGGCAGTGCAAAAGCTCTTACTGATCTTCCATACACTATTTGGGTGGACAGCGGCAGTTCTGTTACCTACTCTTTCAACTCGCCAGTTTCAAGTACAGTTTCTGGCAAGCGGTTCAGGCTGAACAGCGTCAGTGGGCCGGCCTCGCCAATTACGGTCTCGGGACCCACAACGGTGACAGGCAACTATGTCATCCAGTATCTGTTCACTTTTGCTCAGTCAGGACTGGACTCGTCAGCGACGGGAACGGTTGTGACGGTCAACGGCGGTCCCAAAGTCTATTCTAATCTTCCATACACCAATTGGTTTGACAGCGGAAGCTCAGTCACGTATTCCTACAGCTCCACAGTTGCAGGTAACACCTCTGGCAAACAGTTCAGGCTCAGCGGCGTGAGCGGTCCAGCTTCACCCATAACTGTCGCCGGAGTCACTACAGTGACTGGCAACTACGTCGCGCAATGCTCAGTCATCATCGCCCAGTCTGGGTTGGATCTGTCCGCTACTGGAACCGTTGTGATTGTGAATGGGAGTTCTAAGGGCTACGGTGACCTTCCCTACACCGTTTGGGTTGACTGTGGCGGTTCTATCACTTACTCTTTCAACTCGCCAGTTTCAAGCTTAACCTCGGGCAAAAGGTTCAGGCTGAACAGTGTCACAGGCGCCGTGTCACCGATTACTGTCAATGCGCCTGCAACGGTGACAGGCAACTATGTGACGCAGTACGCGGTCACTTTTGCCCATACTGGGTTGGATTCAAGTGCTGTCAGCACGGTGGTGACAGTTAACGGGAGCTCAAAAACATATGGAGACTTGCCATTCATTTTCTGGGTCGACAATGGCTTGTCGGTCACCTACTCCTATAACACTGTCGTATCAAGCACTGTGTCGGGCAAGAGGTTCCAACAAGTAAACGTCACTGGTTCGGCTTCACCCGTCACTGTAACAGGATCATCGACGGTCACCGGAAACTACAAGGTTCAATATCAAGTGACTTTCGACCAAGCAGGTGCCGGATCTGACTACACAGGCACAGTTGTGGCTGTTGACAGCACAAACTATGGCGTTAGCGGCTTGCCTGTGCCGTTATGGTGGGATCAAGGTTCCAATCACAACTTCACATTTGCCTCACCATTGGTTGTGAACTCGACCAGACAGTACAGTTGGTCCTCCACCTCCGGATTATCTGCACAGCGAAACGGAACACTAGTGATAGGTTCTTCTGGAAGCGTAGTAGGAAACTACATGGTGGGCAATACTATCACATTTGACCAAACAGGACTCAGCTCCGATTTTGCGGGCACAGTGGTCGTTGTCGACGGCAATTCCTATGGTTTTGGCGTCCTGCCTGTATCATTCATATGGCAGGTAGGTACAGTCCACAATTACTCTTTCCAGTCGCCGTTGGTTGTTGGTCCGAACACCAAGCAGTATGTTTGGAATTCCACAAGCGGGTTGTCTTCTTCACAAAGCGAAACGATAACGGTGGCAACTTACGGAAGCATAGTAGGAAACTACAAGACCCAATACTACCTGGACCTGCCCTCGAACCCGCCTGGCAAGGCCACTCCATCTGGATCAGGATGGTACTATGCTGGCGCTTATGCTTCAATATCCACTGATCAATACGTGCCGGGAGGTTCGCGTTATCGATTCGCAAACTGGACTACCGACGACATGTCTGGGATAACTGATCCAAACTCGCCTTCCACAACCGTGCTTGTTGACAAGCCCAAGAGCGTCACGGCGAATTATGTCCACCAGCACCTCGTGACCTTCGCGCAGACAGGTCTCGCTTCAGATGCAAACGGAACTGTCTTGACTATAGACTTGCATACGGCCTTGCGCTACACTGATCTGCCCTATGGCATATGGGTTGACGAAGGCGACACGATCAGATACAACTACTGGGCCGTGGTAACCAGCACTGTGTCAGGCAAGCGATACAGTCTAACTAGTGTGACTGGTCCTTCATCGCCCTTAACGGTATCAGGAGACATCAGCGTCACCGGAAACTATGGGATTCAGTACTTTTTGACTGTCTCTTCGCCGTATGGGACTCCCAGCGGCCAAGGATGGTACGACAGCGGCGGCACAGCATATGCCAGTCTAGCCGTAGGCACCGTTGACCACGGAAACGGAACGCGTCGTGTTTTCGTGAATTGGACTGGTGATGCGTCAGGATCGAACTATGCACAAAGCGACCCCATAACGATGAACGGAGCGAAAATCGCGGTGGCAAACTGGAAGACCCAATACAGCGTAGGTTTCGACCAGTTAGGCCTTGATTCCTCGGCATCAGGAACCGTTGTCACAGTTAACGCCGTTCCCAAGACTTACGGCGAATTGCCTTACGCTTTGGGTTGGGTCGATAGTGGCTCTGTTGTTACGTATACATATGGTAACGTTTCCAGTTCGACCGCGGGAAAAAGATTCATCCTGACTGGGATATCAGGCCTGCCGTCTCCAATCACCGTGACAGGTCCTGTGTTGGTGATAGGAAACTACAAGACCCAATACCAGATAACCTTCAACCAGTCAGGTGCGAATTCTGATTTCACTGGAACAGTGGTTGCCGTTGGCGGGACAGACTACACCGTTGGTACGCTTCCTGCAAGTTTCTGGTGGGACAGCGGCTCGGCTCATCTGTTCTCGTTTGCATCGCCACTTGCTGTAAACGTAAGCAGGCAGTACGTGTGGGTTTCCACGTCTGGATTGTCAACCCTACAGAGCGGAACGCTGACAGTCGCGGGTTCCGGAAGCGTGACTGGCAACTACGTTGCTCAGATCAAATACCAAATCACATTCACCCAGACGGGAGTGGGCACAGACTTCCCAGGAACAGTAATAATCATTGACGGAGTAAGCTACAAGGTAACCGATTTGCCTGTTTCCTTCTGGTGGGATGACGGCTCCAGTCACAGCTTTGCCTATCAATCACCATTAGTCGCCAGTCCAAACGCCAAGCAGTACGTTTGGGTGTCTACCAGCGGTCTGTCTACTTCTCAGAGCGGTTCCATAACTGTATCAACGTCTGGCACCGTGACGGGCAACTACAAGACGCAGTATTATCTGACATTGGCAACCAATCCTCCTGGCGTTAATTCTCCCTCAGGGGCAGGATGGTATGACGCAAACACCAACGCAACTATATCCGCACTTGCCTTCGTCGACATTGTGCCAGGCTCTTCCCTATACAGATTCAACGGTTGGGCAACGAGCGACATGACGGAGATTGGTGATCCAACGCGGTCACCGACCACTGTGCTAATGGATAAGGCCAAAACAGTGACAGCCAACTACGTTACCCAGTACTCTGTTACTTTCAACCAGTCCGGTGTGGGCTCAGACTTCCCAGGCACTGTCGTTGACGTGGATGGCAGAACATACGACGTAGCACACCTTCCTGTCTCGCTGTGGTGGGATGCAGCGTCCATTCACACTTTTGCCTATCAGTCTCCGTTGACAATCCCAGCTAACAACAAGCGTTACATGTGGACAAGCACGAGCGGATTGTCGACGCTCCCGAGCGGGTCAATAACGGCCTCTGCGTCTGGGAATGTGATAGGAAGCTACAAGATTCAATACTTGTTGACTGTGGTCACTGCCCCCGCAGGTCTGAGTCCCCAGCCAACGAGAAACCCAGTGGGCGAAGCGGGCATCACCAATGCATGGTGGTATGACGCATCCACGGACGTCACCTTGACTGCTCAATCAGTAACCGGCTATAACTTCACCAACTGGGATGTAGATGGTACTTCGAAGGGCAGCGGCGTGAACCCGATTATTGTGAACATGAACGCGCCGCACACCACACTGGCTCACTACGCATCCGCGATTGGCCCGCTCTTGGTCTTCATAAACCCGCCTTCCGCCTCGATAATTCTTGGCGATTCAGTGCCGTTTACGTCTGTAGTTGGCGGAGGAACGGGACCCTACGGTTATCAATGGTATGTTGGCGGTAGTGCAGCTTCGGGTGCAACATCAACCAGTTGGGTTTTCACGCCTACGGGAACAGGAACATATTATGTTTACTTGAAAGTCACAGACGCCAACGGCACTGTCGCGCAATCCTCAACCTCAACAGTCAGAGTTACGACGACACAAGTGGGAGGCTACTCGATTTCGCTAACCAAGCAGACTCCAATGTCCCACATAGAAGCCTATGGTGCACTGGTCGCACTCTTTGGTCTGGTGCTCAGCCTGAGAAGGCGCAAGAGGAAGTAGAAACCCTATTATATTTTGCTTTTCTCTAAAGCCCATAGACGCGCCCATTGGAGGTCATTTGTCAACGACCAAGAAAGGAAAGGCACCTACTCATCAACAGAGAACCAGACCATCAAGAAAGAGGCTGCTAACAATCGCAGTAATCCTTGTCACAGTAATCGCCATTGGCTCCGTAGTCTCATTCGTATTCCTGCAACCTGCCCAAGTGTCGTTCTCATTGAACGCGGCCATAATCGATCAGTTGTCAATGGAATTTCCAGATTATGCATTTGTCGAAAAAACAACTACGATTCTTCGGACCTATGGTTTCAACGTGAGCTGTTACAATCAGACATTGGACGTTGAGTTCTTCAGGGAGCTTGCGAAACTCAACTTCGGCATAATACTCCTGAGGGCGCATTCAGCTCTGAGAAACGACAGCTCAGCCGTGGACTTGTTCACGACTGAACCATTCAGCACATCAACGCATGTCGAGGATCAGAATGACGACTTAGTAGTGAAAGGCACTCTGAACTACACCGGAACGCCGAGAGACTACTTTGCTATAACCTCAAAATTCATAGAAAACCTTGAAGGAACCTTCCCCAAAAGCATAGTAATTGCTATGGGCTGCTGGGGACTCAAGGAAGGCTTAGAGTCGACTCTACCCAGTGCCTTCCTCAAAAAGGGTGCTACTGCTTATCTGGGATGGACAGACATGGTTGACTACTCACACACAGATGTTGAAACTGAGAAATTGCTTGGGAATCTTCTCGTCTTCAACACGACGTTAGATGACGCCGTTGATCACGTGGCGCGTGACACGTCTAGTGGAAGCAGAATGAGGTATTATCCTTCCCACGCTGGCGGTTTGAGAATGTCTGATCTTATGGCAGAAGCCAAAGCCTTGACAGCTTCAATGTCACAGCTGATAGGCCTAAGCCACTGCCGAGGCTTCATATCAAGCGTGGTTAACTGCTTTTTGTGGTCTACTAGAATTGGGATGGGCCAAGCTGTCCCGTCAAGCGTTTCAGTCGTCTCGAAACGACCGTGGTTAGCTGGTTGCGGAGAGCATCACCCATAAGGTTGAATCTCTGCAGTCTCTTGACTTCGCTGGGCAATTCGTCATCCTGCACGACTTCAGCCATCCACTTCTCAAAGTCTCCGCGGTAAAGGTGAAACTCGAGAGACTTCACGCTCGCTTCGTTTATTTTTTCCGCAAATTCCCTGAGGGATGCCGCACTTACGCCCGTGTAATTTCCAATAGACGTGAAGAAATAGAATGCCTTCTCTCGGGGAAACGTTCTCAAGCTTTTCGGCATATTCTCCGTATTCATGGCGGTTCTGTTTCCTTATATTGCACGTTCCTCTTATAAATGTAACTTGTCTGCATCATTAGTGATTGAAAACGGGGTTTCCTTGAACTTTTTGGTCACTATCGAAGTGCGGATTCTTAAAACTCCAGGCAGGGGAGCAACTGAATTGGCGATGAACGCGTGCAGACCTTCTTGATTCTCGGCAACCACCTTTGCCATTATCAGCAGTTCTTCTGAAAGGGAAGCGTAGACTTCTAAGACTTTGGGCGTCTTGCTCAGTTCTTCAGCAACTCTTTCGCTTTCCTTTGGATCCGTGTAAATCGTCATTAGGGCAGTAATGCTTTTCAGTCCAGCCTTTTCACCGTCGACCACAGCCGTATACTGCTTGATTACTCCGTGCCGTTCCATCTTTCTTAATCTGTCGTAGACTGTTGAGTGCGCTATTCCCAAGCGCTTTCCAATATTCGCGTAAGTCTGTCTTGCGTCCTCCTGTAGCGCTTTCAGGATCTTCAGATCGGTGGCATCCACAGTCAAAGCATCATTCTTGATCTTCAATGTCAGCCGTGCCTCTTTCCCTTGTGATAATTGTTTGAAACTGAATTTATTGTTTGTTGTCGGAAGAATGTAGGATTTTCAGCTTTTTCCCGTAAAAAGTCCGCCCGGGCATTTGTCGGAAATTTGTCGGCCACTAAACCATGTTGGCTACAATTCTTCAGCAAATTGACAGCTACACCTACATTCTTGCGGATAAAGCGACAAATAACTTTAAATTTGTGGTCGTCTACTAGACTATTGTTCTAGAAGATTCTATCAGGTGGTATTGACAAGATGACAAAAATGCCTACGGTTTGGGAGATTCTAAAGGAATTCAAGAACCTGTGCAGGGGGCGGGGTTGGAAGATTTCTGAACACGAAGATTGGGTTGAAATTAATGATGAGTACCACAATTTTCTCTGGGCCAGAGACGTTCATCCTTCTTCCTTTAAGAAGATAGCTGCAAACAGAAAATGCGTCGTTCGAGAGGGCCTTGGTTATAACGTCGTTGACGCTTCATACACGGCTTGGTTGTTCTCGAAGACGCCCAGCGAAACCTTGGTTAAGACAATCCTTGAGAATCCAGACATTTCATGCAGGACAGCGCTTTACGATCTCAGTCCACTGTTGGAAGGCAAGAACATGTGCGTGAAATTGAATCACACGGAAAGTCCAGTTTTCCAGGAATTCGAGAATTTCCTCAGAGACGAGCTCAAAATCGATCTCAAACCTCTCCCACCTCTTTCTAGCCCTGAAATCAACTCCGAGAGTTTTCACATTGCAGAACTTGCCTAACACTGTGCTGGGTTTTTCAAAGGTTTGATAAGGGGAAAGCTCGTAGAGTATTTGCTTGTGAGAGGCAATGTCTGAAGACAGTGAAAAGATTAAGAGGCTTGTCTCATTCAGGAAAAGCTTGGAGAAAAAGGTCGGCGACTTGGAGACTGAGCTCAAAGATCTGCAGTCGATGCTTGAGGCAGTGAGTTCGATACTGCTCGAAAAGGGGTTCAGACGGGCGGAAATATCAAAGGAAGCTGCTCAACCTGAAACCTTGTCTTCGAAAGCAGAGATTGCTCCTGAACCCGAGTTCCAACCGCCTTTGACATCGGCAGAATCTGAAAGCGTTACGCCATTGAAGACGATTGCAGGCGAGCTTCTTGCAAGCATTCTAACAAGTGAAAACTCGTTGCGCGTAGTCCCAGCAGAGGACAAGACCTTTGACATCAACACGCCGCCTTTCGCGCAGTTTCTGGTAGAGAGAGTGTTGACAAAGATGCAGGAAAGAGACAACGAATTGGTCAGAACCGGGCAGCTGGGCTCCGACAAGATTTTCTCTTACAATATCGTTCAGGAAGGCGACGTGATTCGTGAGATAGTGATCAGAAACGTCGACGCTGACCGGCTGCGGGAGCTCAAGTCAAGCATCCGCTGGACGCTGGAGAAAATGTACGAGAAAATGAGAAGCCAAGACTAAGAACGGTTCACTTGAACCGGTCGAAGTAGATGCTTTTGCCCTTGGCCGAAACCGGGATTCCCATTACGACTGTTGCTTCGGCGAGTAGCCCCAGCTTCAGTGCAGCCGTGCCGATGCGGTACATTATGCGGTTGTCAACGTTCAGCAGACTCGCAGTTTTCGCCGCTGAACCTAGGGCTATGCCCAAGTCCAAGGCCTTGAAGAGGCATGTTGGTCCTAAGAAGTCTTCGCCGAGCTTCTTCGCTGTTTCTTCAAATTCTTCGCAACTCTTGTAGCCGCATGCTCCACAGTTTAAGCATATGCTTCTCTTCCCTCTCACGCCTATGAGGACTACTGCTTCTGAGTCTCTAACGTTTTTTGCGTCTCTCTTGAAACCTTCAGTCTTCCGC
>JALHSY010000220.1 GCA_022865455.1 Candidatus Bathyarchaeota archaeon
GCGTGTTTTCTTTATGCAAAGCTGGTAGTGGTTAAGGTGAACGTTCCAAAAGAGATCACAACTTACTGCCCAAAGTGCAGGAAGCATCAAGCCCATGCAGTCACGCTTTACAAGGCCGGGAAGAGGCGACCCATGGCGAAGGGCGAGAGGGCACATGAGAGAAAAAAGAGAGGGTACGGCGGGCAGAAATATCCACTTCAGCGAGAATTTGCCAAGACAACCAAGAAGCAGACTTTGAAGCTAAAGTGCAAGGTTTGCGGTTACATAAGACATAAAGATGGTGTGCGACTAAGAAAACTAGTTATTGCGTGAGATGTGAGGTGTGAGTTATGGCTGAATGGGAAAAACTTATTCCGAGACCGAGAAGCAGTTTCTTGCGTGTGAAATGCCCAAAATGTGGAAATGAACAAGTAGTCTTCGACAGCGCGGCGAACAAAGTCAACTGCAACGTCTGCGGAGCTGAACTGGCAGAGCCTTCCGGCGGAAAAGCGAAAGTCAAAGGCGAAATAGTAGCCGTTTTTGAATAGAGATGAACGTTACAATGGCGGCTAAGAACCAAGAGTGGCCAGAAGCTGGCGATCTGGTAATAGCTACAATAGAAACCGTCACTGACTATGGTGCTTATGCGAAGCTGGACGAATACGACAAGAAGGGTCTACTGCACGTTTCAGAAATCGCTTCTTCATGGATTCGCAACATCCGCGATTATGTGCGCGAAGGGCAGAAGCTCGTATTGAAAGTCTTACGCGTGGACACGGAGAAAGGACACATAGACTTGTCCCTGAGGAGAGTAACCAAGAGAGAAAGAATCGAAAAGATCATGTCATGGAAAAAGGAAAGAAAAGCTGAGGCTTTAATCCGAAGTGTAGCTGAGAAAACTGGGTTGCCGCTCGAAGAGGTCTACGAAAAAGCTGTAGCACCCATGGAAAAGGAGATGGGGCTGTACGAAGGTTTCGAAAGAGTCCTCAGAGAGGACACAGAGACTCTGACAAAAATCGGCGTGCCCAAGGAACTTGCTGATGCTATTGCAGAGGTTGCGAAAGAAAGGATACATGTTCCCATGGTCAAAGTCAAAGGCACGATTGAGGTTCGCTGCATGAAACCAAATGGGGTAGAAATCATCAAGGAAGCCTTTTTAGGTGCCAAGAAGGCTGAAAAATCTCGGGACGCCAAGATTCGCTTTTACGTGATTGCCGCCCCAAAATACTGTGTTGAAGTATTGGCAGAAAATTACAAGCATGCTGAGGACGTTCTGCAAAAAGTGGCACAAGGTGTCGTTTCGAATGTTGTCAAAGCCGGTGGGCAAGGCACTTTCCGAAGGGAAAAATGATGGTTTGGCTCCTTAGAAAATGTGAAAAATGCGGAAAACACACGCTTCAGACGGTTCAGTGCCCCTATTGCGGCGGCAAAGTCAGAATGCCGCACCCGCCAAGATTTTCACCTGACGACAAGTACCTCAGGTATAGGATGGCTCTGAAAGAGGGGAGTTCAGCAGGGTGAAGGAAACTTTCATCAAAGAGCTTGCGAAAGTGGAATTGGACCATCCGATTCTGATCGAGGGGCTTCCCGGTCTGGGGCTTGTTGGCAAAATCGCCACTCGCTACTTGGTGGAAAAGTTGAAGGCTGAAAAGTTTGCCTACCTTTATTCGCCGCATTTCCCTTACTTTGTGCTTGTTGGCAAGAAAGGGAGTGTCAGGTTACTGCGTGGAACATTTTACTACTGGAAGAGCAAAGGAGGGGAAAACGACATAATTTTCTTTACGGGCGACAGCCAAGCGCAGACGATTGAGGGGCAATATGAGATTTCCGATTGCATACTCGACTTTGCTGAACGACACAACGTCAAGATGATTATCACGATAGGCGGTTACCGAATGGAAGCAAAAGCTAAGCCTAAGGTCATCGCGGCAGCCACAAGCCAAGAATCCCTAGACAAGGCACTGCGAGCTGAAGCCATCCTCAGTCCGATGGGGAGTCCTATCGTCGGGACGGCGGGTTTGATTGTAGGTCTGGCACGTTTTAAGAAGATTGACGCGCTTTGTCTTTTGAGTGAGACTCGGGGATACTTGCCAGATCCGAATGCAGCCAAGAGTGTTTTGGAAGTGTTGCAGAGAATGTTCAGCCTTGATGCGGATCTGGCAGGGTTGGATGAAGAGATCGCCAAGGCGGACAAGATGGTTACTCGTTTGCAGAAGATTGAAGAGAAGAGAGCCTTGCAGGCTGAAGAAGTACGGAAGGAAGACGACAAGAAGATAACTTACATCTCTTGACGGGAGCTAAAAAGCCAGTTCTTCCTTGATTATTCCAACAATCTTTTCAGCTGCTTTTCCGTCTCCATAAGGAGATACTGTTGGCAGCTGTTTTGGATGCTTCAACGTTTTCCTCATGCCTTCCAGTATCTTCTGTTTTTCCACCCCGACGACTTCAGCGAAGCCTGCTTGAACGGCTTCTGGTCTCTCAGTAGAGAGGCGAATGACCAAGACGGATTTGCGTATGCACGGCGCGGTTGCCTCTTCTTGTATGCCACCTGAATCTGTGACTATCATTTCACACTTCTTCATCAGCACTAGAAAGTCCAGATAGCCTAGTGGCGGCAAGATCTGCAGGTTTCTTGTTTTTTTGATCTTGGCGTAGGTTTGGTTCTGTTTCAGCCTCTTTTTGGTGCGTGGATGCATGGGGTAGACGACTGGTATTGGGGCTTCGGCGAAGGCTTCCATGAAACCTTTGAGAACTGCGAGGTTGTCCACATTTTCTGCTCTGTGAGCGGTTGCAAGTGCGAATTTTTCGAAGTTGATGCTGTTCAGGATTTTCGATTTTCTTTCTGCTATTGGCAGGTGCTGGGTGATGGCATCGATGATGGTGTTTCCTGTTACGTAGATTTTCCCCCACACGTGTTCTGTTTTCAGGTTGCTCTCAGCTGTTTTTGTAGGCGCAAACAGGTAGTTGGATAGGTGGTCTGTTAGGCGTCGGTTGTGTTCTTCTGGCATTCGCAGGTCAAAGCTTCTCAGCCCTGCTTCAACATGTCCTAGCCTTATGCCGAGTTTGGCTGTTGCTAAGGCTGTTGCTAATACTCCGTTTGTGTCTCCTTCTACTAGTACAAGGGCAGGTGAGGTTTTCTTCAGTAGATGTTCCATGTGAGTTATTATTCGCGCGGTTTGTGTTCCCTGAGTGTATGCTTTGATCTTGTATCCGTAATCTGGTTTCGGAAGTTCAAGGTCTTCAATGAACTGTTGAGACATGTTGTAATCGTAGTGTTGGCCGCAATGGACGAAAGTCGATGGTATCTTGCTGCAGTGTAGCGCTCTGATTAGTGGGGCCATTTTTATGATTTCGGGGCGTGTGCCTACAACAACCATTACTCTCTTCACGGAGCATTCACTATCCAGCATTTGAAAGGTCAATGCACTATTAACATTTCTCCAAAATACAAGGCTATCATTGTTGAAGCTTGACTCTGAATACTCTTATTCAGTCTTAACTCTCGATTGTACACATGAATAGTGATTCCTAGATTGCTTCTTGTTTTTGACATACAAATCATCTTATTGCTCCTCACAGTTTTGTTAAGCCAGCAAAGTTTAGTACAGGAGATAGATGTATGCACGTACTGAAGAATAAGACAGCCTTGAGCACGGTAGTAACAACGCTGATACTCCTCGTTGTATCCGTCTTGCTTGCGACCGTAGTAACGTTCTATGCGATTAACGTGACAACGACCAGAGTCCAAGAAGAAGCGTTATTCCTAACAAAACAACATGTGTGGTACAATACATCGGGCTCTTGGGCTCAAGCGGCGATAGTCATAGTGAACACTGGCGGAAAAGATGTTGTTCTAGACAAAATATCAGTGCGGGGACAGGAATGTGCATGGAGCAATGTTTACTATTGGCGGACAAGCAACGTGACTGTTTCCAATGACCTACTTGTGACTCCAACCAACATTACCGGCACGACCTTTGGCATTGTCGTTCAAGGAACTGCCAGAACGTTCCAACAAGCCACTGATGACTTGACGTTGAAATCTGGTTGGACAATCGTCATCTACGTAATGAATCCTGGCAGCATAGCCTTGAATGATGTTGGTCTTGCGGTTGGCACAACGGTCTTTACTTCAAACGCTCAGTATTACAAGGAAGCTAACGTTGAGGCAGCACAGTAACAGCATCTTCTTTTTCTACTAACAAACGTCATTGTAGGCCTACGTCTTCTTCAGGTATCCTTCTCTAGGTTCATAGATTGTTCCTTCGCGCAATAGCTGTCCTAGGAGGCGTTCTGCTTCTCCTCTCGGAATCTTGTATCCCGTTTCCAACTCGTTCAGAAGAGCCGCTTTTTCCACTATTCCCGTGTCTTTTTCCATTGCCATTAAGGTTGAGAGGACCGTTTGCAGTTTGTCTCGTACGCTCTTGGGTTTTCCAGTCATTATGATGTCTATGTCTATCTTGTACGAGGACAGGTCTATTCCGACCTCTTCAAGAGACCTCTTCATTATTGCAACGGCTGCTTCAGCGTCTTCAGCCGTAACTTCCTTTCTGAGGGCTGCACGGGCTCTTGCCTCTGATATGCGCACCAGCGATTCGAGTTGGCGTGCGGTTATTGCCACTGGCGAGCCTTCTGCCTCGCTTGCGGAACGCATTGCCAAATAGAAGTCTTTTAGGCGTTGCAGCGCCTCTTGAGTCAATCCCGGTTTAACACTTTTGGAGTAGCTTATGTATTTCCGCAGAAGGTCAAGGGGAATGGGCGACTCCACAGGGCTTACGCCTTTCTTGTGAAGCTGAAGGATGTGTTCAGACATCTTGCCATCGGTTTCCTTGTTCGGAACATCTCTCAAGACGAAGATAATGTCAAATCTTGAAAGTATTGTAACTGGCAATGAAATATTCTCAGCGACGGTTCGGTGAGGCTCGTACCTTCCTAGAGCAGGGTTAGCCGCCGCAAGTATGGCCGTTCTCGCGTTAAGTGTTGCGACAATCCCGCCCTTTGCAACTGAAACCGTGTGCTGTTCCATCGCCTCGTGGATGGCAACCCTGTCCTCGGGGCGCATTTTGTCCATTTCGTCAATGCACGCGATTCCTTTGTCAGCTAGTACAAGAGCTCCAGCTTCAAGACTCATTCCTCCGCCTTTCTCACGTATGACAGCTGCGGTCAGGCCTGCAGCAGTTGTGCCGCGCCCGGAGGTGTATAGACCGCGCGGGGCAACTCGGGCGACGTATTGCAGGAGTTGTGACTTTGCGGTGCCTGGATCACCGATTAATAAAGAGTTCATCTCTCCTCTGATCGTTATGTCTGGAAGGGTTTTGCCAACGCCTCCGAAGAGAAGGTACATTATGGCCTCTTTCACATGGTCGTACCCGTAGATCGAAGGAGCGATTGAGGTTATGATTTTGTGATGTATCCAAGGGTCCTTGGCGAGCTCAAGGATCTTCTCCTCTTCTTCTGGCATGATAACGGCTGTTTCAGGCTCTTTGCCTAGAACCTCGATTGAGTTGCAGTCGACGTGCAGGATGAATACTCTAAGCTTTCCGACTCTTGGAAGAGTGTGTACGAAGGCACGTACTGTGCCGACTATCGACACATGGTCGCCTGGCCTTGCGACGTCGACTATTTCGCTTCCGACGAGTTTGACGTGCAATGTCCTTGGGAGCTGGCCAGGCGGCAAGTCCTCTGGTCTTTCTTGGACGCGCAGGTCTTGCGAGTCTATGAAGGTAGATTCTTCTTGAACGAATTCGAATGGTCCTTTTCGTCTACATGAGGGGTTAGGGCATTCGAATGGTGCTTTCAGGAATTCTCCAGCTTGGTTTATGCGTGTTATTTCTCCGCATCCTTTGCATTTGAATGCTGCTTGCATTACCATCGGGCGGACTGGTGTTGAGCGGACAACTATGCCTTCGACCATTACAAGTTTCAGAATGTGGTCTGATCCGAGCTTGCGCAATGGTGCAGGTTCCAGCAGCTGTACTATTCGCGCGTAGATTTTTTCTTTCTTTTCAGCGTACTCAGGGTCTTCTATTTGGAGTTGTGCATAGGCAGCATTGTCGACATGTTTCAAATACTCGTCCGGTTTTTCCAGAAGCTCTTCAGCGAGTCTTTGGTCAAAGGTCAGCAGGTCCTCGAAATCAACGGCGAGCGACGTCT
The DNA here is from genome assembly GCA_022865455.1 of Candidatus Bathyarchaeota archaeon. GTDB lineage: Archaea > Thermoproteota > Bathyarchaeia > Bathyarchaeales > Bathycorpusculaceae > 20-14-0-80-47-9. The sequence continues at coordinate 6,133 of JALHSY010000220.1, forward strand.
TGCCTGCTACCGCCATCTGCGAGATTCTCTGACGGTATTTTTCGGTCTTGAAAAACTCTTGGAATCTTTCTTGCGGGTCTACGAGCTCCAGTTCCTCTGTCATTCTTCCACCCTCTCATATTCCAATATTTGTGTTCGCCAGTCACTGACAAGTTTGTAAAACCGTTCAAAAAGGAACCTTTCTTCGCTTGTGAGATTCCTGAGTACCTGTTCTGTTCGGGCTGAAGTCGAGGCGATTGCGATTATCTTCTTTAACCTTGAATTCACAATGTCTTGCGTCAACTGCTTGACTCTCTCATATTCACGCATTTTCTCAGGAGATTTAGCAACCTCTTTCTTCAGCTCCGAAAGGTATCTTCGGTACTTCGGGTAAAAGTCCTTTGACAACGTAGACATCTGGCCTCCGGTCTGGACGCGTTCTGTCCACTGAATCTTGTAAAGCTTAGCAGCGTCGATAGTTTCTTCTTCGCGAAAGTGAGCAATTCCAGCTTTCTCAAGTTCTTGTGATGCCCAATAGTAGACTTCGTATTCATTTCCCTCTTCAAAAGGGCCCAGGCTCAACCCTGCGAGCTTGATTTCTGGGCTGCTTCTGTTTGCAGTAATTTTGACCAGCGAGTTTTCAAAGCTGAAATCGGCGTTTTTAACGACTGATAAGGCACTTGTCCGCACTGTCTTCTCCCCCTTCCCAGTGCTCTAAGCTAGTGCATCGGGAATATAAAAACTGTAGTCGAGAAAATGCGGTAAGAAGTTTAGACGATTCTTGGGAGGAACTTCGAACGCGTCCGTTGGGTCAATCGGCCGCGTTTCTGCATGGGAATTCTGCTAATGTAAGAGGTAACGCTTAAAAGCAAGGGCAAATTTCTCTCATTTTGCTTTACAAACGTAAAGGTGGAAAACATGTCTGAGAAGGAAGGCAGTTTGTTTGAAGAATCGCTGAAACCACTGAGGAGAGCGGCGACTATACTGAAGCTTGAACCAGATGTCGTAGATGTCTTGAGCAGTCATGAACGGATTCTGATTGTCTCAATTCCAGTGAAGATGGATAATGGAAAGGTCAAGGTCTTCACGGGCTACCGTGCACAACACAACACTGCAAGAGGTCCAGCCAAGGGTGGAACTCGTTATCACTCTGGAGTTTGTCTTGACGAAATCAAATCTTTGTCATTTTGGATGAGCATTAAGAATGCAGTCGTTGGCATTCCATACGGAGGCGGCAAGGGCGGAATCACGTGCAACCCGAAAGAAATGTCCGTGGGAGAGCTTGAACGATTAACAAGAGGTTATGCAGCTCAAATCGCAAGGTCTATCGGCGTGGACAAGGACATCCCAGCGCCAGACGTGAACACCACAGCTCAGATCATGGGCTGGATCGCCGACGAATACTACAAGGTCACTGGTGAAATCGTACCAGGCGTCATCACATCAAAGGCACTGAGCATAGGCGGATCGAGAGGGCGAGGCAAGGCAACAGGTCGAGGAGGGTTCTTCACGACGCTGGAAGCCGTCAAAGTTCTAAACCTGCCCCTTAAAGGAGCACGAGTTTCCATTCAAGGGTGGGGGAACGCAGCACAACCAATAGCTCAATATCTTCACGAAATGGGGGCCAAAATCGTAGCAGTGAGCGATTCAGCGGCCGGCGTGTACAACGCGGATGGCATGAACCCGATGGCTTTGACAGAACACAAGACAAAGACGAAGAGCGTAAAAGGATTCCCAGGGGCCAAAGCGGTAAGCACGGTGGACCCGATTACCGTGGACTGTGACATATTCATCCCTGCAGCTCTGGAGACTCAGATAACTGAGAAGAACGCGGACAAGGTCAAGGCAAAGCTTGTGGTTGAATTAGCCAACGGGCCGACGACGCCAGAGGCTGACAAGATACTCCATGAGAAGGGAATCTTTGTGGCTCCCGATGTTCTCGCTAACGCTGGCGGAGTCACTGTGAGCTATTTCGAGTGGGTCCAGAACCGCATGGGCTACTACTGGAGCGAGGAGGAGGTTGACGAAAAACTGAAGCGGGTCATGGGCGAAGCTTTCAAGGATGTCTACCAGAGCTACAAGCAGTACAAGATAGAAATGCGAACCGCAGCTTACGTGACCGCAGTCCAGAGAATTGTTGACGCAATGCGGGCACTAGGCCGCATCTAGATTCCCACTCTTTTCTGATTTCTAGATGATTAGTTGACTAGGCTCTGTCTATGTGCAGCAAGGTTTTGGATGATCTAGTGACTGGCCTCTTTATGCTGTAAGTATATATTAGCGGGTCCAGCAGTAAAATATGAGGAGGCATTTCGCATTGAGTTTTGAAATGTGGGCTGAAAAGTACAGGCCGAAAACATTGGGGGACATCGTTGACCAAAAAGAAATCGTAGAGCGCTTGAAAAGCTTCGCCAAGTCAAGAAACGTGCCTCACTGCATTTTCGCCGGGCCGCCTGGAACAGGAAAAACTACAGCGGCGCTCTGCTTAACAAGAGATCTTTACGGAGGCATCTATAGAGAGCATATTATGGAGTTGAACGCTAGCGACGAAAGAGGGATAAACGTTGTTCGGGAGACCGTGAAAACCTTTGCTAGGGTGAAATCAATCGGTGAAATCCCTTTCAAGATAATGATTCTGGACGAGGCAGACAACATGACTGCAGACGCGCAGCAAGCCTTGAGACGTACGATGGAGCGCTATACTGAAACGTGTCGATTCATCATGTGCGCAAACTACAGCGGAAAAATAATCGAGCCCATTCAGTCGAGATGTGCACCCTTCCGCTTCACGTACCTTCCGAGAGAAGAACATGACCGCTGCCTAAAGGCGATGGCTGAAAAAGAAAAGGTGAAGCTGTCCAGTGAAGGCGTAGACGCCATTTTTGAGGTCTGCGGTGGCGACTTGAGAAGGGCTATAAACACTTTGCAGGCTGCTACTTCATTGGATAAGCCTGTTGACGCAAAAACGATCTACTCGATTACAGGCAGGGCCACCCCAGCTGATGTGCAGAGAATGATGAAAACCGCCATAGAAGGCGACTTTCTAGGAGCAAGAAAGCAGCTACGTGACATGATACAGAAATATGGGATTGCTGGGAGCGACATAATCCGTCAAATACACACGGAAATCTTCAGGTCAGACATTCCGGAGCAGTGGAAGATAAGGCTGGCTGATGTTGTAGGCGAAGCAGACTACAGGCTTGTTGAGGGTTCAGATGAAGAAATTCAGCTGAGCGCGTTGCTGGCGAGACTTGTTGAGGCTGGTTCTGAATTAGCCAAGTTAAGTTAGGTGCAAGATTTTGTTTGCGGCTTGGACCGTTAAACATAAGCCGAAATCCCTGAACGAGATTGTAGGAAACAAAGACGCAATTCAGAAGGTCACCGATTGGATCAAATCTTGGGGAAAAGGCATACCCAAGAAACGAGCTATTTTCCTGTATGGACCTCCTGGAATTGGAAAAACCGTCGCTGTTGAGGCTTTGGCTCACGATCTCAATATGGAATTTGTAGAGAACAACGCAAGTGACTATCGAACCGAAGACGCCGTAAACCGTTTCGCTGGATTAGCCTCGCAGTACGGGTCACTTTTTGGTGGAAAAAGAATAATCCTCTTGGACGAACTCGACGGGCTGACAGGAACAGCAGACAGAGGCGGCGTGAAAGCGATAACTGACATCGTCAAAACTGCTCAATGCCCAATCGTGCTGATTGCCAACAGCGCTTATGACCCGCGGTTCTCAAATCTCCGCCTCTACTGTCTTCTGATAGAGTTTAAGAAGCCAGCCGCAGGTGATGTTGTGAAGCGCTTGGAATGGATATGCGACCAAGAAGGAATCCAAGCTGACGAGAGTGCATTGAAGTTTGTCGCTCAACGATCGGAAGGCGATGTGCGTTCAGCAGTGAACGACCTTCAAGCCTTGGCGCAGGGCAAGAAGAAACTGAGTTATGAAGATGTTTCTTGGTTCGGCTATCGAGACAGGCAGGACACGATTTTCAATGTGTTAAGAATGATACTTTACGGGAAGACGTGCGTCGGTGCGAAACAGGCTGTGGACATGGCAGATGTTGACATTGACATGCTCTTTGAATGGATCTACGAGAACGTTCCTGCGCACCTGACCGACCCGCGTGACTTGGCTCAGGCCATGGATGCTCTGTCAATTGCCGATGTCTATCGAGGCAGAATCCGTGCAACCCAAGACTGGGGCTTCACTAGGTACGTAATTGATTACATGACTGCAGGCGTTGCCATGGCCAGACAGAACACGAAAGTCCACGGCTGGATACCTTTCAAGTTTCCAGAGCGCATACAAATGCTGTCGAGATCGAGAGCTGAACGCGCAATGCAGCTGAGCATAGGGCAAAAGATCAAGCGCAAGAATCACATATCGGCTGCAAGGGCGTCAAAGCAAGTCCTTCCCTACCTGCGGATCATTTTCAAGAACGATGTGAACATGGCAGCTGGACTTGCGAAATGGCTTGATTTGGCGCCAGAGATGATCGGGTATGTCGTCGGAAGCGAGGAGAAAGCCAAAGAAATAATTGACTTGATGAGCTAGGCGTTGCCTGCCCTAGTGTATCTTGCTTCCTTCCGCGATTTCCTTTTCGGGCTGCAGGACCACAACATTTCCTTTGTCGTCTTCTGCCGCTAAAATCATGCATTGCGACTCGACACCCATCATCTTTCGCCGCTGAAGGTTCAGGATGAAGGCGCACTTTCTGCCCACGAGGCTTTCAGGTTTGTACCATTGGAGAAGTCCCGCAACAGCCTGCCTTTTCTCAGTGCCAAAATCTATGATCATCCTTATGAGGTTTCTTGAACCGGGAATCTGATTCGCCTCCAAAATCTTGCCAACACGAAAATCCAGCTTCTGGAACTCTTCGAACGATATTTCCATCATTGCAGCCTCCATTTTTCAACGTTTCACGAAGAATATGCTATTAAGTTTTGCGCGTTTTCCTCTTCTGTCTTATCTTTTCAACCGACTTCGTGACGCCTTCCCACCCTTCGACAGACTTCGAGTAGACTATTTCGAAGGCTTCCTTCGAATTCAGCATGGGCAGCTCTTGGCCGACTGCTCTTCGCGTGAGATATGCCGCCGCGTCTAGAACTCCGCCGTTTAATCGTGAATCCGTCAAGTCTGCTAGGTGGCAAATCAAGGCTTCAACAGTGCGCGGCCTGACTGGGGCGTAGTCTCCGTGGTGGGCAGCCACGACGTGAATCAGTTCTATTGGGAAACCTCTTCTGACAAGCTCGCAAACCACAAGTGACGAGTGATCTAGGTTGTCAGCCAAGCGTGTGGAGCCGTAGCTTCCGTTCTCGTTTATGGTGTATGTGACAGGCTTGAAAATGTCGTGCACCAGGGCACCAGCTAGAACAAGGTCGCGGTTTACTTTTCCATGGTATACTTTCTCAACCAAATCACAAATCGCAATTGCAATGTGGACTGTTGAAACGACATGTTCGATGTAGCCGCCTGGGTAACAGTGGTGATGTGACAGGCCAGCGGGTGAGACGTCAAGAGGTAGGCCTGAGTAGGTTTTTCCGTCTATCGTGAATGTTGGATTTTCAAGTAATTCAAGAACTTTTTTTCGGATGGTGTCGTCGTGGATCTTGTCTGCTAATGCTCTGACTTTCTTGTTCAGCAACTGCTATTTCACGTTGTATTGTTAGCCTGTTAGGCGTTATTGATTTTTCGTTTTTCAGTATTTGCTGTTTCATGCGCTTTTAGAATCGGTTCAGGAACACGATTGTCACGTACGCAGTGTCTGGCTATTTCGATGGCAGTTTCCAAAGAAACCATGTGGCCGACGCTGACATAAACTGGTTTACAGTTGCTTTTGGTTTTGACCACTGCGCCGATGATTTCTTCCTTGTGTTTCAGAAGAGTTATATCCGTTCTATTTCTAGATTTTTCAGCTTCGCCAAAAAGCTTGCTTTTCGCAACGCCTATTGTCGGTTTACTGATGACGAGGCCGAGGTGGCTGGCAAATCCGCATCCATAATGATGAGCATAACCTTGCCCGTCAACGAGGAAAACATCTGGGTGCGTCTTCAGTTTTCGGATGGCGAGAACGGTTGGTGGGATTTCTCTGAACGAAAGCAAGGTTGGAATGTATGGGAAGAGTGTTCGACAGCAGACTGCCTCTGATTCAACAAGCTCAAGAGAGTCGTAGTCCAAAACCACAGCTGCACCTATGGATGTTCCTCTTGCGTAGGCTACGTCCACGCCTGCAACAAGACGAACCCTTTTGGGCAGATTATCTTTGAAAATGATACTTTTGGACAATCGCAGCTGTGTCTCATGAGCCTTCTTGACCGAAAATACCCGCTTTATGCGGCTCTCGCTCATGCTGTTCTTCTCGATTGAGTTGGCGCTACCTTCTTCTCTTGGCTTGTTTCTCGAATCTTTTCAAATAGTTCTCAAGCTGGCTTCTCCGCATCTCTTGCGTAACGTCGCCGCGTGTGA
>JALHSY010000221.1 GCA_022865455.1 Candidatus Bathyarchaeota archaeon
AGAAACTTGACAGAATATCCTACGTAAGATTCGCTTCTGTCTACAGAAGCTTCGAAGAACCCCAAGATTTTGAACGTGTACTGAAAGAGGTAAAAACATGAAGTCTGTGAGAAAACGTGATGGGAAATTAGAGCCATTCGACCAGGAACGGATAACAAACGCCGTGTGGAAAGCTGCCAAAGCCGTGGGCGGAAAAGACCGAGAACAGGCCAAAAGAATAAGCGACCAAGTTGTTCTCGAACTGAAAGAACGGTTCGGCGAAGACGGCGTACCGACTGTCGAAGAAATCCAAGACCTAGTCGAAAAGATGCTCATAGAAAACGGCCACGCAAGAACCGCCAAAGCCTACATACTCTACAGAAAACAACACCAAGACCAAAGAGAACTCGCCGCCTTGCTAAGCGACGCAGACCTAGTGGATCAATACTTGGAAATCGAGGACTGGCGAGTGCGCGAAAACTCAAACATGAGCTACTCACTGCAAGGCCTGAACAACTACCTCTCATCAACCGTCACCGCAAAATACTGGATCAGCAGAATCTACCCGCCCAACATCGCAGAAGCACACTTCTCAGGAGACATGCACATCCACGACCTAGGCGTCCTAGGACCATACTGCGTAGGCTGGGACCTAAGAGACTTACTGATGTCAGGATTCGGCGGCGTCTCAGGGAAAATCGAAAGCAAACCCGCAAAACGCTTCAGAACCGCACTGGGACAGGCGGTCAACTTCTTCTACACGCTTCAAGGCGAAGCCGCCGGAGCACAAGCCTTCAGCACCTTCGACACTTACCTCGCACCGTTCATTCATTACGACGGGCTGAACCAGAAAGAAGTGGAACAGGCACTGCAGGAATTCTTCTTCAACATGAACGTCCCCACACGCGTCGGGTTCCAAACACCCTTCACAAACGTAACCTGCGATTTGACTATCCCAGACTTCATGAAAGACGAAGCCGTGATCGTCGGGGGAAAAATGATGGACAAAACCTACGGTGACATGCAGCCTGAAATGGACATGTTCAACGCGGCCTTCGCAGACGTCATGAGCCAAGGCGACTCAAAAGGCAGAGTTTTCACCTTCCCAATACCCACGTACTGCGTCACAAAAGACTTTGACTGGGACTCACCGATAGCCGAGAAAATCTTCGAAGTAACCGCCAAATACGGCGTACCCTACTTCTCCAACTTCATAAACAGCGACATGAAACCCGAAGACGTAAGAAGCATGTGCTGCCGACTCAGAATAGACAACCGAGAACTCCGCAAAAGAGGCGGCGGCTTCTTCGGCGCAAACCCGCTCACGGGTTCAATAGGCGTGGTGACCTTGAACCTGCCCAGAATAGGGTACCTAGCACAAGATGAGGATGAGTTCTTCGAACGCCTAGAAGCGCTCATGGAAGTCGCCAAAGACAGCCTAGAAACAAAACGGAAAGCACTCGAAGCATTCACTGAGCAGGGACTGTACCCCTACTCGCGACGTTATCTCCGCCATGTCAAGGAAGGGTTCGGCAAGTACTGGAAGAACCACTTCTCAACCATAGGCACAGTCGGAATGAACGAGGCAGTAATGAACCTGCTCGGATACAACATCGCCTCACTTGATGGCGCCGACTTCGCCATGAGAGCGTTGAAGTTCATGCGTGACAAGCTGTCAGACTTCCAAGAGGAAACAGGCAGCATATACAACCTTGAAGCCACGCCAGCCGAAGGAACAAGCTACAGGCTTGCGCGTATAGACAGAAAGAAGCATCCAGACATAATCGCCGCAAACGGCAAAAGCATGCTGAACGGACCTGAACCCTTCTACACCAACTCCACCCAGTTACCTGTGGATTACGAGGGCGACCTGTTCGAAGCGCTCGAACACCAAGACAGACTTCAAACCCTATACACTGGCGGAACCGTCTTCCACATCTACCTCGGCGAAAGACTCTACTCGTGGAAAGCCGCAGCAGAACTAGTGAAGAAAGTAGCTTGGAGTTCACACCTGCCCTACTTCACGCTGACACCCACGTTCAGCATATGCTCGACCCACGGTTACCTCAACGGCGAACACAAGCAATGCCCAACCTGCGGCTCAAGATGCGAAGTCTACTCCCGAGTGGTCGGCTATCTCAGGCCGGTTGACCAGTGGAACGACGGGAAACAGGCCGAGTTCGCTATACGCAGAACTTTTGACAAGTCGGTTGTCATGGCAACGGTGCCTGCCTGAGTGAAAAGCCCATGAAGTTCAGCGGAATCCAGAAAACAAGCCTGCTAGATTATCCGGACAGAATGGCGTCGGTGCTCTTCACGCCAGGCTGCAACCTGCGCTGTCCATTCTGCCACAACTGGAAAATAGTCCTAAACCCACAACCTCCGTTCCTGCAAGAGGAAACGGTATTAAGAATCCTTGAAAGCCGAAAGAAATACGTGGACGCGGTCGTCATAACCGGCGGCGAACCGACAATCCACAAGGAACTGCCCAGGTTCTTGAAGAAGCTTAAGGACAAAGGCTTCGCGGTTAAGCTTGACACAAACGGGTTTAACGCTCAAGTTCTGGAGGAATGCTTGCCTTACGTGGACTTCGTAGCGCTGGATGTGAAGACTTCCCTGGAAAAATATGAGAAGCTCGGAGCCCAAAACACCGCAGACTTTCTGCGCACAGTTGAAATCCTGAAGACTGGGAAAGTCGCGTATGAGTTCAGAACAACCGTTGTGCCCGGCTTTGTTGACGCTGAAGACATAGCACGCATCGGCGAAGTAGTCAAAGGTGCGGAGGCTTTCGCGTTTCAGCAGTTCATCCCAGAAGACACTCTGGACAAACGGTTTACAGGGCTCAAGCCCTATTCTCCAGAAGTCATCGGCAAGTACGCTGAAGCCATGAAAGAATACGTCGGAAAACTGATGCTTCGGATTTAAGAGGCAATGCCCGCATTTCAACTCACTTGTATCGACCATTCTGATCTAGTCGATCACATTCAAAAGCTGGTCCCAATTAAACCAGACTGTCAGATATTGTCCATACGCAGAGATTCTTGAGTTCCATAGCGATTGCCTTTTCCATGACTGGGTTAGAGTAACAATCGAACCGTGACGCCACGCACATTAAGTGCTTTTCAAGAGCACCAGTGTGACCAAGAGCTTCGAACGGTGTTAACGAAGCGTAAAGTTTAAGGGTTGACTCATTGTTTACGTTTTGTCTGTTCTCGCATTGAGGTCAATCGTTTGAGCAAGAAAGAGGTAAGTTTGGAAGAGAGAAAGGCCGAGGTTCTGATCAAACTCAGAGGATACAAGCTCGTAAAGAAACAGAAGGAAGAAGACGGGTTCAGTTACATTATAGATGCGCCAAGGGAAAAGCAGACAGTCCTAGTGTGGGTTCTGTCGGGAGAAACTACTGTGGGCATAGCCGCCATCAACCACATGCAGAAAGCCATGAAAGACAAGGAGATAGAAAGAGGAATAATAGTCACGAGCGGAAGATACACGCACGCCGTGAAACAGGGCGCCAAAAAGAAGAAGATAGAGCTTCTTCCCAAGACTTTTCCAGCTTTTGACCTTTTCGAACACAAGCTGGTTCCGAAACATGAAATATTGACTGAGGAAGAAAAAGCGCAGCTGCTTTCACAGTACAAGGTTCATCCCTACCAGTTACCGCAGATCAAGTCAGCCGACCCAGCAGTCAAAGCCATAGGCGCCAAACCAGGTGACATATTGCGAATAATTAGAAAAAGTCCAACAGCAGGCGAACACATAGCCTACCGATACGTTGTGGAATAACTTAAGAAACACTTTGTCAAGTGCTTTTCCATGAAAAAAAGAGGGTTTATCTAACTTCAGTAGTTTTTCTGCGTCTCAGAAAGAACATAACTGAAAGCATCGAGG
>JALHSY010000222.1 GCA_022865455.1 Candidatus Bathyarchaeota archaeon
CTCAACAACGCGCGCTGTTGGACTGTTTAGACGTCAAGTATTCTGTTGATATAGAGGAGAAGGAAAGCTATTCCCATCACACTCAATGAACTTGTGATTGAAATGATGGGTTGGAAGAATGATGCTGTTCCTATGGATAGTTGTGGCAGTATGAGGAGGTTTATGAAAAGCGGCGTTGCGATAAAGGCCAGTGCCAGATAGAAGTACTTGCCTCGGATGGTGTTTGCGTTTTCCATCTGAGAGAGTAATTGAGGTATTCTGTCTTGATGCAGTTGTTTACCGACTTTGTCGATGTCTTCTGCCAGTTCGTTGTAGATTTCTTCAGTTTCGGCACGGACATGTTTTGAGTCCTTGTCGAGTCTTTCTTTCAACCCTAGGAGGGAAATGGAGTTTCTAAGGTCTTGCTGCAGTGACGTTCTCTTTTCGTATTTCTCTAGGACTCGTGTTTGTGAGCTTTCCCATGTGTCTACCATTTGCTTTATCGTGACGAGTATCTGCCACTCCTTTTTTACCTGATTTCTCTCTTCTTTGTAATTCACATAAAGCTGGGGATCCATTGCTGAAATCATCAGATCGGTCTCTGCTAGTCCCTGCTGCATCAGTTTCAGGTCTGACAGAACGGCTAGATTTACATATGTTGACGATGTCTTTTCAACTACCCTTCTGTAGAGATTTTTCTCTTCTTCTACGGTTGTTTGAGTTTCGAGTAGCGAGAAGGTTTTCCGTAGAGCAAGAAGGTTGTTTCCGATTGTCTGAACTTTTTCCAGAGTTAAAGTGCCTGAAAGGTAGTCGAGTGATTTTTCACTGAGTTCACTTGCGAGTTCACTGAATTTGCCGTGAGTAAACATGAGTCCAGCCGTTATTATCCCTAGCAGGCTTCCGAATGCTGCTGTTGTTGTGGTCAACACGGTTTTGAGGTCGGCAAAATCAATTGACGACGTGATGTTTCGCCAAGCCAGAAAAGAAGCTGCCAAGGAAGTTCCTACGAGAATGGCAATCAAAACCTTTCTTGAATGGTTCATTTTGTCTTCACGAGTTCAAACGCTACTGTGCATTTGCGGCCGCCCTTGATTAGGGCTTTGTCCCAACTGCAACTGCTATCCTGGCCGAGCACGAGTTGCGCCATAGCTTTAGCTGTTGAAGAGCAGAACACGTCACAGAATTTGCCTTTGACCGCCGTGTTCACGTTCTTGCCCACGTGTAGCATGGGACAGTCTGAGACGCTCAAACAAAAGCGATTTTCAGACAACTCAGCGGGCTCGTATTTCTGACCCCAATAACTGAGCAACACTCCGAAGATTTTGGATACAGTTCTCATGTTCTTTTCCTTGAGGTTCAGAATCTTCATTATACCGCTCAACACGGACATGTCCATTTCGTGAAGTTGAGACGCAAGTTCCTCCTCTCCCCGACCGGCTTTCTCAAGAATCGGAATTACCACCTCAGCAGGTGGGTACGTGTATTTTGTGAGTAGGGCTCTCATTTGTTCTTCAACGGTTTTCTTCACCGACTCACCAGCCATCATAGTAGCGCGCGCGGATAAAACTTTACCCCAACCAACCAACCAA
>JALHSY010000039.1 GCA_022865455.1 Candidatus Bathyarchaeota archaeon
CTTCAGAAACTCTGACTCGTAAAACTTCACAATTGAATCAACGTCAATTAAACCTGCCTTCTGAATCAAAATCCCCTTGTACACGTCTCCCAAACCCATCATTCGAGCTTCCTCATCATCGGCAAAGCTTGTGCGCATGTCAAGCTTTCTCACCAAATCGTCCTGGTCATATTCGACATACTTGAAGCCACGATTGGCCAATTCCTTCAGGACAGAAAGCACCTTGTCGTAGCCGTCTTTGTCGAAGAACCATAGGTAGCCAGCCCACCGTTGCTTCAAATCGAACCCCAAATCGTCCTGCACATGCTTATAGAATCCAGCCGAGGAATCGGCTAAGACAAAATTCGTTGGAGAATGGAACAAACATCGGAAAGCGGCAGCGCTTTTTGCTGTGCTGCCCTGACCGGCGGCGCCAAGCTTGTCGACGATCAGAACATCTAATTCGGGATTTCTGCTTTTTATTTGATAACCAGTTGACAAGCCCAGAATCCCTGCCCCGATTATCAGCGCGTCCTGTTCTGCCATGGTTTCGTCTCCAGATTTTGGATTAGACTATTAAAAAGGGAATTGGATTTAAGTTTAGCTGTTGAAGCCCAAACCTGGCCCGACATTGTGAGAGAATGCTTATTTACCCCTAAGAAATATGTTTTACACCAATCAATCAAAACTGAGGGGAAAAATTGCACATCACAAGAGAGACCAAAGCAATTTCAACCATTCTCTTAATCATACTCCTTCTATGCGCCATAATAGGCGGGGCATTAATATCGTATTTGTGGGTTATGGCAAGTTTTTATGCCGAACCCAGTATTACAGAATTAGCCATTACCAACGCTGAATTTCCAGCAGACCACGCGGATTATTTCAACGTGGCAATTCTGAACCCGTCCCACTCACCATCAGCAGCGAACATAACGCAAATCTACTTTACAGTCGAGGGAGACAACAAGACGTACAATGTGACAGATGTCTCTCCTGATACATATCCCATAACTCTTGAAAAAGGAACACAAAAGACCATAAAATGCACGCAAAACTGGGGCGCTTACGCTGGAAAAACAATTACAGTGCACGTTTCGGCAACAGACGCCTCCGGAGCCGTGCGCTCGTTCACAACGCAATTCGTCGGTTTGAGCGTTCAATCATACTTCAACACAACAGAGAGCATCAAGTACTTCAACGTAAGCGTCACAAACGATGCGTCTTCTGCAATAAACTTGACACTGACAAACGTTTATTTTGAGTACAATGCCGTTACGAACACAACCATACAACTACCAAAGGTCATCCAGACAGGTGAGACGATCGATTTCCAGTGCTTTGCAGATTGGCAGGACCATCCAAAACCGTATGTTAAGGTGGAAACCTCTGAGGGCTATGCTGCAGACGTACAAGAGAATGTCTCATCGTCAGTGAACTTCCTAGTCACGGGCGTCGACTTCAGCGAGACAAACTCAAGCGAGATGAACGTAACTCTTTTCAACGGACCGGAGTCAGCTACCCTCGTTGACATAACAGACATCGAGTTGACATTCGACAACGGTACGAACTACAACATCACTCAAAATATAGTAAATCAAGTTATCCCGTACAGACTGGACAAAAACACCACTGCCACGTTCATGTGCAATTGGACATGGGCAGCCTACCGCGACAGAAATCTCACAATTACCGCATACACCAAACAAGGGTTCATATCTTCCACAGGAACGGCAGTAACGCCGAAGCCACTTATCTTCAACGTAAAAGACACACATTTCGACTTAACAGCCACGGAATTCTTCCTGCTAAACGTCACAAACAGCCCCATCTCACAATCAAGCCTGAACATAACAGAAGTCAAGTTCAATAATAACAACGTGACAGTGTCGCCGGCCAATCAAACCATACAGCCAAGCACAACGGCACAGCTAAACTGCACATTTGACTGGACAAACTTCAGAGGAACAAGCGCCAACATTACGGCTATTACACAAGACGGCTTGAATGTCTCGGTAAGCGTGACACTGCCATCCATCAACTTAACGATAATGGATCTCGCTGTTTTTGACAACTCGACCCTATTCCCATACGTCAACATAACAATATCAAACGCTGCCTTCTCAAGCCAAAACGCAACGATCAAGCAGATCGCTTTCACAGTGGGAAACGCAACCGACATCATCAACGGGACGAAACCGTCATTAGTTCCGAGCGGGTATGTACTCACTATTGGCGCGGCCGTCACAGTTGCTTGTCAGTGGGATTGGACACTTTATCACGGCTACTCTTTGACCGTCACTGTTCAAACCCAAGAAGGAGCCAGCGCCTCGCAAACAATCATCATCCCTTAGGCCATCCCAAAAACTTTATCTTTTCAGAGACTAGAAGCGTTGATTCCCGAGAGGATCGCACATTGACTAATGTGAAGGTTACCGAAAGAGTGCGTACTATTGAGTACGCGATCCGTGATGTCGTAGTTCATGCAATGCAAGTTGCCAAAACCGGAAAGAAGATTTTCTACCTGAACATTGGAGACCCAGTTGCTTTTGACTTTGACACGCCCGCGCATATCAAGCAGGCTTTGATCAAAGCTGTCGAGGAAGGGCAAAACGCTTACTCCGCCTCTGAAGGGCTGCCAGAGCTTAGGCAGGCCATAAGTGACAAGGAAAAGAGAGTCAACGGGGTTGACATCTCGGCTGAAAAGGTGATTGTCACCACTGGAATATCCGAGGGCATTCAGATGGTCATGGCTGCTCTGATTAACGCGGGTGATGAGGTTCTTCTTCCAGGACCCACCTATCCGCCATACATTTCTTATGCCAAGTTTTTCGGCGGGAACCCAGTCACTTATGAGACTGTGGAGGAGAACGGGTGGCAACCGAACATTGACGATCTGAGAAGTAAGATATCAAAGAAGACTCGCGGAATTGCTGTCATCAACCCGAACAATCCATGCGGTGCGCTTTACGACGAAAAAGTTGTGAAGCAAATAGCAGACCTTGCAGGCGAGTACGACCTTCCAATTTTGTCAGATGAAATTTACGACCAGATAATATACGAGAAGAGATTCGTCAGTACTGCCCATCTGGCCAAGGACGTTCCAGTAGTTGGGCTGAATGGCTTTTCAAAGGCGTATCTGATGACTGGATGGCGGCTCGGCTACCTGTACTTCCACGACCAGAATGGCGAATTAGAGGAACTGAAACAGTGCATCGAAAAAGAAGCGC
>JALHSY010000223.1 GCA_022865455.1 Candidatus Bathyarchaeota archaeon
AGCGGTTGAAGAAAGCGCCAAGGTCAAAATGTTCGACAAGTTCATGGACGACTTAAAGAAAACACTAGCGCTCAGCAAGAAGCCATAGTCTATGTGTAGAGTGGTGGGGTCGTTTTATTTGTATGGTATGTATTCTTTTCCTAGCAGTTCTCTCGCTATGACCGTTCTCTGTATGTTGCTAGTCCCTTCCGCACCGACGCAGTAGCTCATTATCCCCCTCAAACCCATCTCCAACGGACACTCCTTAGTATATCCGTAAGCGCCCATCCAAATCATCACATGCTTGTACACGTCAAACGCAAAGTGCGGCGCAATAAGCTTGCAAGCCGCAATCATCCTGCTCACTTCCAAGGCTGAGAACTTGCCTTCTTTGTATCGTTTGTCTTGCATCCAAGCCGTCCGATAAGTCAAACTCCTCAAAGCCTCAAGCTGCGCCCAGTCGTCAGCCAGCTCAAACTGAATCCCCTCAAACTTGCCGATGGGTCTGCCGAAGGCCTTCCGCTCCTTAATGTAATCCATACCAACATCCAAAGCACGCCTAGCCGCGCCAACACAGACAGCAGCAATCAAAATACGAGCGTTATCAAAGCCTTCCATAGTCAAATAGAAGCCTTTGTCCACTTCGCCGATGCGGTAAGCGTCTGGAACACGAACGTTCTCCATCTTGAACCCGCCCGTGCTGATCGCCATTCTGCCCATGTCCTCAAACCTCTTGTTAACCTCCACACCCTTAGCATTAATCGGCAAATAGAAACCCGTCATACCCTTATGCATGGCATCCGCCGGCGCAGGTGAAGTCCTAGCAATAACGAAGTAGCCACCGCCAAGCTTCTTAGCCTCTTCAGTGCCGCTGATGTACATCTTCTCACCGTTCAAAACCCACTCATTCCCAACCTTCTTGGCCGTGGACTTGAACGCTGCAACATCAGAACCGCCACCAGATTCGGTGGAGGCAATGCCTATGAAAGCGTCGCCCTTGAACGCCTTTCTTATACACTCATCACGCACCTGTTCGCTGCAGTAACGGTCAACAACGTAACCCCAAGAAGACTCAACAAGCCACAAAACAGGCAAAGCAATACTCACATCAGCATAACCAAGCTCCTCAGCCGCAATACACGCCGTAACCCAATCCGCACCTGTTCCGCCATGCTCCTGCGGAGAAGTCATAACCAACAAACCCATCTCGCCCATGCTCCTCAGAATCTCATGAGGAATCTCACCCTTACTGTCCATATCCCTAATCTTCTCAAGCGGCAAGTTCTTCTGACACCATTCGCGAATGGCGCTTCTGAAAAGTTCCTGCTCCTCTGTGAAACTGAAATCAACCATGACTTTTCACCTTGAACCGTAACTACTGAAAACAATGAATATAAAAGTTGTTTAACGGTTAAGCCGAAACCTTCGATAGGAGCTGGTCAACTGGGCTTTGATTAAGCTGCAAGCCAAGCTTCTCCTGCTCAATGTTCAAAGCCAAACCAAGCAGCTGCGTAAGATACAGGACGGGCAAGTTCAGCTTCGCCCCAACCGTGGTTCCAGCTTCCTTCTGCTTGGAATCAAACATCAACCCACAATCAGGACAAGAAACCACCAAACCGTCCACACACAAACCCTGCACAGCCTTAACCTTGCCGCCTGCAAGTGAAAGCGCAGTGTCAGGATGACTAAGCATCAAATGCGAACCGCAACAATCCAGCTTCTCATTGTAATCAACGCTCTCCGCACCCGTTGCACGGATTAACTCGTCCATTTTCCGAGGATTCTCCGCATCGTCAACCCTGCCCAAATCAGAATAGCGAATGATTTGACACCCAACATGACTAGCCAACTTCAAACCATTGAGTGGCTTAACAACCGCCTTCCCAACACTTTTCAAGCCAACACAGTCATGCAACAAATCAATTACATGCCAAACCTTGATGTTCGGATTGTACTCCAGCCCTTCTTCCTTTAACATACCGACAATCTTCTCGCGAACCTTCTTGTCTCTCTCAACAGCACGCTTGGCCTCGGAAATCGTGAAATGGCATCTGTTGCACGGAACAAGCAGATCAGGCAGACCCGTTAGATTCGCCAACGCCAAAACTCTCGCAGAAAGATAATTGGCGGCAAAATCGTTAACACTTCTCACAGGGTCACCGCAACACAATGCCTCGCGCAAGTCAACAAGTTCAACGCCAAGCTTCGGCAGAACTTCCCGCACTGACATCTCATAAGCGTACTGGCTTGCCAGTATGCAGCAACCCCAGAAAACCGCAACCTTCACCCTCATCTCTCCTCCAAAGCCTTTAGAAAAACAGCCTGAAAGCCCTCTTTAGGCGCAGGAATCTTCGGCAATTTCAAGCTTTCACGGTCACAGGCCTCCATCTTCCTCGTAGTAACCTTCTGGTAAGCCTCAGCCAAACCTGTTTCAAGAATCTGAGAAACCGCCTTCATGAACGCCTCAGGAACATTCGCCTCGCGCTCAACTGCCAAATTCCTCAAGGCAACGATAACGTGGTAGGGCGAAGCCTTCTGCGGACATCGCTGCACACACTTCAAACAAGTCACACAAGTCCAAATAATGTCCGAAGCCGCCAGTTCATCCACAAAGCCAAAGTTTACAAGCTTCTCAATCTCATGAGGCTTCAACTCCAGCAACTTCAGAGCCGTACAGCCGCTCGTGCACTTTATGCACTGGAAACAGTTGATAAGTTCCCTTCCCCTCAGCTTCCTCAAGATCTTCTCGCGCGACTCCAAGTTCGGCTTGGCCATCGACATCAAATCAGTCAAACCCAAAACCTAGCTCCCTCCTTTGCCCTTTGCTTCAGCCCCAGCGCAAGCCGCCTGAACCTGAACCAAAACCTGCTTCCCAGTGTAATGCTTCATTTGAATCGTCCCGGTCGGGCAAGCTGAGGCGCAAGCACCGCAGCCCTGGCACATTTCCTCAATGACCTCGGCTGTAACCTTCTCTTCTCCGTCTGCCTTCTCAGACTTTATCTCAACCGCCAAAAACGGACAAACAGACTCACAAATCCGACAACCACTGCACAACTCCTCGTCCACAACCGCCTTCAAAGGCTCAAGCTCAATCTCCCCACTAGACAACAAATCAACAAGCTTCGCCGCCGCCCCGCTCGCCTGCGCCACGGTGTCAGGAATATCCTTAGGCGCCTGACACGCCCCTGCAAGAAAGATTCCCGCCGTAGAGCTTTCAAGGGGCCGCAGCTTCGGATGAGCCTCCAACAGAAAACCGTCAGCGCTTCTCGAAGCATGGAACAACTCGTTAATCCGCGCGATGTCAGCGCTTGGAACAAGCCCGTTCGCCAAAACCACCAAGTCCCCGCGAATCTCCAACAGCTTGTTCGTTCCCTTGTCAAAAACGTCAAAGTACAGCGACCCATCAGATGCACCGTGAATCTCAGACGGGACACCAGCAACAAAGTTAACATCCAAATCTCTGGCACGCGTGTAAAACTCCTCATAACCCTTCCCGAAAGACCGAAGATCAATATAACAAACGTAAATCGCCACGCCATCACCGAGTTTTTCACGCGCAAGAATCGCCTGCTTCAACGCCACCATACAGCCCACACGGCAACAATACTCGTGAAAACGCTTGTCACGGGAACCGACACACTGAATAAACGCTATAGCCTTCGGCGCCTGGCCAGATTGAGGCGACACAATCTTCCCTCCTGTCGGCCCAGAAGCATCGGAAATCCTCTCAAACTCGATGTTGGAAATGATGTTCTTGAACCGTCCATAACCGAACTCGGCCATTTCCGAAGCGTCAAACACTTCTGAGCCCACAGCAACAACTACCCCGCCAACCTTGAGCTTGATCTTCTGCGGTTTCTGTTCAAAGTCTATGGCTTTCGCCTCGCACGCTTCAAGGCACTTGCCACAAACCTCCTTCTTCCTCGTTTTCAACCTTAAACAGTGGCTCGGATCTATTAGGGCAACCTTAGGAACGGCATGAGAAGAGTAAATGCAGATCGCGTGGGTTTGAGTTAGCTTCTCATTAAACTTGTCAGGCACTTTTACTGGGCAGACCCCAACGCAGAGTTCACAGCCGACACATTTCGTCTCATCCACATATCTGGGCTTCTTAGCGACGGTGACTTCGTAATTTCCAACGAAGCCTTTCACGTCAGCAACTTCGCTGTTCGTCAACAACGTTACGTTCGGATGCTTAGCCACATCAACCATCTTCGGCGTCAAAATACACGCGCTGCAATCTAAAGTTGGGAAAGTCTTGTCCAACTGCGCCATTCGCCCGCCAATGCTTGGAGCCTTCTCAACAAGGTAAACCTTGAAGCCGGCATCAGCCAGATCAAGCGAAGCCTCTATCCCAGCGATTCCGCCACCGACCACCAAAACATTCTTCTCAACACTAACCTTGCGCTTCTCCAGCGGTTCCAGAAGCTCTGCACGTGCAACCCCCATCCTTACAAGCGCCTTGGCCTTTGCCGTCGCCTTCTCGGGCTCATGAGCATGAGGCCACGAAACCTGCTCGCGAAGGTTGACGATCTCAACCAGATACGGATTCAGTCCTGCCTCAGCAACTGCCTTGCGAAACGTCTCCTCATGCATACGCGGCGAACACGTCGCGATGACTATTCTGTCAAGCTTGTGGGCTTTTATGTCGTCTTGAATCATGCGTTGACCAGGTTCAGAACACATGTAAGCATAATGCCTGGCCACTGCAACGTCCGGCAAGCCCTTGGCGTAGTCAGCCACCTTCGCAACGTCAACAACGCCGGCAATATTCAAACCGCAATGACAAACGTAGACGCCTATCCTGGTCATCCGCGCTAACCATCCGCAACTGGCTTCGAATGTTTTTGATGGTTGAAGCTGTCTATTATCCTTTCTGATGAAAAACCAACATTTCCCACACCATTCCGGGCATGAAGGTGACCA
>JALHSY010000040.1 GCA_022865455.1 Candidatus Bathyarchaeota archaeon
CAGTTCAGGTTCAGGCAAGTCATTTTTCTTACTGTCATAGCCTATGTAGCAAGCTTCAGGCGAAATGTCTTCGATCCACTTCACCATAACGTCAGCATCAAAGTCTATTACTGGTTCTATTGTGACAACCTTACGTGGATACTGGAGCCTTGCCATTGCACTGTATCTTTGGGAAGGTAGAGGTGCCTTGGACATTCCTTCGTATAGATCGTCTCTGTTAGTTTCGATTGTTGTTCCCAGAAGAACATTCTTTGGAAATTGGTAGTGATTGAAAATATCAGGGTTCTTGGACTGAATGAGAAAAGTTCGCTGTGTTAAATCTCTGATTCTGGAAAGTATCCTTTCTACCCATTCAGGTTTACAGAAAGCTATGTCCCCCATATCACAGCAGAATATGAAACCAGTCCCAGTTGTTCTTGGCAAAGAATTACTTAGCCTTTGGGCATGGAAGTGAGGCTCGAAATTGTAGCAGTCCATGCACTGTCTTTTTCGCCGTTTCATCTGTCTCTTGAAACTTGACTCACAGTAAATGCAGTCGTGTTTGCATCCAACAAAAGGATTCCATGACTTGATGGCTTCCTTATACATGGTTATCTCGGTCATTGGATTACCTCCTATCTTTTTCATTGTTATCGTTGGCTTTTTATGAGTAGGATCAGCTGATAGAAGTGTCACTGTACTGCTATCTATAGGATCTCTTGTATTATTGACTTGATTGTTAATAACAGACAGAAACTGACCCCTTACAGGCTTATGCCATTTCTCTAATGAATCCTTATCCACAAGCTGTTCCTCCGTTTCAATAACATGAATTCTGAGACCGTTCAGTGCTTTCTTTACTATTGGTTCAGTGTTCAATCTTGGAATCGTCAGTGTAAAGACAATACTCTTGACCGAATAGCCGAATGTTCTAGCATAGTATTGAGCAACTGGCAGACCATCAGCAAACCTATCAACAACATGGCTCAGAAACCACGAATAGAACATATGGAAGTTTTCTTTGGTGTTTTTGCATTCATTCATTATGACCGAATGACTGGCAAAAACCAGATGGTCGATGTCCTTTTGTCTCTTTCCATAGGTTATGTTCATAAGAATAGGAAAGTCTGACAAAGCTTCAGCAAAAGCTTCCTCTCCCCATTGTGCTTTTTCTGTATTGGTTACAGGATATTGGCTTTCCACTATGTAGTATGGACTTGAAATATTTCCTTTATTCATCTTTCATTCTCACCAATTGTTTTTTGGTGAATTTGAGAATTTTCGTTGAAAGCTGCTTTCGACGGATGCTTAGAAGCTGTTTCGTTCTACCTTACAAAAGGCAACAGTATCCAATAAGTGCTTGCACATATGTGTTAAACAGATATACAGGAATTCTTCTTTGGTTCGATCTCTGGAAGAATTTGTTCTACCATATTGTGACTCTCCATGTTTTTGCTTGGCCATTCAAACTTTGGAATCATATTTCAAGCTGAGACGTTAAGGCTATGGAATCTTGGGTACTTTTAGAGTATATTCGCTGCACTTCTCCTAGGGCTGAAAAGCATTTTAAAGCATATGACCTCTGAAGAATGATCTTTAATGGTCAATAAATAGCAATTCAGCTCCTTCAGGTCAAGCCCTATGGAGGTGATATGCAAAATGAAAATTGTATGTGAAGTCTGTGGAAATAAGGGATACTTACAGCACATTGGCAAGAACTACTATAGAACCAGACATTATGCTGGGTTAGATTCAGTTAGCAAGAAGCCTAAGTTTGAGTATCATAAACAGAGCCTTTCATATGTGCAGAGTCTTCTTAGGCAGAATAATCCAAGCCCTATTGACCTAATTGACCCAAAAACCATTGACCCAAATCTCTTAAATCCAAGTAGCTTGAATGAAAAGAACACAAGGGCGGGTAGCTCAGTACGGATAGAGCACCAGCCTCCTAAGTTGGTGGTCGTGGGTTCAAATCCCACCCCGCCCGCCACAGAAATATCTCAAACCGTCTTGAAAAAGTAGTGCGTGTTGCATGTTTTCATTTGTATTGAAACTATTTCTTGTTTCTGGCCATAATCCAATAATGCTTTTCTCCACCTCTTACAAGCGCGCGCAAAATCACAGACGATCCAATCTACATGCAGAGGGAGGGTAGACTCCCAAGACTTGGCCTATCCCAACTGCTGATTGGGGAATCAAGACTGTTTTTGGTGCGGTCGCCGGGATTTGAACCCGGGTCGTCAGCGTGGGAGGCTGATGTCCTGCCAAACTAGACTACGACCGCAAATGGACACTTCAATGAGCAACTGTGAGAATAGCTGACATAAACCTTGTGCAGCAGGCAAAAATGAAAAAGAGAAAGAAGAGAAAGCCTATTTGGACTTTGTCAGGTGCACATCTTTGATCAGCACGTACGGGCTGAGCGACGGCGGTTCTGCCTCACCCCACCAGTGCACATGTTGCCTTTCCTTAGAAATCCCAGCGATTTTGCCTAGCATGCTCAGAGCGTTGTCACTTACGCGCAGGTCTTTCAGCGACTGCCTAATCTTGCCTTTCTCGATCAGGAATATGCCGTCTCGAGGTATGGTTGAGAAATCACCTTTGGCATAGTTTTGGAAACGAGTGTACCAAGTGTTAGTCAAGTAAAGACCTTTCTTCACGTCTTCGAAAAGTTCATCCTTGCTCACGTCACCGGCATCCAGCTCGATGTTCCAAGCATTCGGGGCAACCAGCCCAGCGTTGCCGGTTGTTTCAGTTTTGAACATTTTGGCAGTCGACGTGTTATGAAGATAGCCTTTGAGCACGCCACGATCAATGAAGACATTCTCTCTAGCAGGCACACCTTCGTCGTCAAAGACTCTGCTTGACAAGGAATATGCGCCAGGATTGTCTCGCATCGTAACGATTTCAGGAGCCACTTTTTGACCGATCTTGTTGACGAAAACTGACATTTGAATCAGCACGTTGAAAGCGCCGACCATGGAACCCCAAACTGCCAGTGAAGAACCGAAAATCAAAGGATCAAAGATGACATCGTAAACACCCTCGTCCCCTGCCTTCGGATTCTTAGCCAGCTCAGCAATCTCCCCAGCCTTCGCGCCCGCCCTTTCAGGCTTGAAATCCTTCAAAGCCGAACTGCATTCAACACCGTGACCTGAAGCTTCCCTCTGAGTAAAAGCCCTTATCGAAAGCTCAACCGCAGACCTCTTGTCAACGCCGACAGGACCTTCAGAAGACACCAAATAGACATCCTCGAACCTGGTGAAGAGTATGCCACCGCTGTCAATCTCGGCTCCAGCCTCTTTTCTTGCAGCTTCGACTGCCGCAGAGATATAGTCAGTTGGATTCTCAAGCTCCTCAAGCTTCTTGTCCGCCTTGCTTGTTGCGTATTTGAATTCGCCTTTTGCAAACCCGCCGAACAGGGGGTTCTCCTGCGAAACCTTCGCCAACTGTAGAAGGCTCTTGAGTCCTGCATCGACGTCTTGGAAATCGTGTATTTGCGTGGCCACCAGACGTTTTTTCCATGCCAAGGTGACGTCTGTCACGTAGTCGTTCCAGGCGACGGTTATGTCCGTCTGATTGCTGCTGAAACGTGCTTGCCGGTATCTGCCGAAGGTTGTCTTGGCCAGAACTTCGTCAGCGCCTAGGCTCTTCGCTTTCTTAACTATTTCTTCAGTCTTATTCAGTACATCACTCATTTCACATACACCCCTCTCAGCCTAATGCACGGACCGCCAGTGTACACCGGAACTCCCTGCGCCGGGTCACCCTTTCCACATGTTGCCGCCTCAAACTCAGCCTTTTTCGAAACTGCGTCTACAGCAGACCAGAACTTCAGTGTCGTAGTTTCAATCACTGGTCTCGCAACTGGATGCGTCAGTTCCCCATTCTCTATCATGTAAGCTTCTCTGCCCACGTAGCGTTGGTTGAAACGCTTATCGTCTATATTCCACTCAGTGAAAGATTTCATGTAGACGCCACTCTTAACATCTTCAACAAGTTCTTCCTCAGTCATGTTCCCAGGCAGGACAAAGGTGTTCGCCATCCTAACGATTGCTTCTCTGTCATAGTTGATGGACCTTGACGACGCGTTGCTCTTCGTCCCAAGCTTTGCCGCAGATTCCCGGTTGTGCAGAAACTCGTTTATGATGCCATTCTTGTAAAGGAATCTTCGTCTTGCCTTAAGACCTTCGTCGTCATAAGCATAGTAACCGTAGCTGTGCTCCAAAGAAGGATCGTCCACGATGGTAACCGTGTCACCGCCAATCCTCGTCCCAAGCCAGTATGGACCGCCCTTGTATATGAAAGACCTTCCAGCTTGACTCATCTCTCGCCCTAAGATTCGGTCTGCTTCCATCGGATGCCCGCAGGATTCATGTGCAGCTATTCCTGTAACCTCCGGTCCACAGATCAAATCCATGTTCCCAGGTTTCACCGTCTTGCCCTTGGTTATGACGTCTTTGAGGATCTTGGCGTCATGAATCATCTTGTCAGTAATGTTCCACTCTTTGAATGCTTCCCAACCGCCACTGTAGCCAAACTGCTCACCTGCCTGCTCAGTCTTGCCCTGCTCCGCAACCGTGAGGAAAAGAAACGCACCTATCTTTGGCACGAATGAAGAGATTCGCGAACCTTCAGAACTGACGAAATATTTCGAGATCAAGTCTATTGAGCACTGGAAAATCGTAGCTGCAATCTTCACCCCACACGACGCCAGAGACTTGTTAACCTCCACAAACTCGGTGATTCTCTCCTCAGGAGAGACATCCTCTACTTTCCTCTTCTGGTCAACAGTCCATTTTGTTTCGATGCCCTTTTCCTTCGCAAAGACTATCTTGTCCCTTCGCCCCGCGGTCTCGGCATATTTCAAGGCCAAGTCCACAATGTCCTTTGCTTCTTCTCTTGTCCACTTGTTCGTCGATGCGAAACCTATCCCGCCGTTAGCAAGTATCCGCACGCAAAATCCGCTGTCAACTGCTGACACGTACGCCTCCAAGATTCCGTCTCTCAACATGAGCCTGTCTTGAACTTGGCTTTGACCCCTAACTTCAGCATACTCGATCTGTTTGCTCTCAGCATATTTCAATGCATAATCAACGATATCTTCTTCCATCTTCTTTCAACCCTTGAGAACAGACATTTTGGTCAAAGAAAGGATAAAACCTTTTAGGTTCAAACTTTCAAGCCTTAAGTTGAAACTCGAGGAGCAGAAGCGCTTTGAAGAAAAAACCAGAAAGAAACACTCACTTTTGGCAGGGAAACGAGGCATGCGCCGAAGCAGCAATAGTCGCAGGATGCCGATTCTTCGCCGGATACCCAATAACTCCAGCAAGCGAAATAGCAGAACACTTGGCGAAAAAGCTACCGAAAATCGGCGGAATAGCCATTCAAATGGAAGACGAGCTCGCCTCAATCGGCGCAGTCGTAGGCGCCAGTTGGGCCGGGGCTAAACCAATGACGGCAACGTCAGGCCCAGGATTTAGCCTCATGCAAGAAACCATAGGCTACGCCTTCATGACAGAGACCCCATGCGTGATAGTTGACGTCCAAAGACTAGGACCAAGTACTGGTCAAGCAACCAAATGCGGACAAGGTGATGTCATGCAGGCCCGCTGGGGCACGCACGGCGACTACTCAGCCATTGCACTCTCACCTAACTCTGCCCAAGAAATGTTTGAACTGACAATCAAAGCATTCAACCTAGCCGAAAAATACCGCACGCCAGTCATACTTCTGGCAGATGAGGCAATCGCCCACATGAGAGAACAAGTAACCATGCCCTCGCTGGCAGACATAGAAATAGTCAACAGAAGAAAGCCGAAACCAGGCGAAACAGCATTTTTCGGGCTGGAGGAAGTCCCGCCGATGCCGGCCGTAGGCGAAGGATACAACGTGGCCGTCACTGGATCAACACACAACGAGTACGGCATACGCTTCACAGCCGACCCAAACGTGCACAAAAGACTTGTAGAAAGGCTCAACAGCAAAATCCAAAACCACGCTGACGAATTAGCCGAAGCCGAAACCCACAACATCGACGACTGCCAAATAGGCATCATATCATTCGGATGCACTTCCCGCGCCATCTACGAAGCCGTTGAAAACGCCGAGGCAAAAGGCGTCACAGTTGGTTATGCCCGCTTGAAAACTATCTGGCCTTTCCCAGAGAAAATCGTAAAAAAACTGGCTAAAACAGCCGAGAAGATCATAGTTCCAGAAATGAATCTCAAGCAGCTGTACTACGAGGTTCAACGAGTGACAAACGGCTCCTCAGAAATCATTGCGCTGAACAAGATTGGCGGGGGAGAGTTGATAACTCCCGAGGAATTGACCGCAAAAATCATGGAGAGTGCTAAGGATTGAGCGAGCAATTCTCTGTAAAGAAATACTTGAGAGACCTACCACTGCCTTTCTGCCCGGGCTGCGGTGCGATGACGGTGATGAGCGAGTTTCTGCGAGCTGCCCACGAGCTGGGACACGAGGACCTGGGAAAGTTCGTCTTCTGCAGCGGCATCGGCTGCTCAGCATGGATACCCTCACCACATTTCATGGCTGACTCTGTGCACACC
>JALHSY010000041.1 GCA_022865455.1 Candidatus Bathyarchaeota archaeon
AAACAGTCGAAAATTCTCTCTCATTTGGAAACACCTTCTACGACCGGTTTTTCACGGAGGTCCAAAAGCTGCCTTGCGGACTGCAGTTTATCTTTCCATTCTTCAGCCTGCTTTAGAATCTTTTTGCGCCATTCAACGTTATCATGAATTACCCATTGCTCCAGCACTTGTCTGAAGTACTTGTCTTTCTGCTCCAGACGTTGTCTTTCGTCAAGCTGCTTCGGAGTCAATGGTTCTTTCGTGGCTAGCTGCTCACTGTATTTTTTGGCGTGTGTTTCATAGATTTCCTTTGAAATATAGCCTAGATGATACATGCCTTCAGTGAAAGGCAACAACCCTGCGTAGGAACGGCCTAAGCCCTTATCAGCCTGAAGTCGAATGAAAGCCATGTACAAGTTCTTATCCAAGTATATCAGAACACCATGTTCCCTGAAATCACCCATTATGAACCTCCTGAGAAAGTGATTGATGATAGGAGTCTGTGGTTAGAGTAGCTAGGTAGGTACAGTATGCGCTTTAGTAGTATGCGCTTCAGTACAGTTCTCTTAATGAATAGCCACTCCTTTATGGTTGGGTGCGGACGATTTCCCGAGCTGCAAACGCAAGAGGGCCCGCGTCCTTCTTCCCGAATCATCTGCGCTTCCCTCGATTATGCCTGACTTTTGATCGGAGCCCTTCCAATGAACTGGCTGTCGGCACCGCTGAATTTCACTTCGAATTTGCTAGGCCCTATCTGAACAATGGCTCCTTTACCTTGCTTTTCGATTAAATCGGCTAGGGCCTCTGCCCCCTGCGTGTTTCTGAAAATCCAACCTGCATCTTCAGGTTTGCACGGTTCCTTTTTCTGGTATGTTTTCCATGGAAGTTTAGCTAATTCGTCAGGGTCTAATTGCGGCAGCTGCGGAGCGGGCTTGGTTGCAGACTTTGAAGCGGAAAGCCAACCATCAATGAGGCCTGTTAAGTTTGCCTTCGCAATCTCGAGCTCGTTAGGGTCCTCAATTAGTATTTCAACCTCAAAGTATTCCCTGGTCCATTCTTCAGCGTCGCCGGGCCTCGTTGTTTTGCCCTTTCCGACAACAAGCTTAATTGGTCTTGGATGGCTATTTGTTGTGGGGGCAGCCCTCTGGGCTGTCTCTGTCATTTTTCTGAAGCCTCCGGTGTTTCCTTTCGACGTTGCAGAATTGGTGTGATTTTTAGGATGCGGTTGACTTCTATGGCGACGTTCTCAATGGGTTGACCGGATTCCTGTTCAAAGAATTGCAGCCAGCTTTTTGGGATGATCACAGCCTTGCTTGTTTTTCCTATTGGGATGACTTTTCGGATAATAGGCAATTTATTTTTCTCTCCACTCGTGTTTAACACAAGTTTTATATAACAGTTTTTGTATAATTTTAGCCAATTTAAAACAATAATTGTTAAGGTGAAAACGGGATGTTGGGTAATGCGATGCGAAAATATGTTATGAGTGAAAACAAGAATGGTTACAGCAAACAGGTACAGAGCGTCTACAACAACAGGATCAAACATTATACGAAACTAGCCCTTAAGGATTTGGCGTTTCTGGCGCAAAAACTGTCTGAGGAACAGCAAGCTGAAATCTTCAATGATGAGAACATGAAAGATCTATTCAGAGCTCTCTTGAGATTGAATGCTACCGAATTGACTGCAAACAAAGAATTATTAAGGAAAAAAAGGCGGCGTCTCTTGCCCCTCTGTTATGAGTTGATCTCATTATTGGACGACATCAAGTTGGCCTATCTGATGGCGCCAATCGGAAGCCGGTATATGATTAAGGAGGGCGGACAGCTGGCGTATCTGAAAGCTGTTTACTATCGCTCTATGAGTTCAAAGGACGAGGAAGAATAGTTACTAACCAATTGGTCTCCCCTCTTTTTTCTATACATCTTCAATACCACATCATTTCATAGCATTTTTGGCATCGGAAAATGTCTTTCTCTTCGCAGCCCACCGTCAATGGCGAGCCCTTGCGACGCTTTCGGCCTACGTGGCCAGTTTTAACTCGGCGCCATGCAGTTTCGCCCTCTTCAAAAACGTGTCCGCAAAATTCGCATATTACCCTAGGCCATTTAGGATTAACTTGAATGACGATTTTAGCCCACACTAAACTCTAGCCCGTAGAGGAATATGTCTTTTCTTAAGCCTTAAGACTTACGCAGTTGCTCGTGTCAAAAACCCAAAGAATATGCCACGTGGCATCTGTCTGGAGCCTTTTCCGCAGTAGTTTCTGGGGTCCTCGGGAGAAAAAAGGTAGGGGGTAGGGGTAGGTGAAAGCTAGGGTCAGACAAGATTTTGCGCTGAGATTATCTAGGAGAAGCTGCAGAAACAGTCTGAATGTCAACCATTGTTGGCACCTAACCTTGTTGTTATGCACTAAGTTAGTATTAAGACTGAATCAAGCGAGGCTTGGCAGAGTGCGAAACTCCACAAGCAATAAGAACATAGTGTCTAATAGTGTTTTATTGATAGGGTAGTGCGGAGAGGTCTGCTTGTCGTCTCTTGAGCGTGATCATGTTCCGAGTCCTCGTCCTATTGCTGCGAAAGAGGTTCCGCTTGTCGATAGAACTGAAGAAATGAACGTTCTGAAGGAAGCCGTTTACAGAGCAGTTCATGGCGAGGGGGGTCTTGTTTTCGTTCATGGTGAGGCTGGGATTGGAAAGACAAGATTGGTTAGAGAGCTCGGTGCATATGCACGTTCCCGTGGTGTGCAGGTTCTGTATGGCAGATGCCCGGCACTGTTCAGAATGGATGGTGTTCCTCCGTATATTCTTTGGAAAGAGATTATCAAAGATTATCTGGAAACCTGCGTTCCAGAGCAATTGTACAGAGTTATCGGCTATTATCCGGCTGAAGTCGCTAAGCTCGTTCCAGAACTCAGCCAGAAACTTGGAACAATCCCTCAATCCTTTCCCATAAATCCCGAGCAAGAGCAAAACAGGCTCTTTGAAGCAGTCTCCCAATTTATTACAAACGTTTCCAGAGAGACTCCTTTGCTGGTGGTTCTTGACGATTTGCAGTGGACTGATCCGTCTTCACTATTGCTGCTGCATTATCTGGCCCGTGGCGTGCAGAAGTCGTCCTTGCTTCTTTTGGGGGCTTACCGTAGCACTGACATTGACGCCAAGCATCCTTTGACTCCGGTTTTGGCGGAATTGAAGAGGGAACGGTTGCCGCAGTCTGTCTCGTTGAAGCGAATGTCACTTGAAGATACTTCAGAGATTATCAGGCAGATCTTGGAGCAAGACGACATTCAATCAGAATTTTGCAGGCTGGTCTACGATAAAACAAGGGGCAACCCGTTCTTCGTGGAAGAGGTAATCGAATCTCTAAAAGAAGAAGGCGTAATCTACAAAGAGGAGAATAGATGGAAGGTTAAGGAAGTTTCAGAGATCGAGTTTCCTGAGACCGTCAGGAATGTTGTGAAGGCGAGAATCAGGCGTTTGGACGATGAATGCCAGAGTGTATTAACGATGGCCTCCTTTGTTGGAAACGATTTCACTCTTGAGGCTTTGCAAGGAGTCACTGGTTCAAACGAGGACAAACTGGGCAAGATAGTAGATGGGCTTCTGAAAACAGGATTGCTTAAGCACAGAGATGTGCGTGGAGAAGACGTGTGTTCCTTTGCTGACGTAGTCGTGAGGGATGTGGTGAATGAGGAAGTTGGAACCTACGAACGTAAGAAACTCCATGGATTAGTCGGAACGGTTCTAGAGAAGGTGTACGCCGCAAAGATTGATGAACATTTTGGCGAACTTGCCTCTCACTTTCTTGAGGGTGGAGACAAAGAGAAGGCTCTCGGCTACTTTTTGAAGGCTGGCGATAAGGCTGCAAAGATATATGCAAATAGCGAAGCAGGTTCCTACCTCCAATCTGCTCTCAGGCTTCTTGAAGGGAAAGAGGGTGAAACTCGGGAAAAAGCACGTGTTCTTGAGAGGCTTGGAGATATCAAAAGGCTTGTGGGAGAATATGATGCGGGCGTGAAGTATTGGAATGACGCGCTGCTGTTGTGGAAACAACTAGATGAAAGAAGAACAACGGCAAGACTGCACCTCAAAATGGCGAATGTTTATTGGCTAAACATGAGTGATACAAAAAAGGCTAAAGAACATCATGAGGCAGCATTCAAGATTCTGGAAACCGAGCCTGAAAGCGTTGAGTTGGCGAGCCTCTATGAGGATATGGCAGGCATGGTTGCCATGGGGGCTACCGGGGATATGGCTGGAGCTCTTTCTTGGTGTGAGAAAGCGGTTGAGCTTGCCAAAAAACTGAACGCCCATGAAGTTATGGCACGTTCGTACATGTGGTTGGGAGAAATATCAAGTTGGCTTGGTGAAAGGAAGAAAGCCCAGGAATGCTTTGAGAGAGCCTTGAAAATAGCACTTGACAACGGTTATATGGAAACCGCCGTGTGGGCTTATGACGACCTTGCAATATGGATACCAAAAGAAGAAAATGAAAGACGCCAGGAGTATTATGAGAAAGCATTCGAACTGGCGAAAAAAGTAGGGACTGTTGATTGGATAGCTTTGATTGGCTTGCATCTAGCAGTCATGTTTGCGGGAAGGGGAGAAATGAGCAAAGCAATTTACATGGCAGAAGAATCGGTTTCTTTGAACAGGAAGGTCGGAAACATGGTTCAACTTACTTGGTCATTGGGCTGGCTTGGGATCTTCTATGAGACATTGGGTGAAACGGATAAAAGTGTCCAGTGCTTCAATGAGGCCTTCAGCATCTCTCAACGACTTGACGATTTTCAAGCAAAACTCATAGGTTTTGTAGCATTAGGATGGTCGTACTACAGGGGAGGGAAGTATGTAAAGGCCAAGGAGCTCATGGAAAAGGGTTATGAAACTGCGGAAAAGCACGGAGTAAAGGCAATACAATATTCTCAATGGATTATCAGAAACTACGTAGAGCTCGGAGAAATCGAGAAGGCCAAGAGTCTGATCGACAGTTTGCAAGAGTTTGCCCTTGAAGAGAAGAGCAAAACATTCACTGCCTACGCACATGCTTTGAGGGCAACGATGTTGCGTGCACAGAAAAAATGGGAAGAATCAATTGAGCAGTTCGAGAAGAGCATTCAAGAGTTCGACGCTCTGAGTGCGAGGCAATGGAACATGTACGATTTCACCGACTTTGTTCTCTGTGAATATGCTCGAATGTACTTGGAACGGGACCAGAAAGGCGATAGGGAAAAAGCCCACAACCTCTTCAACCAAGCCCTAGAAATCTTTCGGAAGATTGGAGCTAAGAAAGACATTGAAAAAGTAGAAGCACGATTGTTATACATAGAGACGGGTAAGGCAGTCTCAGTGCCCAAGCCTATAGACCTTGTCTGTACGGGTTGTGCAGATCTTGACAAGCTGCTGTGCGGAGGCCTGCGTTCAAGCAGCGCTGTAGTGTTGACCTCACCCTCATGCAACGAGAAGGACTCGCTGATCAAGAGCTTTCTCAAGACAGGAGCAGAGAAAGGCGAAGTCACATTTTACCTTACCACTAGTGCTAGGGCAGCTAAGGCTTTCACGGGGGACTCCCAAGGTAACTCTTACCTCTTTGTATGCAATCCTCAAGCAGATGCGATCGCCGAGAGTTCGCCAAACGTTTTTAAGTTGAAGGGTGTCGAAAGCCTTACCGAGATTAGCATTGCTTTGACTTCAGCCATCCACAAACTGGACGCATCCATGAAAGGTCTACGAAGGGCCTGTATCGAGATAGTCTCAGATGTCCTGCTTCAGCATCGTGTAGTTCAAACTAGGAAGTGGCTGACCGCTCTCACTACGGAATTGACGTCAACAGGTTTCACAGTCCTGGCAGTAGTTGATCCGCAGATGCACCCTC
This sequence comes from Candidatus Bathyarchaeota archaeon, assembly GCA_022865455.1. GTDB lineage: Archaea > Thermoproteota > Bathyarchaeia > Bathyarchaeales > Bathycorpusculaceae > 20-14-0-80-47-9. The sequence goes on from JALHSY010000041.1 coordinate 5,857, forward strand.
CAGAGGAGCTCCATGCCATTCTGGGACTGTTTGATGGAGAGATCAACATCTACGAGAAAGAAACAGAGAAGGGTGTTGGGAAATTCCTGAAGATCAGGAGGATGAGCGACCAGAAGTATCTGGAGGACGAGCTGCTTCTGACAAGGGAACGCTCGCGATGACGCTTCGTCAAATCTGACGAAATGGTGAATTGAGTTGCTTGAAGGCAAGAATGTGAATTTGAGGGTTGTGGAGAAAGAGGACGTACCACTATTTGCAGAGTGGCTTAACAAGCCTGAGGTCTTTGGTGAATACAATCCTCTAAGGCAGGTGTCTAAAACGGAGATAGAGAAGGATTTTGAGAAAGGCGCTCTTGAGATGATGGATTTCATTGTTGAAAAGAAAGATGGAAGTAGAATTGGTTTCATATGTCATTTTACCTTGGTGCACCCTGCAGGAAAGCTGTTAGAGATAGGCTATTCTCTTGTCCCAAGTGAAAGAGGCAAAGGCTACGGCACAGAAGTTGTAAGGATTATGGTGGACTACTTGTTTCTCTCAAAAAGCATAGAACGTATTCAAGCCCAGACTGATGCAAGAAATGTGGCTTCTCAGAAGGTTCTTGAGAAAGCAGGTTTCAAGAAAGAAGGAACAATGCGTAAATATCTTTTCATCAGAGGGCAACTGAGAGATGGTTGCCTGTATAGCATTCTCAGGGAAGAATGGAAAGAACCAAAAATACTAACAAAAACAACCTGAATCGGGATAGAACTTCGCCTATTCAATGAAAACAGCGCGCGCCCTTACTGACAGCCCTGACTCATTGCTCCTTGGGAATTGACCTGTTTCTCTTAGTCATCTTGAATAGCATCAAATAGCCAGGGAGGATCGCGAACCCAAGGGTTCCCCAAATCCCCCAGATCAAGCTTTTGTTAGCCAACAGTCCATAAATACTGAAGATAGTCAGTGACGTTGTTGAACCTCCTATTCCAAAGAATAGCCCCATCAGAGCCAAGTATCTTCCCCGCATAGCTGCTGGAGCAAGATTAGCAACAAAAGCTGAGCTTGCGGGGAAGAAGATTATTTCTCCAATTGTCAGAACTGCAATGGCTACTAAGAGTTGGGGAAAGCTCGTAGCAACCATGAAACAGATGAATCCCGCACCAAAGAGTGTTTGAGCGATTATGAATGCTTTTGTCGGGCCTATTCGCACTGTTCCCAATCTAATTGGGATTTGGAGGGCCACGACGATCGCACCAGCTATTGAGGAGAGAAATCCAAAGACGTAGGGCTCAAAGCCAAGGTACTCTGTGTAGACGGATAGCAAGCTGTACGATGGCGAGTAAACGACAATTGTCAAGGCTCCCATGAAGCAAAATAGTATGAAAATTCTGTCCCTAAAGATTGGGGTAACATCGGAAAAGACCTTTACCTTAGCGACCTGAAGAGGCTTAGATTCCCTGATCAGGAGACCAAGGCCAATTGTCGCTGCGGATACAAAAATGGCAGCGTAGAAGTATAGCACAGAGTAGCCACTCGAGGTTGCAATTAAACCTCCGATGGGCAATCCAGCCATAAAGCCAACGTTACCCACCATGTAATTTAGGCCGTAGACCTGTTCCCTTTTTTCTGGCTGGACGAGATCCGCGAGCATGGCACCGTAAGCTGGATCGAAAAGGGCCATTACAATTCCAAGTGTTGCATACAGTAGCAGAAAGTCAAGAAATGCGTGAACATATGCAAAACCGATGGTCAGCAAAATCTGTGGAATCAATGAGGATATCATCATTATTTTTCTGCCAAATTTGTCACACAAGCTTCCAGTGAACGGGAGTGCAAAAGTGGAAGCGAATCCTCCTATCATGAGTATCAACCCCACAAGTGATGAGTCAAACCCTAAACCTCCGTTTTGAGTTTTTCCAGCCAAGAACATGGCAAGGTAGGGGAAAGCAATGCTTCTTCCTAGTGAGAACAGAAAGCCCAGACACACCAGGATATACACTTGCGAGGATAGACCCGAAAATCCTGCTTTCGAAGACAAACGCAAGAGCCAGAGTTTTCGCTTTCGTTTGAAGGTTTCTTTTGGCGCATCTTTTTTCAAAAAGGACACCGTGGCGCGCTACGTAGGCTAGTCATTATATCACTGCACACGCTTTAATCAGAAGTTATCTTATGGTTTGGCTATAACTTTTCCGCATTCCGTTGAGATTGGTTGAGGTAAAGTTTTATCCCTATTAGACCAATATGTGGTGGTTGAGGGAGCATGAAAAAGAAAACTCCGCACAAGTTTCAAGAAAAAGTGCAGAGTGGAATGACTTATGAGGAATACTTCCGTGACAAGTGTCATGAAATGGTTTGTTTGGCAGAAGAGCTAGAGCGGGTTCTAGGTCGAAAGAAAGCATTGGAAATCGTGGGAAAAGCCCGTGAAAAATTCATTGTTGAAGTGACACGAAAGGAAAGAGGACCAGTCAAGAGTTTTGAGGATTTCAAAGCATGTGAGAAAACCGAGAACGCCTCTCCCTACTTCTCTAACACTCTAACCTTGACTTATGCAGAAGAGAGCCCGAACGAGTTGACACTTCATGTTACTGAGTGCTTGTGGGCAAAAGTGTTCAAAGAGATGAACGCTACCGACCTTGGCTACGTTTTGCATTGTCAGCCAGACTTTGCTTATGCTGAAGCATGCCACCCCAGAATCAAGATGAGACGCACGAAGACTCTGATGCAAGGAGACAGTTACTGCGATCACATGTTCTACTGGGAAGAATGAACACCAAGAAACAACAAATCTCTTAGCGCGCTGGCTTGTCCCGAAATTGGTGTAAAATGGTCATAATTCTTATTTTGCACGTTTCTGTCGCGTTCGAGGAAAACAAAATCCCCAAAGAAATCAAGAACAGACACGAAGCCCAAAGCCGTCCCTAGATCATGAAGGGCGAATAAAAACCATTTCAGACCAATTTAGGAACACACATGCGCGCTACGTTTAAGTTGTGTCTGCACTCTATCAACACTAATCGCACGCGTACTTGGATGTGTCAGCAGTATGGCTTCAGTGTTTGAACCATTTCTTCTAAGCCTTGTTGCAGGGATGGCTACAGGAATTGGCGGGCTAATCGCAATTGCCCTGAGAAAAGTCACTCACAGAGTCGTGAGTTTCTCCCTTGGATTCGCTTCTGGCGTAATGCTTTTGGTTTCATTCAACAACCTCTTTTTCGAGGCTCAGAAACTGCTTTCGCACATCGAGCTAATAGTTATGTTCTCAGTAGGCGCCCTCATGATGATCGCCCTGGATCTGACTATCCCTCACATTGAGATAACGGCTGGGGCGAAAATTAGCAAGAACGCGGAAATGCTCAGAACGGGGAAGCTCATAGCTTTGGGGATAACACTGCATAACCTGCCCGAGGGGCTCGTTGTAGCCGCAGGCTACACTTACATGCCTAGACTGGGCCTGATAATCGCTATCGCCATAATGCTTCACAACATACCTGAAGGCCTCGCAACCGCCATCCCTCTTGCGGAAGCAGGAATGAAACCCATCAAGATAGCATTGATCACGCTTCTCTCAGGACTGGCTGAACCCCTCGGAGCCCTAGCTGGAGCTCTTGCTCTCTCCCTTCTTGGAACAACGACCATTGTAGGCTTTTCATTGGTCTTCGCGGCGGGAGTGATGACCTACATTACAGCAGATGAATTGATCCCGGTTGCACATGAGTACGGGTACAAACACACTGTCTCCGTTAGTCTCTTGCTCGGGATAATATTCGCCCTGCTCATTGACGTTATACTGAGTTAATTTCTCGAAAGAAAAATGACCGTATTTAGGAAGCTGTAGCTAAAGCGCGCGCTAAGAAATCAACGCACATCAGAAACCCAAAAAACGGGAGTTGCTGGTGACGTCTCCATTGTCTATGGAAATAGGGTAATCTCGTAGGGATCTGCGGGTTCCATATGTTGAGAAGGGCGAGGTCCTCCTCGATTGTCGTGGACAGGGAAATCTTCAACAGTGGTGAAGGGCTGGGGGGTAGGTCGTTTTTGCGAATTCGTTTCACTAGCAAAAACAGGGTACTCCCTAGGGTGGCCGAGCTTCGCAGGACCGTTAATGTTAACCTCATGAGGGTCTGCGGGTTCCTGATGCAGACAAAAGCCTACCTCTTTTGGCCATCCTAAATTAGCGCGCACATGTGGAATGCTCAGGTGCTTTCGACTTTCTTAAGTCAAATAAAGAGTATCGAATAGGAGAGTCCATAGAGAATGATGAAGAATACTCCCGCTTTCCTATCCAGTTTTTGCCTTACGGCAAGCACGAGCAATACAACAATTGAAGCGAACAACGCATATAGGCCTGTCGTCTCGGCAAGCCTTGCAGAAACAGTCGTTGGAAAGATCAGAGGGCCTATTCCTATTGAAAGACCAGCGTCAACAATGCAGCTTCCTATGGCATCTCCTATAGCGATTTCGTACTGCTTCCTTCGGACGGCTGCTAAGTCAACAGCTAGCTCAGGCAAGGATGTTCCGATAGCGACTACAAAAAAGCTGATCAAATACTCAGGTATGTGTGCTTCCGCTGAAAGCGCAACCACCGAGTTGACCACAGCATAAGCCCCTATTGCGACACCCACGAAGCCTATTATGGCAATGGCAAAGTGACGAAACAGCTTAGTGTCGCCTTGCGGCATTGCATATTCATTTTTCATAACGTTCCTGATGATTAACATGAGAAGTGGAAAACTAGCCACTAGGAACACAGCGTTCATTCTTGAAATGTATCCCTTTTCAACCATCGATACCGAAGCAATGAGTGCTAGCAATTCACATGACCCGACTACTGCTATCTCGTTTCTCTTGACCTTGAATGCTCCTCCCAATAAGGCGACAAGCCCCAAGATCAAAGTTATTTGAACCAGAACTGACCCGAACGAGTCTCCAACGTTTATGTCTCCGTGACCCATTGCTGAGGAAGTTATCGAATTCACGATTTCTGGTAAATCTGTGCCTAAAGACACCACCACAAGTCCTATCATAAGAGGCGAGATTCCC
>JALHSY010000224.1 GCA_022865455.1 Candidatus Bathyarchaeota archaeon
ACATGTTGAGAGAATTGAAACGCAGCCATTAAAAGGCAAGTCGGACATAGTCTATGATTGCCAATTATGCGCGACCTTGGCAAGAGGCGCGAAAAAGTTGGACGCAGCACTAGAGAAAGAATCTGCTGCGGGAATAACCCCAATAGACCAATCGGCAGACGTCAAGGGCAAACTCGTCGAATACGCCTTCTACATGCAGAAGCAAGGATACGCGTCGGAGACTATGAGAGGCTACAGCGGAGCCCTAAGGGCCCTGTTAGTCAGGAACGCGGACATCATGAACCCAGAATCTGTGAAAGAGGTCCTCGCCAAAGGACAGGGCTGGGGCCAGAACCGACGCAGAAACATCATCAACGCCTACATACTCTTCCTCAAAATCAACGGCATGAAATGGGAGAAACCGCGCTGCAACGTGGTCAGAAAGATTCCCTTCATCCCGACGGAGCAGGAAATCGACGACTTAATCGCTGGCTGCCCCACAACGGTTGCAACATTCCTTCAGCTCCTCAAAGAAACTGCCATGCGAAGCGGAGAGGCAAAGCGGCTGAAATGGATAGACGTGGACTTTCAGAGGAGAACCATAACCCTAAACGAGCCTGAAAAGAACAGCCTACCGAGAATCTGGGATAACCTCACCGGCAAACTCCTCGGCATGTTGAACGCTCTCCCAAGGGCGAGGCCATATGTCTTCGAAGATTGCACCCTCAACTCTCTGAAAGGGACATACACGAGGGCTAGGCGCAGATTAGCCTCGAAACTTCAGAATCCGCGGCTCCTAGCGATCCACTTCCACACGTTGCGGCATTGGAAAGCGACAATGGAATACCACTATACTAAGGACATCTTGCACGTCAAGAACTTCCTAGGCCACAGGGAAATCGACAATACCATGCTCTACATCCAGCTCGATCAAAGCCTGTTCAAGAATCTTCCCGACGACAGCTTCACAATCCGCGCAACCAAAAGCCTGGAGGAAGCCATCAAACTCGGAGAAGTCGGTTTCGAGCCCTTCGTCGTCATGGAAGGCGTGCAACTCTTCCGCAAACGAAAATAGGCGCCGAAGCGTACGGAGTCAAGGAAAAGTCCATCAAAGTGGCCGGGGTGAGGTAGCTTGGTAGCCTATAGGCCTGTGGAGCCTAGCGCCCGGGTTCAAATCCCGGTCCCGGCCCTCCCCAACGGATGCGCGGTTTCGCGCTGTTTCTGGTTCCGGGCAATGCAGCCTCCTGACTGCCTCTATGAGGGCGTTCTCAGAGACCCTCGACAGGTTCAGGCCCGATTTCTTCGCGGTCTCCAGGACTTCCCTGCCGATGTACAGACAAGTCGATCTTCTGTCTTGAGCCATGCCATGTGCCACCACATGATACCATGCGGGCTGGGCTACTTAATGCCCCCTAAGGGAAAGGTTGCGGTAGTTCATATGGAGCGTGCGCTATTTTTCATCGACTATAACTAAGCCTAAACCAAAGATTTCGAGAGCTATTCCCAGACATACATAGCGAAGCGTATCCAGCAGATGGCTATCCGTTGAGTGTTGAGTGGCTTGGGGAACGTAGTACAACGCAACTATTAGCCCCAAAATCAGGAACACAAGACCAACGTAACGCAACAGGCCTCTGTTTCTGCCCATATTCATGCCAATCGAATCCTTCGAGTATCATATTCTTGCTTTCCACACATTTCACTTGTGGATCAAAGCTTGGGTTTGGGGGTAAAGTTTTATCCAACCAACCAACTTCAATGACGTTTGGGAAAAGTTATAGCTGAACCCAAATAGGAATCTATGTCTTCAAGGTGTGCATCGCTTCTAGGAAACTTTCAAACGATGACCCGTCTTTTCTACCTTCAGGCTCGACTGTGAGCAAGCCTGAGTATCCCCATTCGTCTCTTATTTTGTTCAAGGCTTCATAGAAATCAAAGTCTGAACGCTCTAGAACCCATTTACTCTCCTTCAGACTCCCTCGCAGATGAACATTTACAATGCGGTTGATTATTGACTCGAAGGCGTCAAGTTCCTTATACATCGCTGCCCATCTCAAATCCATAGTCACGTGTTCAAATGATTTGACGAGCCCAAAAGGAGTATAACCTTCTAAATGCGTTGGGATGTTTTCAACTGAAGCCTTCACTTTTGGGAATTGGTCCGCCACTTCCAGAAGCATACTCTCAACTTTTTGTGGGTCGAAACTGGCTTTCCAAGTATCCCAAAGGTGAAACACACAAATCTTTGCTCCCGAGTTCTCAGCAATCAGCAATGAATCATAAATGACATGTTTTCCTTTCTTCCAATCTCGTTCCTTATCAGAGCAAAGATAGTTTCCAACGTCCCTGCTTGCATGAACAGACAGAATCGGCAAATCCTGACTTTTGATTAGTTCTACAACTTCTTCAGTTGTGTATTTCGGAATCCTAGTCCAATCAGCAAAAGCACAATCGGTTAAGGGTGCACTTTCACGGTCCCACTCTGGCTCAAGCTGCAACTCAAAACCATCAACAGCCGATTCTCTGAAGACCTTTTTCATCACGTCAATTGTGCCGATAAGGTCGTAGTATTCTTTGTTTCCAAATCCAGCAATGGGTGCACTAGAAACTGAAATCAGATTCGTCATGAGTGCCCATTGACTATTCTGGCGAGCCCATTTATTAACTCGATTTTAACTTGCAAACCGCTCCAAAATTTGGTTTGGGATAAGACTTTACCCCAATACGCTTTGATTTCTGATTCAGCCATAACTTTTCTGCAAAACAAAAAACTGGCTCAAAAAAACTGATAGAAGCCAATTCTATTGTCGTTGCTTCTTCATTCCATTGTAGACATATTCAAACCACTCCCCAACTGAAGGACTTTTCTGCAGCTCCCTCATTCCCTTCACGATAGGTGCCACTTTTTCCCAAGTCTGTGATATAGGATTGGTGAATAGGTCGTCAACTAAATCCATATTTATCAGTTTTCTCTTGATAAGCACTCCTATGCCCTCAAAGAATATTACTACAGAATATATTGCAGCCCGAACTTCAATATCTGCTACATACTTTTTCCTAAAATCCGCAAAGTTCTCAAATTCTATGTTTGCTACCTTCTGATACGCTTTTTGAAAATCTGTGCTCCCAAACGTTGCGTATAGCCTCATGACCATGTCTGTCTGTCTCTGCTTGGCTTGATGTCTAATCTGCAAAATGTAATAGATAGCTGCAATGAAGACACCAGCAGAAGCAACCGCTATCGAAACTGTCTGTATCTCAGACAAGCCTAGCACCTGTGGACGTAGCTTTGCTTGACTTCAGCTATAACTTTTATCTATTCACCGTAATTTTGGTTGGTTGGGGTAAAGTTTTATCCCAATTCGCACGCGCTATGAGCTACGGTTACTCACTATGACTAAGAGAAAGGAAGATGCTGTTGAGGAATTGGAATACGAGTCATTGGGGAAGCGCGCGAACTTGGCCCAAGCTAGTTTTCATGCGTTCTGTCCTTAGCGAAAATCCCGTAAATGCTAATCAAGCTTCCAATCGCTACTATTAGCCAGTTCCTTTGCAGACCCGACACGTCGAGAAGAATTCCCCCGACGGCAGCAAGAATCAGACCAGAAACAAAAAATAGCTTTCTCATAGGCTAATCTCTCAATATTCGCTCATAAAGCCTTTCCTACAAATCACTCTCCTAAAAGAGCATTGACGAACTGGGCGCGCGCAGTCATGTTCTTGCTTCTTTACATCCACGAAATCCTCCGAGTGTAATCTCCTAAGTGAGCAGCGCGCGCGGGCGAGTTAAATAATTGGTGTAAAATGGTTATAATTCTTATTTTCGGGTTTGGGGGCAGTTTTGAGGCGCGCAGCTCTTTTTTGCTTCTTTGCAGTAGCCGCCCTTCTCGAACCTGCAGAGGTGCCTCAGAC
>JALHSY010000225.1 GCA_022865455.1 Candidatus Bathyarchaeota archaeon
TGCGGCTCTTAATGTTTCACCTTCGGCTGTCAGCCTAATGACAGGTTCTGTGCCGGATGCTCTGACCAGAATCCACCCGTTTCTGATTGTCAGACGAACGCCGTCAACTGTCGAGAACTCCCTGCAAGAAGGAAAAACGGTCTTCAAGTCTTCTCCAGCTTCTTCCACAACCGCGTGTTTGATCTCGTTGCTGCAGTGAATGTTTTCTCTAACCGTCGCATATTGAGGCGTTTCCGCGATAAACTCTGACAGCTTCTTACCTTCATCTTCCAAGGCTTTCAGCAGCAATATTGATGAAAGTATTCCGTCGGGGCAATAGTGAAACTTGGGGTGTATCCAAGCGCCGCATGGCTCTCCGCCGAAGACGGCCCTATGCCGCTTCACGGCCTCCGAAACGTAGATGTCACCTACCTTGGTTCTGATGACTCTCCCGCCTTGGGCCTCAACCATCTTTTCAACACACATAGACGCCTCAACGCTTGTCACCACCGTTCCACCGTTCTTCTTCTTCACAGCATACGCAGCATATGCGGCCAGCGAACGGTCAAAGTCGGCAAAGTTTCCTTTCTCGTCTATGAACGCCACTCGGTCACCGTCACCGTCGTAGGCTATCCCTATGTCTGCACCGAGTTCTTTGACGATTTTCGCCAGCGGTTTCAGAGAATCTGGGTTCGGCTCCGAGCTTCTCGCTGGGAAGAAACCGTCTGGCTGCGCGTTCACCGCCACCAACTTGCATCCTGACTTCTTGAAAACGGCAGGTGCAAGGCTGCATGTTGCGCCGCAACCTGGGTCCACTACCACGCGCCACTCTTTGCTTGGCTTCGCGGTTTTCGTTGTCATTTCAACGTACAAGTTGCTCTCATCTAGGGATACGGCTTCGCCAATGTTGCGCCATTCTGCCAAGCTGAAGGACCCTCGGTAAATGATTCTCTCAATCTTGTTTTGGCTTTCTTCATCATAGGCCAAGCCATCACTGTCGAAGATTTTTATTCCATTATACTCAGGTGGATTGTGTGAAGCTGTTATCATCACACCAACGCCAGCGTCAAGTTCTTTCGTTAGAAATGCCAGAACTGGAGTCGGCACCACATCTAGGCAAGTAACGTTCGCGCCTGCCGCCAGCAGACCAGAAACCAGCGCGTTCTCAAGCATTAAACCTGAAACTCTGGTATCCCGAGCCGCAAGCACCCTTTTCGCCTTAGAAAATGTTACAACAGCCAAACCTATTTTGGCAGCCAAAATCGGCGTCAAATCAACATTAACTAAGCCTCGCACGCCAGAACTGCCAAAGAGTTTTGACCTCAACCCCTTCTCACCAAACACCCGTCTCCATGGTTAAAGTGGAGAATGTATTTAAATAATTATGCAAAGCATAACTTGTGGGATTTGGTGCTGTCCTTGAAACTCGAAAAACTAAGGCCAGAAGAGAAAGTTAATTTATCAATAAATATGGTGGACGTGGTTACTCACATTTGTGCGGAAGGAATTAAAACACAAAATAAAAGCATTAGCGAGGGAGAGCTTCTGGAAAAACTCAGGGAAAGAATGCGCTACAGCAAGCATCTTAAGAGGGTTTGAAACTGAACAGTTTTGAGGACTTGATTAGACGGATTGTCACGGTTTTGAATGATGCCAAAATAGACTACATGTTTACTGGAGCTTTGGCAACAAGTTATTATGGCGTTCCTAGAACCACAGTAGACGTAGATATACTGGTCAAATTTACTCCAGAAGACACAGAGTCTTTAGTTACGCAATTGAAGAAGGCTGGGTTAAGTATTAACAAAAGAAAGATAGAGTCTGCGTTCAAATCGGGTTTTAGAATAATTACGCTGGAAGATGAAAAATCACCTTTCACAGTAGACGTTATATTATCAGACAAAAAGCTTGAGAAAAGGAAAGGCGAAATTCTGGGTATGCCCACTTACTACCAAACTCCTGAGGCATTAATTCTTGCAAAGTTACGGATGATAAAGGCCACTATTCAGAGAGAAAGGGCTTTGAAAGATAAGGATGATGTAAAGGCAATTTTGAGGCACATTAAAGTTAACCTTAAGGCACTTAAGAAGAAAGCCAAAGAGGAGAAAACAATCTCTATACTTGAGGAGCTATTAAGTTCAGAAACGTAGCTAAAATAATGCTATAGAGCAGTTTTTCGCTTCAACTTCTCACAGAATTTTATTAGCTGTTTTCGTGTAGGATGAACTCCATTTGGATTAGAGATGTAATAGGCTGCAACTGCGTTGGCTAGTGTTAACCTACCACCATCTGAAAGTCCGTAGGCGTCTCCTAAAATGTTTCCCGCATTCCAAGCGTCTCCCGCTCCTGTTGCTCTCAAGACTGGAACGTTGAAGGCGGGAACAGCTATTTCATTTTTCTTGCTGAAAGTTGCGGAGAAGGTTGTAGTATGCAAGTCAACCCTAGCAGGCAAATGTGATGCCAGAATCTTCGCAGACTCTTTTGCGAGCTCTTCGAGCGACAAGCTCCTTTCAAGTTTCTTCACTCTGTTGTCTAGCTGTGATGCATAGCAAATCGCTTCGTTCTCATTTACACTTAATATATCCACGTATCTGCTTTGCAAAACATTCTTCACTAATTCAGGAATCTTTTCCTTGTTAGGAGTTGGGTCTGCTGTATCGTAGTAGGTTTTGCCTTTCCCCTTTGTTTTTACATGGCGAAAAACAGTCCCAGCCAATTTCGTTCCAAACCGTCTGGTTCCGGCCCAATTAAAAACACACACGTAGTCTGCATTTTCGATTGCTTGAAAGTCGTTGCTGTCTAGATCCTCTGGTCCAAAACTGCTCAACGAACCGATGTCTCTGAGCATGACGTTGGCTTTCCCTTTTTCTGTTTTCAACTCCATTGCCGTTGTCAGCGACGGTTTGTCGAAGATTTTGACGTGTGAAAGGTCAACGCTGCTTGACTTCAGGTAGAGTCTGATGAGTTGCAGTCCTACCGTGTCTGTGCATACTATCGGCGTGACGTTTGCGCCTAGTTCAATCAGTGCAGAGGCCGTGTTGATGGCGTTTCCGCCTCGAAGCTCGGCTTGTTTCAAGCCGTCAATGCTGCCACCCTTTCTCTGAGCCACGTTTTCGAGTTTTTCAGAAAGAGTCTTTGTATTCCAGTTTAGGCATAGTATTCGGTCGAGAAAGAAGTCAGGCATGACTACTACGCTGATCTTTCCGTTTTCACTTTTCAGAAATCTGTTCAGTTCATTGAGAAAAACCTCTGGCAACGTTCGCACCTAGAGCATAGTGGTCGCTTAGTTCAGATAACTCTTTTTCATAGACCATTTTGGCAGGCCAGAAAAGGCACATTCAGATTAATTCAATTCCTTTCGGTCTCATCGAAGCAAGAACCGTACGCAAATCCAGACGATGTCTCCAAGAAGCAAGGCTATGATTAATCCGGCTGTGACGAAGATAAGCATAGGAAGCCCAGGGCTTGCCCAAATCCTGTCTTGTATGGCTCCAGCTTGGACGGCCTTGTCGAGTCTTTCAACTGTGGCGGTTCTGCCTTCGTCTCTGGGCACAACAATAAGCTTTCTTTTGGCTCCTTTCTCGGCGTTTTCTTCTATGTCTTCAAGGGGGTACACGTGCCATTTTTCTTTCAGCTTGTCTATCGGAACCTTGTAGCCAGTTATCAAAACCAGAATCTTCTTTCCCAGAGACTCGTTCTTGTGGTCTCCTTCAAA
>JALHSY010000226.1 GCA_022865455.1 Candidatus Bathyarchaeota archaeon
CTGGAAAAAGGGGTTTTGCGGGAGACATCTCCATCGTTGGTGAATGTTGATCTAGCGTGCTCTTGACTTAACTCGTGGTTCCATCAACGTCCATAGCCAATCGACGAATTCTTTCAGATTCTTTGTCTGTATGTAAACATCGCCTGGACCCGCAATTTGAGTTACCAAACCTTCTCCGCCCAACAAAGTTTCCTTCAGGCCGCCGAACTTGGTCACTTTGTAGTTGCAAGTGTCGCTGAAGGCTACCAGATGGAAATTGTCGACAATCAGGGTTTGTCCAGATCTCAATGTGTGTTTATCCACAGCTCCAAAAGTGTTTATGAAGAGCATCCCATTGCCAGTTACTTTTATCATGAACAGTCCTTGCCCGAACAGTCCCTTAGTGAAACCTTCCCATTTTATGTCGAGATCCACATTTTGTGTAGAAGCTAAGTAGGCAGACTTCTGTATTATGTAGCCTTGGTTCGGCTTGACCTCCAAGGTTTCTATGTCCCCGACAGGCGCAGAAACAAGCCCCACTTCTCCAGGACCTGCTACAGCGGCATAGTCGTTCACCCAAAAAGATTGCCTGCCGATGATTGACATACCCAAACTGCCCAGAAGACTCTTTTCCCTTTTTCGCGTGTGCGGTTCTATAGTCGTGTCCATGTATGTCATTGCCCCCGCTTCTCCCGTAATTGTTTCACCCTTTTCAAGAGAGACTACGAGCATGGAATAGGAAGGTTTGTATTTTATTTCGTACTTCATTCTGCGACGCCTCTGCATAATATTGGATGCGAAAGTTAATATTGCTTATCGCGTCACGCGGTTTTCAGATGACGGAGAAATGGGGTTTGCGGGAGATAACCCGAAAAGAGTTCGGAAACTGATATCTCTTCCTCTTAGCGCACGCTCGTACCTCGGACTCTGGCGTTGGGCCTACTTTTAGTTACCCGTTGTCTTCGTTGTTGCCTATTCGCGAGCGCTGCCAAAACTAGCCCTCTAGGCGTGCGCTGCGGGGACAACCGCAAGCGTTTTATTCTCACTAACATGAAGTCGAAGGCATGGGCATCTTTGATAAGTTCAAGAAAGGCTGGGAAGTAAAGAAAACATGGGGAGTGAAGAAGTCACCTCAACCAGAGCACCCGCCAACGCCTCCGGTAACGCCTAGCCATTACGGCAGGCTTGCTGCATGGATCAAAACAAATTATGGAAACCGGTTTAGAGAGGGCGTGAGGAGCGTTGAGGTTGAAGCGCAGCTTAGAAGCATTCTTGGGGAGCTGGAGGCAAAAGGGGCATTCAGGAAACATCCGAAGATTGCGAGTGGCTTCAGAGCTTACATAAGCAAGAGAGAGTACGGCGACCTCGTCAAAGTAAGTGAATGAAAGAAGCAAGCGAAGTAGAGATTTCGTTGGATTCAGTTTTCTCTCCCTTACTGCGATCTCGAATCAAATCCTACTATAAATCCAACCCAATAGATTTAGGAGTGACATCATCAGCCAATTTTCGCCATTTTCGATTCCGACTTGAGGACGGCTCCTTTTACAAGGTTAAGTGCAAAATACGCGATTCAAGGAGCTTGCGCGAATATCTTGTAAGGAAGGCCCCGTTTGACGTGTATTACTCCACCGCTTGTTGGCTCAACCCCCATTTACTTGGTAGCAGGGTGGAAAAAGACATTTTGAAGAATTTAATGATTTCGTGCGACCTTGCCTTCGACATAGACTGCGGTGGCAAGATAAAACTCGAAGATGCAAGGCAACAAGCCATCGCAATTAATGAATTCCTAGAATCGAAAAGAATCAACGTGCGCTATTCTGCATTTTCTGGAAGTAAAGGCTTTCATGTAGTATGCGACGACCCTTGGCACAACGAGATATCTGAAGAGAACCCTAGGAAGCGAGAGATTGAGGCGATTGAAAGGAGAAAGAGGATAGTCCAAGAAGCGAAGCGAGAGGGCATACTTTTCGATGAAAAAGTAACGGTGGACACGCGGCGCATAATCAGATTGCCAGGAACGATAAATTCAAAGACTGGTTTTGTGTGCACTGTCTTGAGCAAGAAGGAGCTTGAATCCGACATCTGCGAAATAGTTAAGTCGGCGAAGCGGCATGCTATTAGTACTCCCAGGATCCCGTGGCGCACACGCGTGCGGGAGATGACACATGATTTCATCATGGGCAAAATCCCTGGGTTGCTGGGCCGATTGGGAGTAAGGCCCACACCCGAAGAGAGGCCTTGCTACTCCACGTTCATTACCAGCAATATACCTGGAACAAGGCTCAAGATACCGGTGCTAGAGTTTGGCGGCTGGAGGAAAGTAGAAGAGATAGCTGGCGTCATCAAGGAAGTTCAAAGCCAGTACGGCCTTGGAGACATTTTCGTCTTTAGCGATGGCAATAGATTTACTGCCTTCAGCCTGAAGGCAGTTTCTAAGAGAAGAGTTGAAAAGATTCTCTTTGCAGCTGGTTCTATGAACTTGAATGCATGCAAGAAATACGGATGCACGTTTATGCGCGTGGGAAAAAGCGTTGGGCTGAACGGGGAAGTTACGCGGAGAGAGCCCGAACTAATCAAAGTGTTGGAATCCGATCTACGTGGCCAAACGAGCAGACCGCATCTAGAGTTCCTATCATCACTGGGGGTGAAAGTGCGCAGAGAGAAAGTGGAGTTCGCCGGGGCTGGAAAAGAAAAGCTTGAGCTAGTGCATGCTGTCATTGAATAACGCACGCGCTATTCAGACCATAAATGCTGTCTAGGCGTCTTCCTATACAAGAGAAAAAGGGGATAGCGGACGTTGCACTAAAGAATAATATGGTAGAAACACCGTAAGCGCGCGCAACCTATTCACTAAAAGAACAACCTATAAAACTTAATGATAACAATAGCGCGCATGCGTGTTCCTAAATTCCCTTTTCCGCTGCGTTAGATTCGGACCGCGCCCTCTAACGATGCCTCACTGCAATCCGAACGTGCAATCACTGTGGTGAAAAAAAGAACTCTTGTTTTATACATTCACCCAACATCGTTTCCTGTATCTCGGGCGCGTAATCATCCTAAGCACGGCAGAGCGAGAAGCACAATCGAAACAGAAACGGATTTAGGAACAGGCATGCGCGCTGACCTTCATTGCTTGATGAACTCCTTATACTTGCCGAAGTCTTGGTTCCATTCATACTCAGAACGTTCTCTCCAAATCTCGAAAGCCTTGGCTTTGTGCTTCTCAAACTCTTTTTTCGTGCAATCATTCACTTTACAGAAATGTTCTATTGCTTTATCATAATCGAGCTTCCCTTGATTAGCAAGTATTCCAGCTAAGCCAATGTGCTTAACATGATAACACATTCTGCATAGAAGAATGAATCCTTCAAGTTTTTGAACATGCTTCTTGTCATCGTAGTTCCATATTTCATGCAAATTCATTGTTCCACTTGTTTCGCCACAGACTTGACATTTTCTCCCGTTTTCTTTGATGAAGTCGTTCCTTATGCTGTCCCACACCTCTCTAGACATTAGTTTGTAGACAGAAGATTCCCAGACAGTTGAAGGAACAAGTTCTATACTCAATTTCAAGGTCCTATCTTTCAAGTCTCAACGTCCGATAAACATTAAATGCAACTCTTTCATAATTAGATTTTTGGATAATCAAACTCAAGACCAGATTTGAAAGTGGGGGACAGAATGAAAAGAATTGAAGTTGATGTAGTTCCAATTCTCGAAGGAACTATATTGGATTTCGAAACAACCCATTGGGATGTGAAAAAAGGAGAATTGATTACTGCTGGCTTTCTGTCTAATGATGGAGTCGTGGTTCTTCAAAGATTAGGATTGATCGAAGATGAGTTCAAGAAAAGAGTTATTGAGGAGATTCAAACAAAAAGAAGACCTTGGTATGCCTTCAATAAAGAGTTCGAAGAAAAGTTCTTGCCAATAATGACAGACCAAGAATTGCAGAAACACGAACGTGAGTCAGCATTTGGGGCATTACTTGATGAAGGTCTTCTTGACCATTATGGCTTGCTGTGTGACCCCCTCTTTAGCGAGGAAGTCTGCAGATTTTGGGATGCTTGGAAATCAACTCAAGACATGGTTTTTGTTTCAAAAATTGTAAGACACAATTACTGTTGCTTGGCAAAAGAATACTATCTCAAACGGAAAAGAATGGACAAATTCAATGTGAGTAGCATTAAATCATTGCCGTCTTCTGCACAAATAGAAAAAAGGTTCATCCGAAAACAACTTGGTCTTTACGTGGAGTAAACGAGTTTACGATTTTGCGGAAAAGTTATAGCTAAACCAGGAGAACATTGTGTTGGCTAGCAGCTAGGGTGTCATTAATGGTTGATATAACAGAGCTCTTGAAATACAATGAGATTGTGAGGCACAGATATTTCGAAAGCTTTGTCAAACTGTCTTGGGATGAGTTCACCAAAAATAGGGAAGCGAGCTTCAACTCAATTAGGAACATATTTGTCCATACTCTAAGTGCGATAGATTACTGGTTGGATTTCCTGCAGAAAGAAAACCTTCGATCCGAGAGGAAATTCGATGAATACAGAATCTTTGACGAAGTTAGAGCCTACATGGAACACGTTGAGAAACGAATGCATGATTACCTTCAATCGTTGTCCTCCAAAGGGCTCAAAAAAACGTACACGATCACGGGCGAGGATCACAAGGCCACCATGATCACAGCCGAAGATATCCTCATACACGTATTTGAGGAGGAAGTCCATCACAGAGGCGAATTGATAGCACTCTTTTGGCAAATGGACATTGACCCGCCATCGATGGGATGGAAAGGGCTCTGAACTAGCAACGACAGAGAAAACTAAGACTAGAGAAAAAGAGCGGGTTGTGCGGGAGATGTCGCCACTCAATTGCCAATCCAGCCTAGACTACGGGCCTTACATAACCGGATTGCTACCCTCTTCTAATGATATAGACTCTGAGGCAAAGGAGCATAAGCTTTGACCAGTTGGGGAAGAGCTAAGAGTGAGAAGCAACCTAGAATAGAAGCGCGTGAGTTAAGTTCAAAAATGCTCTCTAACAAAATGAAAATAACTGTTCATCCTGAGAAAATTGAGGACCCCTCGCAGAAGCAGGTTGGCTTTTACATGAAGTATGCCTCTTTTGTAATTAGAACCTTGAGAAGGCCATCATTCCAAAAGTTTCTCAGCTGGATGTTGAGAAGGGAAAACATAGAAGAACACATGGTTAGAGACGTGCAAGTCGCAGTTTTTCCGTTTCAAAGGAAGAATGGAAATGGGCTTGCTGGGCATTGCAACACTAACAGAGGAAGAATCCAGATCTATCCAAAAACATGTAAGTTTTGTCAAGAACTCATACAAGAATGTGGGAAAGACAAGTTCATATCGTATGCTGGGAGTCGGGCAAGGGCCGCATTGATACATGAGCTACTGCATTTGAAATACGCAAACGATGAAGAAAAGGTCAGAGAACTCACCAGAGAATATTTCGCAGTCTTTGCACAGAATCGGTCCGCGCAGAATTCGCAAGTACCGAGCATCTACAACATGATATTCAGATCAGAAGCAACCGAGAATGCACCCAAGATTTCTCAGGAAAAATAGAGGTTGTGCGGGAGATATCGCCGCAGAAGTGCTGGTCCAGCCTAGACTGCGGGTCCATCGTACGAGAAATATAGTTGATGCAAAAAAAGGGTTTAGACACGCCTGTAAGCAGGTTCAACTCTTGCTTAACGCTCTCTGCAAGGCGTCAATCACGTTTTGCTTTCCCATCGCAACCAAGTAAGGTCCCAGCCTAGGCCCCTGCGGGATTCCTAGAAGAATCATGTAAAGAGATTTGAAGAAACTGCCCAACTGCAAACCGTGCTTCTTAGCCACGGTGAATATGGCGTTCTGTATCTTCTCAGCATCATCTTCGCTCTTCAACACTTCAACCAGCTCAGCCATTGCAGCCTTCTCTGCGCCGGACAGACCGACAGTGGTTTCTTTTATCTCTTCAAAATCCTTTATCCAATTAGACGCATACTCGATTCGCCTTCTCAAACCTTCATCAAGCGTCTGACTTTTCTGCAAATGCCCATACCCTCGAAGCTTCTCAGCTATGAATTCCTCTTCACTGCCTTTAGGCGCCATCTTAGCCAAGAAAGTCATCAGATTGTAAGGCACTTTGACGTTTGGCTTCTGCGGAGGCTTCAGCGCCCAGCAATACTCATACAACCCACGTAGTTTGACAAGTTCCCTCCCGTCCTTCGCCGGCTTCTTTCCGAAGTACACATCCTCCAAATCGTCCATCTCATTCATGTACGTGGGAATGTCCGTAACGCTCAAAGTCCGCGTTCCAACAAACCTCTTCAACATCAACAACGACACCGACTGAGGCGATCCGTAGCGGAACCAGACCTGCGGCGTGAAAACGTTGCCTGTTGACTTCGAAATCTTCCGCCCACTCTTGTCCAGAAACATCTCATACCTAGCATGCGAAGGCGGCTCAAAACACAGTATCTCCCTGCAAATCCTGTCATTTATACGAACCGAATCTTCTATGTCTTTGCCGTAAGCTTCAAACCTGATGTCAAGAGCCCTCCACCTCGCCGCAAACTCGCTCTTCCAGCTCAGTTTGCCCTCAGCTTTCGCTATGTTTGCCTCACCTTTGAAGCCGCAGCCCTCAAGCCACTTGCCC